>DATKCY010000032.1:0-4875 GCA_035512995.1 Thermohalobaculum sp.
ACTCGCCCGGCACCTGCACCTTCTACGGCACCGCCAACACCAACCAGATGCTGATGGAGTTCATGGGCCTGCACCTGCCCGGCGCCAGCTTCGTCAACCCCGGCACGCCGCTCCGCGACGCGCTGACGGTCGAGGCGACGCACCGGGCGCTCGCCATCACCGCGCTCGGCAACGACTACACGCCGGCGGCCGAGGTGCTGGACGAGCGCGCCTTCGTCAACGGCATGGTCGGGCTCAACGCGACGGGGGGCTCGACCAACCTGACGCTGCACCTGGTCGCGATGGCCCGCGCGGCCGGCGTCGAGATCCTCTGGCAGGACATGAGCGAGCTCTCCGCCGTCACGCCGCTGATGGCGCGCGTCTACCCGAACGGCCTCGCCGACGTGAACCATTTCTCGGCCGCGGGCGGGCTCCCCTACCTGATCGGCGAGCTGCTCGAGGCGGGGCTGCTGCACCGCGACGTCCGCACCGTCGCGGGGGGCGGGCTCGACGCCTACACCCGCGAGCCCCGGCTCGACGCGGCGGGCGGGGTCGTCTGGTCGCCCGCGCCGAAGGAACCGCTCGACGACGCGATCCTGCGCCCGGCGAGCAATCCCTTCCAGCCGACCGGCGGGCTGCAGGTGCTGACCGGCTCGCTCGGCACCGGCGTCATAAAACTCTCGGCGGTCAAGCCCGAGCACCGGGTGGTCGAGGCCCCGGCGCGCGTCTTCGCGACGCAGGACGAGGTCAAGGCCGCCTTCAAGGCCGGCGAGCTCGCCCGCGACGTCGTCTGCGTGCTGCGCTTCCAGGGCCCGCAGGCGAACGGCATGCCCGAGCTGCACGCGCTGACCCCGATCCTCGGGCTCCTGCAGGACCGCGGCCACCGGGTCGCCCTGGTGACCGACGGGCGCATGTCGGGCGCGTCCGGCAAGATCCCGGCCGCGATCCACATGAGCCCGGAGGCGAAGTCGGGCGGCCCGCTCGCCCGCGTGCAGGACGGCGACACGATCCGCCTCGACGGCCCGGCGGGCACGCTCGAGGTGCTGGCCGACCCGGCCGCGTTCGCCGCCCGCCCGCCCGCCGAGCCCGACCTCGCCTATGCCGAGCACGGCCTCGGCCGCGAGCTTTTCGCAGCCTTCCGCGCCCATGTCGGCCCGGCCGAGGCGGGCGCCGCGGTGGTGGTCTGATGCCGGACGCGTGGGGTCGGCTCGACGCGGCGGCGGAGCGCCTGCGCGCCCGCCACCTGCGCGACCTGTTCGCCGAGGATCCCGCCCGGTTCGACCGCTTCAGCGTCGCGTTCGAGGACATGCTCCTCGACTTCTCGAAGGAGAAGCTCGACCGCGACGCCCTCGACCTCCTGCTCGCGCTCGCCCGCGAGGCGGGGCTCGAGGAGCGCCGCGACGCGCTCTTCGCAGGCGAGGCGGTCAACGACACCGAGGGCCGGGCCGCGCTCCACATGGCGCTCCGCGGCGGCGCCGCGCCGCCTGCGGGCGACGACGTGGAGGCCACGCTCGACCGCGTCCTCGAATTCGCCGAGGCGGTGCGCTCCGGCAAATACGTAGGCGATGCCGGCCCCTTCACCGACGTCGTCAACATCGGCATCGGCGGCTCCGACCTCGGCCCCGCCATGGTCGCCCGCGCGCTCGAGCCCGACCGCGACGGCCCGCGCCTGCACTTCGTCTCGAACGTCGACGGCGCGCACCTGGCCGACACGATCCGCGCCCTCGAGCCCGCCCGCACCCTCGTCGTCGTCGCCTCGAAGACCTTCACGACGCTCGAGACCATGACGAACGCGCGGAGCGCGCGCGACTGGCTGGCCGCGGCCGTGCCCGACCCGGGCCGGCACATGGCCGCGGTCTCGTCGAACGTCGCGGGCGCGGGCGACTTCGGCATCGACGCCTCGCGCGTCTTCGGCTTCTGGGACTGGGTCGGCGGGCGCTACTCGGTCTGGTCGGCGATCGGCCTCTCCGTCGCGATCGGCGTCGGCCCGAAAATCTTCCGCGCCTTCCTCGCCGGCGCCGCCGCGATGGACGCGCATTTCCGCGACGCGCCGCCCGAGGCGAACCTGCCGGTGCTCATGGGCCTGATCGCCGTCTGGCGGCGGAACGCGATGGGCTGGCCGACGACGGCGCTGATCCCCTACGACCAGCGGCTCGTGCGCTTCCCGGCCTATGTCCAGCAGCTCGCGATGGAATCGAACGGCAAGCGCGTGACCCGCGACGGCCGCCCGGTCGCCCGCGCCACCGCCCCGGTCGTCTGGGGAGAGCCGGGGACGAACGCCCAGCACTCCTTCTTCCAGCTCGTCCACCAGGGCACCGACACGGTGCCGGTCGACTTCATCCTCGCCGCCGAGCCGCGCGGCGCCGACCCGCATCACCACGCGCTCCTCGCCGCCAACTGCCTGGCGCAGGCCCAGGCGCTGGCCTTCGGCATGACCGAGGCCGAGGTGCGGGCCGAGCTGGAGGAAAAGGGCACGGACGGGGCGCAGATCGACCGCCTCGCCCCGCACCGGACCTTTCCGGGCGACCGCCCCTCGACCACGATCCTGCACCGCCGGCTCGACGCCCGCGCGCTCGGCCGGCTGATCGCGCTCTACGAGCACAAGGTCTTCGTCGAGGGCGTGCTCTGGGACATCAACAGCTTCGACCAGTGGGGGGTCGAGCTCGGCAAGACGCTGGCGAAGCGCCTGATCCCGGTCGTCGAGGGCGAGGCGCCGCCCGAGGGCCTCGACGCCTCGACCGCGGGGCTGATCCGCCGCTTCCGGGGGAGCGCATGACCCCCCAGCGCCATCAGAACCTCACGACCACCGCGCTCACCCGCCAGACGCTCGCCTACGTGCTGGCCGGCGGCCGCGGCTCGCGGCTGCACGAGCTGACCGACAAGCGCGCCAAGCCCGCCGTCTATTTCGGCGGCAAGAGCCGGATCATCGACTTCGCGCTGTCGAACGCCGTCAACTCCGGCATTCGCCGCATCGCGGTCGCGACCCAGTACAACGCGCACTCGCTGATCCGCCACCTGCAGCGCGGCTGGAGCTTCCTGCGCCCCGAGCGCAACGAGTCGCTCGACATCCTGCCGGCCTCCCAGCGCGTGGACGAGAACACCTGGTATCTCGGCACCGCCGACGCAGTGACCCAGAACATCGACATCATCCGCAGCCACGGCCCCGAGCACATCGTCATCCTCGCCGGCGACCACGTCTACAAGCAGGACTACGGCCTGATGCTCGCCGACCACGTCGACAGCGGCGCCGACGTCACCGTCGGCTGCATCGAGGTGCCGCGGGCCGAGGCCAGCGCCTTCGGCGTCATGCACGTCGACGAGGGCATGCGGATCGTCGACTTCGTCGAGAAGCCGCCCGACCCGCCGGCGATGCCGGGCCGCCCCGACACCGCGCTCGCGTCGATGGGCATCTACGTCTTCGAGGCCGAGCTGCTCTACGAGCTCCTGCGGATCGACGCCCTCGACGCCGAGTCGAGCCACGACTTCGGCCGCGACGTGATCCCGCGGATCGTGCGCCACGGCCGCGCGCTGGCGCATCCGTTCTCGCGGAGCTGCGTCAGGACCGGCGCCGAGCCCGCGCCCTACTGGCGCGACGTCGGCACGATCGACGCCTTCTGGCAGGCGAACCTCGACCTCACCGGGCTCGAGCCGCCGCTCGACCTCTACTCGACCGACTGGCCGATCTGGACCTACAGCGAGCTGACGCCGCCCGCGAAGTTCGTCCACAACACCGACGGGCGCCGCGGCTCCGCCGTCTTCTCGATGGTCTCGGGCGGGTGCATCGTGTCGGGCGCCGAGGTCGCCGACAGCCTGCTCTTCACCGGCGTGCACTGCCACTCCTACGCGCATCTCGAGGGGGTCGTGGCGCTGCCCTACTGCGACATCGGCCGCGGCGCGCGGCTCGGCCGCGTCGTGCTCGACCGCGGCGTGACGGTGCCCGAGGGGCTGGTGGTCGGCGAGGACCCCGCCCTCGACCGGCAGCGCTTCCGCGTGACCGACGCAGGGATCGCGCTGGTCACCCAGCCGATGATCGACCGGCTGGGGCGCTGAATGCGCGTGCTGTTCGTCGCGTCGGAATGCGCGCCGCTGGTCAAGACCGGCGGCCTCGCCGACGTGATCGGGGCGCTCGCGCCCGCGCTCCGCCCGCTCGACATCGGGGTCCGGATCCTGCTGCCGGGCTATCCGGCCGTCATGGCCGCGCTCGACCCCCGGCCAGAGCGCGAGCCGTTCGGCGACGGCGCCGCGCTGGTCACGGGAACGGCCGCGGGGCTCGACCTGATCGTGCTCGACGACCCCGCGCTCTACGACCGCCCCGGCAATCCCTATCTCGGCCCGGACGGCCTCGACTGGCCGGACAACCACCGCCGCTTCGGCGCGCTCTCGCGCGCGGCGGCGCGGGTCGCTGCGCGCGGCGCCTCCGGCTGGCGCCCCGACCTCGTGCACGCGCACGACTGGCAGGCGGGGATGGCGCCCCTGATGATCCGCCAGGCCGGCGCTGCCGTGCCGTGCGTCCTCGCGGTCCACAACATCGCCTTCCAGGGCCTGTTCCCGCCGCAGGTGATCGGCGAGCTCGGCCTGCCGCCGGGCGAGTTCCGCGCCGACGGCTACGAGTACTGGGGCCGCGTCGGCTTCCTGAAGGCGGGCCTCGTCAACGCCGACTGGATCACCACAGTCAGCCCCACCTATGCCCGCGAGCTCGCCTGGCCCGAATACGGCCGCGGGCTCGAGGGCGTGATCGCCAGCAGGCGGGACCGGCTGACCGGCATCCTGAACGGCATCGACGAGGACGTCTGGGACCCCGTCACCGACCACCACCTCGCCCAGCCCTATGGGCCCCGCAACCTGAACTCCAAGCGCGCGAACCGCCGCAAGCTGATCGAGCGCTACCGGCTGGCG
>DATKCY010000033.1:0-11999 GCA_035512995.1 Thermohalobaculum sp.
ATCTACGCCCGGCGGCAGGGCATCACCCTTGCCGTCGCCGCCGTCTTCGGCGTCACGACGCTGCTGTTCGTGGCGCTGTCGGTGTTCCTTGCGCTGACCTATGTGATGGCGCCCCTCTGGGCGGCGCTCCTCTGCGCCGCCACCAGCGCCGCGGTGGTCGCGGCGGAAGAGGGGCACGAGCAGGAGATGACGATGGCTCGCATGAAGGCGGTCACGGCCTTCGCCGCCTCGGTCCTCCCCGCGCTCGCAATCGGGGCGGTGGCCTTCCTCCTCGGCCGCCGCAAGGGCTGATCCGGCGGAGGAGGGCGGCTCGTCAACGAAGCAGACGCGGCACGCGCCGGGGCGCGCGACGGCGGCGATGCGCCCGCTCACCCGGCGCGCGGTCTCACGGCTTCGCAAGAATCGTGAACGCCCTCTCGACGCTGATCCCGTTAAAGCGTGGCGTCTTCGCGAACCGCTCGGGCAGGTCGCGGTGCAGTTCCGGGATGTCCCACTGGCCGTTGCCGAGGTCGTAGACGAGGGTGCCGGTGGTCTCCTCTTCGCTCACCTCGAACTGGCGGAGGAACGCGGGATTCGCCGTCTCCACCCGCAGATCGTCGTCGAGGGTGAGGAGCGACCGGCTGGGTCGGCGTCCCCGGCGGCAGGAAATGGTGCTCGCTCGCCGATGCCCGTGACGCGGGCGCCGGTCGCGTGGAGCGCGCGCACGAACTCGCGCTGGTTGTTCGGGAAGGACGGCTCGACGAAGAGGACATTCATGGCGTCACTCCGATCCCGCGGCCCCGGGTCCCCCCGGAGCCGCGGCTCAGCCGGTCAGCTCTTCCAGATAGTGCGGCAGCATGTGCCGCCAGGTCGACCAGTCGTGGTCCCACTCGCCGCCCCACGGGTCGACGCGGTTGGGGATGCCCTTCGCGCCGAGCACCTCGGCCATGCGCCAGGACTCGCCCGGGTCCTCCCAGCGCCCCTGGCCGAAGGCGAGGAGCACGAAGCGGCGGCGCATCAGGTCGAGCCCGGCGCCCTCGCCGAGGTTCGGCAGGAACAGGAGCGGCGAGCAGCGGCGGAAGGTCTCGTCGGCGCCGAACCGGAACATCCGCTCGATGTCGTAGGTCCCGCTGAGCGCGAGCGCGCTCCGGAACACGTCCGGGTGCCGGCAGAGCGCCGCGACCGCGTTGAAGGCGCCGATCGACGCGCCGGCGGCGACGACCTCGATGCCCGGGCTGTGCGTGTCGGCGCGGATCGCGGGCACGATCTCCTCGCGCACGAAGCCGTCGAAGCGGTCCTGGAGGCGCGCGAGGTGGTCGCGGGGATGGCGCTCGGCGATCCACGCCTGGCCGGCGACGCTGTCGCACGAATAGACCTTGATCCGCCCGCCCGCGAGGAGCCCGCCCAGCGCCTCGATCACGCCCATGCGCTCGATCTCGAGCGCGTCGCCGCCGGCGGTCGGGAAGAGCAGCACGGGCGTGCCCCAGTGCCCCCAGCGCGCGACCGTGACCTCGCGCCCGAGACGGGGAGAGTGCCAGCGGGAGACCTCCCTCACCAGGTCGCGCCCTCGGCCTCGCGCCACGCCTGGATCCGGCCCCAGAAGAGCTCGGTGAACTCCTCGATCTCGTGCGGCGGGAAGAGGGCCGAGACCTTCTGGCGGACCGCGTCGCGGGCCAGCTCGGAGCCGAAGAAGTCGTGGGCGAGCTCGTCCAGGTGGCCGAGATGGCGCTCGCAGAACTCGTGGAAGCGGTCGGTCTCGAAGCGCTCGTGCGCGAGGCGGGCATAGGCGCGCAGCCGCTCGCGGTAGGGCATGTCCTCCGCCGCGATGTCGAAGAAGGGCTGCCAGTGCATGTTCGCGCGCATGCGCTTCCTCGTCGCCGCGCAGAAGATTGACCAGCGGATGTTCGCCTTGATCAGCCACGGGAAATGCCGGTGCAGCGAGGTCACCTGGCTGTCCGGGCAGGCATTGGCGAAGTCGATCGGGTACCAGGTGCCGTCCTTTCTGAGCGCCTCGCACGAGTTGAAGTCCCAGCCGAAGAAGGCGTTGATCGTCAGCGTCATGTCCTCGAGGAGCGACCGGTCCTCGGGGTCGAGAAAATCGGTGTCGAGGCGGTAGCGGTTGTGGAGCGGCGCGCCGGGATCGTAGTTCACGCAGCGCGTCTGCGGCCCGAGGCCGATGCAGCGCACGAAGTGGTCGTAGGGCACGGCGCCCGCCTGCACGTTCATGACGAGCGCGCCGCTGTTCTCGTAGGCCCGCCAGAACTCCTCCTCGCTGTCGATCTTGTTGACCCCGACCCAGGCGCCGCCGTCGAAGGGCTTCATGAAGAGCGGATAGCCGACCTTCCGGCCGATATCGCCCAGGTCGAAGTAGCGGGCGTAGCGGGTCAGCGTCGGCTGCAGGTCGGCGCTGTGCCGGTAGGCCTTGGGCGGGATCAGCCAGGTCTCCGGCACCGGCAGGCCGAGCCGGATCATCGCGCAGTAGGAGGTGTGCTTCTCGTTCGACTGGAGCGACCAGGGGTTGTTGTAGACATAGAGGCCGTTCAGCAGGATCGCCTTTTTGATCCACTCGCGGCTGGGGTTGTACCAGTGCGTCAGCCGGTCGATGACGACGTCGTAGCGGCTCGGCTGGCGCAGGTCGAACGGCTCGATTGTCACGCGCTCGACGTGAAAGCGGAGCGTGTCGCCCTCGTGCGGGATCGTCAGGTCGAGCCGACGGACCAGCTCCTCGTAGCAGATCGGCCAGCAGATGTCGGCCCCGAGCGAAAGGCCGATGGTGCGCGTGACGTCAGCCATGGGAGCCCCCCGCGAGCGGCGCGGCGCTTCGGCCGCGTGCGGCGAGCCTAGGCGGCTCAGCGGTCGCGGGGCAAGGTCCAGCGCAGACTGGCGCGAAGCTGGTCGCGCCAGTTCTGCCAGTGGTGGCCGTCGCGCGTCTCGACGACGCGCACCTCCGCGCCCTGCTCGCGCAGGAACCGGGCGAGGGCGCGGTTCTGGCCGATCAGGCCTTCGTAGACGCCGCAGCCGATGAAGATGCGCCGCGGCAGGCGCCCCGGCTCCTCCACTATCTGGTCGACGAAGTCGGCGATGCGCCCGAACAGCGGATCGCGGCTCTCGAGCAGCCGGCGGTCGAAGATGAACGACCCCGACTTGAGCGCGAGCGCGCCGAAGACGCCCGGGTGGCGAAAGGCGGTCGAGAGCGAGCCGACGGCGCCGAGGCTCGAGCCCATCAGCACCGTGCCCGCGGGGTCGGCGCGGAGCGGGAACCGCTCGCGGAGCGCGGGGAGAAGCTCCGCCGTCAGGAAGTCGGCGTGCCGCGGGTCGTCCGTGTATTCGCCGTTCCGCTCGCCCGGCTGCGAGAGGGCCGCCACGAAGGGCGGCACCTCGCCCCGGTGGATCAGGTTGTCGATGACCGTCGTGAGGCCCGCGTGGTTCACGAAGTCCTCGCCGTCGTGGAAGATGACGACCGGATAGGTGCGGTCCCCGGCGAAGCCCGCCGGCAGGTAGACCCGCAGGTTCCGCGCCTCGCCGAAGGCCTGGCTCTCGACCGTCATCTCGTCTAGCGCGCCCGCCGGGGCCTCGGGCGCGGGATCGGTCCATGCCGCCGGCGCGTAGCCGAAGCTGTGGCCGACCGAGTTGGCGCCAAACGGGTCGCTCGCGGTCTCGGGGTTCAGCGGGTCGTTGATCCACTCGCCGTGGCCGTCGCGGACCACGTCCAGCTTGTACTCGAAGCGCGTGCCCGGCGGCAGCGGCAGGTCAAGGCGCCAGAGGTCGGTGCCGGGCAGGCGCTCGAACGCCTGGCCGTTCGGCACCCCGGCCATGAAGTGGCGGAGACGGACCGCGTCGGCCTCGCCGTGGAAGGCGAAGATCACGGCATCGTGCTCGACCAGCGGAAAGCGGTTCTGCGCGAGGAAGCGCTCGACCCGGCGCCGGTCCGGCATCCCGCCGCCCAGGAACCGGCGCAGCCGGGAGCGGAGGCCGCCCTGGCCGGCCGACTCGCTCCGCGCCGGCGGCTCGGCCGTCGCGCTCGCGGAGCACCCGTCCGTCCGGGAAAGGGCATCATCGACAGGCGGCATCGGCAACTCTGGCTCCGGGGGATCGGGGAACGGGGATATAGGGTGGCCGGCCGACATGCGCGAGCCCCGGGGCCGGCTGCCGCCGAAGAGGCCATCGCCTTGCTCGGGCGGGACCGTGGCCAGCGCGCACCCCTGCCCGCCCGATGATGCCCCCGCAGCGAGCGGCCCGAGGCGAAGGAGGCGGGGGCGGACACCGTCACCCTCTGGGGCACCGGCACGCCGCTCCGCGAGTTCCTGCACGTCGACGACCTGGCCGACGCGCTGGTGCACCTGCTCACGACCTATTCGGACGAGACGCCGGTCAATGTCGGCTCGGGCGAGGAGGTCTCGGTCCGCGAGCTGGCCCGGATCGTCGCCGAGGCGGTCGGCTGCGACGCCCGGCTCGAGTTCGACACGAGCCGGCCGGACGGAACGCCGCGGAAGCTCCTCGACAGCCGCCTCCTGAAATCGCTCGGGTGGGACCGCGCGCGGCCGCTCGGGCAGGGCGTGGCCGAGACGGTAGCCTGGTACGCAGCGCACGGGCCCTCCCGTGCCGACCCGGCAAAGGCAGGCGACGCAATTCCCGATCCTGAATGAGTGTGAGCCGGACGCGGATGCAGCCCTGGACTTGATGCGGGGCCTCCTTCCGAGCGGAGGACAAGGTGGTCCCGGGTCAGGCCCGGACAGCGCCAACGAATCCGGCTCCACGGGCCTTGGTATGGGGTCGGCGCTCCGGCGCCCGGGTCAGATGTCGAGGGCGTTCCGGCGCTCCCACTCGGTGAAGTGGCGCATGTAGTCGTTCCACTCCTGATCCTTGAGCCTGGCGTAGGAGCGGCAGACGCTCTCGCCCAGGATGCGCGGCAGGGTCTCGCTCTCGGCAAACCGCCTGAGCGCGTCGAGCATGTTGAGCGGCAGCTTCGGCGCGCCCTCGACGGTGTGCCCCTCGGCGTACATGTCTATGTCGAGGCGCTGGCCCGGATCGGTCTTCCGCTCGACGCCGTGGAGCGCGGCCGCGATCAGGCCGGCCTGCAGCAGGTAGGGGTTGGCGGCGCCGTCGGCGAGGCGCACCTCGATCCGGTTCGTGTCCGGCACGCGGATCAGATGGGTGCGGTTGTTGCCCGACCAGGTGATCGTGTTCGGCGCCCAGGTCGCGCCCGAGGCGGTGACCGGCGCGTTGATGCGCTTGTAGCTGTTGACCACCGGGTTGGTGACGATGGTCAGCGCCGCCGCGTGCTCGAGCACGCCGCCGATGACGTTGTAGGCGAGCGGGCTGAGCCCCAGCTCGTCGCCCTCGCCCTCCATCAGGTTCTTCTCGCCCTTCGCGTCCCAGACCGACAGGTGGACGTGCAGGCCGTTGCCGGTCAGCCCTTCCATCGGCTTCGGCATGAAGGTGGCGCGGAAGCCGTGCTTCTCGGCCACCGACTTGACCATGTACTTGTAGAAGACGTGCCGGTCGGCGGTGGTGAGCGCGTCCGCCGGACCCCAGTTCTGCTCGTACTGGCCGTTCCCGTCCTCGTGGTCGTTCTGGTAGGGCTCCCAGCCCAGCGTCTGCATGTGGTCGCAGATCTCGGTGATCAGGTCGTAGTGGCGCATCACGACCTGCTGGTCGTAGCAGGGCTTGGCGCGGGTGTCGGCGGGGTCCCCGAGCGCGGTGCCCGAGGGGTCGAGCAGGAAGAACTCGCACTCGACGCCGCTCATGATCGCGTGGCCGTTGCCCCTGGCGTCCCGCAGCACCCGCTTCAGGACCGAGCGCGGGCACTGGTCGAGGTTCTCGCCCGAGAGATAGAGGTCGCCCGGCACCCACGCGACCTCGGGCTTCCAGGGCAGCTGGATCATCCCGCGCGCGTCCGGCATCGCGAACATGTCGGTGTCGGAGGGCTTGAGATCGAGATGGGCCGCGAAGCCCGCGAAGCCCGCGCCGTCTTCCTGCATGCCGGCGATGGCGGCGGCGGGCACGAGCTTCGAGCGGGTGACGCCGAAGAGGTCGGTGAAGCTGACCAGGAAGTACCGGATGCCCTTCTCCTTGGCGACGGTGCCGAGGTCCGGCGCGGGCGCATCCTCGTCGGTCACGAAAGTCATGAAGTCCCCCCTGTTCGCGTTGGTTCCCCTGTCCGGGGTGGTGTCAGTCGCGGCCCGGGACCCAGGAGGTGCCGGCGAGCGGAATGCCCGACATTGCCGCCGCCTCGACGGTCAGCGCAACCATATCCTCGGGCTCCAGATTGTGCAGGTGGCTCTTGCCGCAGGCGCGCGCGATCGTCTGCGCCTCGAGCGTCAGCACGCGGAGATAATTCGCGAGCCGGTGGCCCGCCTTCGCCGGGTCGAGGCGCGCGGCCAGCTCCGGGTTCTGGGTCGTGATGCCGGCCGGGTCGGTGCCGTCCTGGTAGTCCTCCCATGCGCCGGCGGTGGTGCCGAGCCTCTGGTACTCCTTCTCGTAGGCCGGGTCCTGGTCGCCGAGGGCGACGAGCGCCGCGGTGCCGATCGAGACCGCGTCCGCCCCCATCGCCAGCGCCTTCGCGACGTCGGCGCCCGAGCGGATGCCGCCGCCGACCACGAGCTGCACCTTGCGGTGCATGTCGAGGTCCTTCAGCGCCTGCACCGCCTCCTTCACCGCGACCAGCGTCGGCAGGCCGACATGCTCGATGAACACGTCCTGGGTCGCCGCGGTGCCGCCCTGCATGCCGTCGATGACGACGACGTCGGCGCCGGCCTTCACGCTGAGCGCCGTGTCGTAGTAGGGCCGGGCGGCGCCGCACTTGATGTAGATCGGCTTCTCCCAGTCGGTGATCTCGCGGAGCTCGAGGATCTTGATCGCGAGGTCGTCAGGCCCGGTCCAGTCCGGATGCCGGCAGGCCGAGCGCTGGTCGATCCCGACCGGGAGCGTGCGCATCCCCGCCACCCGCTCGGTGATCTTCTGGCCGAGCAGCATGCCGCCGCCGCCGGGCTTGGCCCCCTGGCCGACGACGATCTCGATCGCGTCCGCCTTCCTGAGATCGTCCGGGTTCATGCCGTAGCGCGACGGCAGGTACTGGTAGACCAGCGTCCTCGAGTGCTCGCGCTCCTCGGGGGTCATGCCGCCGTCGCCGGTCGTGGTCGAGGTGCCGACCTCGCTCGCGCCGCGGCCGAGCGCCTCCTTCGCCTGCGCCGAGAGGGCCCCGAAGCTCATGCCGGCGATGGTGACCGGGATCTTCAGCTCGATCGGGCGCTTCGCGTGGCGGGCGCCGAGCACGACCTCCGTGCCGCAGCGCTCGCGATAGCCCTCGAGCGGATAGCGCGAGATCGACGCGCCCTTCATCAGCAGGTCGTCGAAGCTCGGCAGCCTGCGCTTCGCCCCGAACCCGCGGATGCGGTAGAGGCCGGTCGCGGCGGCGCGGCGGATGTAGTCGATCGACTGCTCGTCGAAGGTGGCCGAGGGGCGGGCGCGCATGCCGCGCGGGCGGGGATCATCGCCGGGCTTGTTCATCAGTACGCGTCCAGATTGTCGATCTTGAAGTGGTAGAGCTCGCGGGCCGAGCCGTAGCGGCGGAACTCGGCGGGCTCGACGCCGTCGCAGCCGGCGCGGGCGAGGAGCTCCTTCAGCTCGTCCCGATGCTCGTCGCGCATCTCCTTTTCGACGCAGTCGGCGCCGAGGCTCTTCACGCGGCCGCGGACGTAGATGCGCGCCTCGTAGAGCGAGTCGCCGAGGGCGTCGCCCGCGTCGCCGAGCACGACCAGCCGGCCCGCCTGCGCCATGAACATGCTCATGTGCCCGACGTCGCCCTTGACCACGATGTCGGCGCCTTTCAGCGAGATGCCGCAGCGCGCCGCCGCCTTGCCGTCGATGACCAGGAGCCCGCCGTGGGCGGTGGCGCCGGCCGACTGGCTGGCGTCGCCGTGGACGCGCACCTCGCCCGACATCATGTTCTCGGCGACGCCCTGGCCGACATTGCCGTGCACCTCGACCCGCGCCTCCTTGTTCATGCCGGCGCAGAAATAGCCGGCGATGCCGGCGATCTCGACGTCGACGGGCGCATCGAGACCGCAGGCCAGCGCGTGCGCGCCGTCGGGGTGGAGGACGCGGTAGTGGCCGCCCTCGCCGGTGCCGTTGTGCGCCTTCAGCGCGCGGTTGACCTCGCCGAGCGACTGCTCGGCCAGGTCCAGCTCCTCGACATTCGTCCGCGCCTCGGCGGCGCCGGTCTCAGGCGGCATCGCGCGCTCCCCAGCTGTAGACGGTGGCGGGCTCGGGCTCCCAGACCTGCGCCTCGCCGATGCCCGGCAGTCGGGCGAGCGCGCGGTATTCGGAACCGAAGGCGACGTAGTCGTCGGTCTCGGCCAGGACGGCGGGCTTGCAGGCGATCGGGTCGCGCAGGACCGCGAAGCCGTCGCGGGTGCCGGCGACGAAGGTGTAGAAGCCGTCGAGCGCCTCGATGCAGTCCTCGAGCGCGTCGTGCAGGCTGCGCCCCTCCGCCAGCCGGGTCGCGATATAGGCGGCGCCGACCTCGGTGTCGTTGTCGGTGCGGAAGCGCACGCCGCGGTGGTCGCGCAGATAGGCGCGCAGGTTGTTGTGATTCGACAGCGACCCGTTGTGCACGAGGCAGAGGTCGCGGCCGGTCGAGAACGGGTGCGAGCCCGCGGTCAGCACGGCGCTCTCGGTCGCCATGCGGGTGTGGCCGACGATGTGGCTGCCCTTCATGCCGGAGACGCGGAAGCGCCGCGCGACGTCGGCGGGCAGGCCGACCTCCTTGTAGATCTCGATCACCTCGCCGACGCTCATGATCTGCACGTCGGGCCAGTCGGCCTCGATCGCCTGCGTGACCGCCTCCGGGTCGAGGTCGGTCTCGATCACGCAGTGCGTCTCGTTCGGCCTGGGCGCGACGGTGCCGCCGAGCCGCTCCTGCACCCGCCCGGCCAGCGCCTGCCAGTCGAAGCCCGGATCGGCATGGAAGGCGGTGATCTTCGAGCGGCCGCCGGAGACCGCCTCGTGGTAGACGGCGAGGCCCGCGCTGTCCGGGCCGCGGTCGGTCATCTCGACCAGCATCGGCACGAACAGCTCGCCGAGCCTGTCGTCGAGCGCCGGGTTCTTCAGATAGAGGCCGACGATGCCGCACATGGGCCCACTCCTGCGCATGAGGGTATTTCCTGTCGGGAAACTATGTTTCCGGATCGGGCGAGTCAATGGTCTCTGAAGCGGGGCGAGCGCTCCTGGGCCGGCCCCGCTGCTGTCGCTCCCTTGATGCGCCGCAATGGAATAGTATTTCCTGAGGGGAATGACGACGCGGGGGAGGTCGACCGTGGAGCAGGCACCGGAGCGGGATCGGCCGACGGCGAGGGACCGGGTGCTCGATCAGGACCCGCACGCGGTCTCGCTCGACAGCGACGGGCGGCTCGAGCGCACGATCGGCCAGCAGGTCAAGAAGTACCGCCAGGAGATGGCGCTGACCAACTCCGAGCTCGCGCGCAACGCCGGCATCAGCCAGGGCATGCTGTCGAAGATCGAGAACGGCCAGATCTCGCCCTCGCTCGCGACCCTCCGCGTGCTCGCAGCGGCGCTCAACGTGCCGCTGACCGCGCTCTTCCGCGGCTACGAGAAGGAGGGCGAGGCGACCTTCGTCAAGGCGGGTCAGGGGCTCAACATCGAGCGCCGCGGCACCCGTTCCGGCCACCAGTACCAGCTCCTCGGCCACAGCCCGAAGGGGCCGGTGACGGTCGAGCCCTACCTGATCACGCTGACGAGCGAGTCGGACGTCTTCCCGCTCTTCCAGCACGACGGGCTCGAGCTCGTCTATCTGCTGAGCGGCGAGGTCGGCTACCGGCACGGGCCGAACGTCTACCACATGCAGCCCGGCGACAGCCTGTTCTTCGACGCGACCGTCAGCCACGGGCCGGAGCTGCTGACGACGCTGCCGATCCGCCTGCTCTCCGTCATCAGCTACGTGCGCGGCTGAGGCGGGCCGAGGCAGGCGGGCTCCGGCCGCAGAAAGATCCTCCCCCCCGCGAGGGGGGAGGATCAGGGAGGGGATCCCCGGCAGCGCCGGGGACCGCGCCTCAGACGTCGCGCTCCTCCGCGAAGACCCGGCTCAGCCGGTCGCGCTCGCCGGCGAGGCGGGCGTCCTCGGCCAGCTCGCGCTTCTCGATCCGCGCCTGGAGCACGTGGAAGCCGATCCAGAAGATCAGCCCCAGGATCCAGAACAGGAACTCGAAGCCGACGAACGGATAGATCGGCCCGGTGGCGGTCAGGTCGGTGCCGCTCCAGGTCTCGACGATGGTCGTGGACATGAACTGCATCTCGTCCTCCTCAGCTCAGAAGCCCGAGGCGCCGCGCCTCGGCAATGTCGGCCTCGGACACCGCGATGGCCTCGGTCTCCGCCGTGATGTCCTCGCCCATGTCGAGCCCGACGAGCTCCACCGCCTCCGGCACGCGCAGCGCGCCCATGCTCTTGAGGATCGAGGAGACGACGAAGGCCGGCAGGAAGCCGAGCACCCCGAACATGATGACCGCGCCGAGGAACTGGCCCCACGGCGTTATCGTGGCGACCGTCTCGTGGTAGCCCGCCGTCGCCGGATGGCCCCAGAGCATGAAGCCGGCGATCACGAGCCCGATGAAGCCGGCATAGCCGTGCACGGCGATGGCGCCGACCGGGTCGTCCAGCTTGAAGCGCCGCTCGACCCAGAAGTGCAGCTTGTAGGCACAGACGGCACCCACCGCGCCGATCAGCATCGCCTGGATCGGGTGGTAGAGGTCGTTGCCCGCCGAGGCGGCGATGATGCCCGCGAGGCCGCAGGAATAGGTCCAGAACGCCTCGCCCCGGCTGACGACGTAGCCCGCGAGCAGGCCGCCGCTGAGCGACATCAGGAAGTTGAACACGATCGCGCTGAGCGTGGTCGGCGTCAGGTAGATCGTGGTCGCGGTGAAGCTGCCCTCGGCAGCGCCGATTGCGCCCGAGCCGATGATCGGCACGTTGCACGCGACGTAGAAGCCCCAGAAGCCGGTGTAGATCAGGAACAGGCCCAGCGTCACCAGCCACTTGTTGTGCGGGTTGATGTTGCGCGGCGTGCCGTCGGGCGCGAACTTGCCGATGCGCGCGCCGAGCGGGATGACGACGCCGAGCGCGAAGCCGCCCGCGATCGCGTGGATGACACCGCTTGCGTAGGCGTCGTGGTATCCGAGCTGGGTGACCATCCAGCCGTCCGGGTGCCAGCCCCAGGCCGCGTCGATGATCCAGGTGACCGAGCCGATCAGGACGGCCAGGATCCAGAAGGCGGTCGGCCGGATGCGCTCGATCGTGGCGCCCGAGACGATCGACGCCGCGGTCCAGGAGAACAGCAGGAACGCCGCCCAGAAGACGCCGTTCAGCCGCGACCAGTAGGCGTTGCCGAGCTCGACACCATAGCCCATCACCGGATCGTCGCTGCCGACGGTCGGACCGCCCAGATGCGTGCCCATGAGCTGGCTCCACGGCACGGCGTGGTCGCTCTGCGTGAGGCCGCCGGTGATGCCGGGGCCGTTCGGGAAGGCGAAGTAGATCCACCAGCCGAAGAAGAAGAAGGTGATGGTGACCAGCGGGATCAGCATCGTGTTCTTCATCAGCGTGTGCAGGTGGTTCTTCCGCCGCGAGGCCCCGACCTCGTACATGCAGAAGCCCACATGGATCAGGAACATCAGCGGAACCGTCACCCAGTAGTAGAACTCGGTGAAGATCACCATCGTCGCACCGATATCGGTGTCCATCTCTCCCCCCTTCGCTGTTCGGAACCGGCCGGCCGCGTTTTCTGCGGCGCAGTCCGGTCCGCCTGTGGTCCTCGATCCCCTCGCCCCGAGGTGAGCCTGAGCCTCATATTTGTTTACCGTCGGTGAAGTATCGGCCCCGTCCTTCCCGAGTGTCAATGCGCCTCGTCCAGCGGCCGGGGAGCGTGTCCCCTCAGCCGCGCATCCGCTCCGCGTTCGCGTCCCAGATCGGGGCGTGCTGCAGGCGCGCCGGGTGCTTCTCCCCCAGA
>DATKCY010000034.1:0-22183 GCA_035512995.1 Thermohalobaculum sp.
TTGAAGTAGCTCTTGTTCTTGAGCATCACCTCCTTGCCGGTGATTTTCACGGTGCGGCTGCCGGAGGTGGTGTCCTTGGTGTCTCCGGTGTTCGGGTAGGGGACGGGCACGCCGGGAGGGGTCGCCGGGTTCTCGGGGGGCGTGAAGCAGACGTCCGGGAAGGCGGCGATCGACTTGCCATCGCCGGACTTGCAGGAGATCTCGCGGTTATTGGCAAAGACGTTGTTGCCCATCAGGCGGGGCCCTCCGCCGTCAGCACCATGGCGGCGCGCTGGCCGTTGTCGTGGCTCGAGAGCGCCAGCACCGGGTCGCCGGCGGCGTAGCGCTTGTGCGCCGCCGTCAGCACCACGCCGAGCATGACGGGGACGGCGGCGGCGCCGGTGTGGCCGACGGCGTCGGCCGGGTGCCAGAGGTCCTGGAACTCGTGCCAGTCGCGGAGCAGCCGCGAGGTGGCGAGCTCGGCCTCCTTGAAGCCGTACTGCTCGCCCGAGATGTCGGCGATGCGATAGCCGATCTCGCCCATGCGGAGCCCGGCCTGGGCGAGGGCGGCGGTGAACGCCTCGACCATGCCGTCGCCCCTGAGCGGCTCGTCGGACCCGATCGTCGCGCGCTCCGTGGCGAAGCCGAGGCCGCGGCAGGTCAGGCCCTCGCCGCCGTCCGCCGGACCGATCAGCACGGCGGCGCCGGCCTCTCCGGGGATGAAGCCGTTCGAGTTCTCGCCGGTCAGCAGGCGCTCGCGCTCATCGTAGGCGCGGAGCGTCGCGGCGACGAGGTAGCTGTCGACCCCGGCGACGATCACGTGGCCGTGGCCCCTCTCGGCGATCAGGCGCGACGCCTGCAGAAGGGCGACCGCGCCCCCGACCTGGCCGTAGCGGACGAGCCGCGAGTCGGCGTGGAACGCGGCGCCGAGGAGCTCGCAGGTCCGGGCGAGCAGGCGGTCGTCGAGCCCGTCGAGGCGGCCCGGCCGCTCCTCCTCGGCGACGCAGAGGATCAGGGGAATATCGCGCGGGTGCACCGTCGGGACGAGGTCCAGGCACTCGCGGAGCGGCCCCTCGAGCAGTCGCGCCAGCTTCTCGGTCCCGCGCCAGGGCTCGGGCAGCGGCACCTCCGAGCCGATGATCCAGTCGCCGCCGAGCGAGACGAAGCGCGTCTCCTGAAAATTGTCGAGCCGGGCGCGGATGGCGGCGCAGCTCGCCGGCGCGGAGAGCCCGACGCCGGTCATCATGCCGCAGCCGAGGATCGTGACGGGGGCGGCGGTCACGACTCGTCCGCCTCCTCGCGCTTCGACCGCACCAGCGCGCCGAGCGAGGGGTAATAGGTCTTGCCGAGCTCGCGCGCTCGCCACCAGCCGCGCGGCATGTGGCCGACCAGGATCTCGGCGAAGTCGAAGATGCTGCGGCGGATCGGCATGCCGGCGCGCCAGGTGAGCATGAGCCGCCGCCGGTCGGGCTCGATCAGCACCGTGTCGAGGGCCGCCCGCCGCTCCTCGCGCCCGCCGCGCTTGCGGAAGAAGACCACCGGCACCTCGAGGAGCGGCAGGCGCATGCGCCAGCGGCTGTCGGGCGTGAGGTTGACCAGCATCACCTCCTCGCCGCCGCGCGGATGCTCGATCCACTGGTCGGCGGGCGCTGCCTGGTAGTAGCGGTCGTCGAAGTCGGCCGGGAGGAACGGGAAGACCCGATCCACCCAGTCCTGGTCGTAGGTCCCGGCGTGGCGGAGCCGGTCGGGCCAGCTGCGGCCGAACACGCCGAGCGCCAGCGGGCGGTAGTCGCCCCAGGGGACGCGCACCGGATCGGCCGGGTCCTCCGTCGCCGGCAGCGGCGCGCCGTCGACCCTTCCCCTGTTCTTCTGCCGGTGCCAGCCGCGGCCGACCGGGTTCGGGCGATAGGCGAGCGGCGACGGCTCCTCCGGGTCGAGCGCATCGACCCCGCCGAAGGCCACGTCATAGGTGATCTGCTTCTGCAGGAACGGCTGCGGCGCCGAAGGGGACGGCGTCACCAGGCCGCCCTGCCAGAGGCGGTCGCCTACCACATCGAAGGCTTTCGACCAGCGCCCGATTTTGACACCGACCGTGACGCGCTGGGCGGGGCGGCCGCCGGGCGCATGGGCGCTGCCGTTGACCAGCACGTCGCAGCGCGGCTTCACCCGGGCGAAGTCGATCTCGCGGCGGGGGGCGGAGAAGCCCGGCGCGCCCCAGTACTCGTCGGCCATGACGAGCGGCTCCTGCTCGGCGGCGAGCGGGCAGAGGTCGCCCGCGCGCTCCGGGAAGTCGAACGTGCCTTTGACGACGACTACCACGTGCTCGCGCGCCGATGGCTCCTGGCCCATCGTGTAGGCGGCCTGCATGCGGGTGGAGTTGAGGAGGTTCACCGCGCCGGGTCCCGCTCGAGGTGCTGGAACGGGTCCAGCATCGCCGTCAGGGCGTCGGCCATGCGATCGGGCGCTACCGCGAACGGCGCGAGCGTGTCGCACCAGAAGGTCGCCTCGGCTGCTCCCGGCGTGGCTGCGACGGGAGGGAGCGCCTCGAGCAGCGCCTCGAGACGAGCGGGCTCGAGCGCGCCCTCCGCAGCCTCGTCGGCGAGATCGGCCAGCCGCTCGTACCAGTCCTCGCCCGGCTTGCCCGTGCAGCCGGGGCTGGCGATGACCAGGGCGAATACCCGTCCGGCGCGGTCCGGGGAGAGCCGCCAGACGCCGACGACCGGATCGGGGCCGAGCGCGCCCGCAGGCAGCGTGAAGCGCCAGGCCGCGCCATCAGCCGCGTCCGGGGAGCAGCGGCTGAGCCCGGCCGACATCCAGCGGTCGAAGGGCTGCACGAAGCTCCGCGGCAGGCGGCGGGTCACGAAGTCGCCGGCAGCCGGCATCTTGCCGTAGAAGCCGGGGGCGGGGGCTGCCGCGCTCACAGGCGCTCCGGACAGGTGAAGCGGCGGAACATCGAGAGGTCGAAGGGGTTCTCGACGCTCGCCGCGCGGAGCGTGAACTCGGCCCAGTGGCCGCCCCCCTCGAGGCGGAGCCGGAAGAGCTCGGGCAGGTTGGTCGTCTGCATGCCCCCCTTCCGCATCATCCTGAGCCAGCCCCAGGCGCCGGTCTCGTCGATGATCGACTGGGCCGAACCGTCGACCGGCGTGAAGGCGAGGGTCACGAGATTGGCGCCGTCGGGGCCGGGCCAGGTCATGGCGACCGGGCCCTGGGCGTTGTTGTAGAAGACCAGTTCCTGGCCGTCGACATCGAGCATGACCCGGCTCGCGCTCGGCGCGAGATCGACCGGCTGCAGCACGAAAGCGAGGCTCGGGCCGGATCCGCTGGCGAACAGGCTGTCGCGGATCGTCCGGGCCTGCTGGAAGGCGGCGAGCGCGTCCGGGTCGAGCTTCACGTCGGAGCGCCACTTCCAGGCAGGCCCGGCGGTGTCGATCAGCGGCATCAGATGCTGGTTCGTGAAGCCGTCGATCATGCCGCCGGGCGCGAACAGACGCTGGAAATCGGCGATGTTGACGTCGATCCGGCTGCCCGGCTCGAACGGATACCGCCCGGCGAGCGCGGCGTGGCAGAAGGGCAGCACGTCGGCGCGCCAGATCGCGTTCAGCTCGTCGCGCATCGCGCCGGACGAGAAGCCCTGCGTGTCCGCGGCGACGCCGATCAGCCAATTGTCGAGCGGCTCGGGCAGCGCCGCGGCTTCGTTGGCGACCGCGCCGGTGAGCGCGCCGAGGCCGCCCTGCGCCACCAGCGCGCCGTCCGGGTCGGGTGAGGCCGAGATGGTCTGGAGCTGGCTCGAGAGCGCCTGCAGCGCTGCCATCGCATCGTCGAGCGCCGGCGGCGCGGATTCGGTGCCGAGCACCGCGTTCTTCAGGTCGGCGAAGTGAACCGCCACGCGCCGGCCGGGCACCTCCTCCTCGCCGCCGCCCATCTTCGAGGCGACCTTCATGCCGGTTTTGGCGAGCTTCCCGAGCTTGCCGAGCTTCGAGAGCGCCTTGCCCGCGCCCTTCTGCGCCGCGGCGCCGCCTGCGCCCTCCTCTTCCTCGACGCGGTCGAGTTCGGTCTGGGCGACGATCGCAGTCAGCAGGCGCTTCAGCGTCGAATCGGCGCCGCTCAGGTCCTTCAGGTTCTCGGTGGCGGTGATGCGGTCGTTCAGCGGCGCCAGCGTGACGTCGGCGAGGAAGCCCTCCCACTCGGCGATGTAGTCGTCGTAGTAGAGCTTCAGCATGTCCCGGACGAGCAGATCGAGGTCGGCCTCGGAGCTGTCGCGGCAGCCGCCCTCGAACACCTGCCGGTCCTTCAGTGCCTCGGCCGCGATTTCCGGAGCCCGGGCCAGGATGGTGCCGTGGAAGCCGTCATAGGTGAAGGGGCCCGGGATGCCCTCGTGCAGCGTCTTGCCCGAGCGGCGGGTCAGCACCTGCAGCGCCTTCGGCCCGGCCTCCTCCGCCGGAACCCAGCGCTCGAGATTCCTCACCGCGGGGTCGTTCATCAGTGCGGCATGGGCGCGGACGTTGAGCGGCACCGAGCAGATCGTCCGCACGGCATCCGAAATCAGCGCCTCGTCCGGTGCGATCTTGTCCGCCTCGAGGCGCAGGCGCTCGATCGCCGCGAGCTGGTGCTGGGCGGCGATCTCGGAGGGGAACGGCGAGCCGATCGGCGAGGTCTCGGGCAGGGTCTCGAACCACCAGGCGGCGACCAGCTCTTCGTCGTAGGGCGCCTGGCCGGTCAGCATCTTGTAGACCTTGAGCGCCTCGAGCACGAACTCGGGATCGCGGATCTTCTGCAAGAGCGTCGCTTCGGCCAGCGCCACCATCCGCGGCTCGAGGACGTTGCGCAGCGCCCGCTCGTAGGCGATCTCCTGGGCAGCGAGCATCTCGGCCTCGGCGTCCGGGCCGAGGGGGGCAAACGGACTCGCCGGCGGCACGAGGGCAGCGCCGGCGACGTCCTGCACGGCGGCGAGCGCGTCGAACAGGTCGGGCGCGTCGGTCGAGACGTGGCGCGAGCCGATCTGGTCGAGCGGCACCTGCAGCTCCTCGAAGGCCGACGCCTGGGCGGCAACCGCCTGCCGGCTCTCCAGATAGCCGATCGTGAAGGAGAGGGTCGCGAGCAGCACCATCGCCGCCGCGCCGGCGAGCGCGCCGCGCCAGAGCCAGCGCCGCCGCGCCTCGGCGGCCGGGTCATAGGTGGCGAGGCCCGCCTCGGGGAAGATCACCTTGGCGAGCAGGTCGTGCAGGAAATAGCTGCGCCGCTCGACCGGCCGCGAGGGCGGCTCGGTGCGCCGGGCGAGGCCGTAGCTCGCGGCGAGCTGGCCGACCAGCTGGTCGATCGGAGTCCCCTCCTGGGTGGCCGAGGTGAAGTACACGCCGCGCAGCCAGGGCGCCTGCTCGTAGCGGCTCTCGCCGAAGACGGCGTCGACCAGCAGGCGGAGCGGGTCGGTCAGCACCTGCACGCAAGCCGGGAAGCGGAAGATCTCGGCCCGCTCCGGCTGGTCTTCGGTCTGCTCGAGCCGAGGCACCAGCTTCTCCTCGAGCCGCGCGGTGAGGAGCTCGAGCTCGCGTGCGGCCGCCTCGCCCGAGGCGGCGGTCCCGGGCGGGAAGGTCGCGCCCCAGACCTGTTCGCGCTCGCGCGTCGAGAGGTCGCCGAAGAACGGCACGAAGCCGCGGACCAGGTCCGCCTTCGTCACCATCAGATAGACCGGCAGGCGCATCTCGAGCCGCTCGTAGATCTCGCTCAGGCGGCGGCGGAGCTCGCGGCCATGCGCGCGGATCACGCTGTCGCCTTCCGCCAGCGTCTCGGTCGAGATGGCGAGGATCACGCCGTTCAGCGCGCGCCGACCACGATGCTTCCTCAGGAGGTCGAGGAAGGCCAGCCATTCGGCGGCGTCGACGTCGGGCCGGCTCTCGTGCAGCGCGTAGCGGCCGGCGGTGTCGATCAGAACCGCCTGCTCGGTGAAGAACCAGTCGCAGTTGCGGGTTCCGCCGACGCCGGAGAGGTCGTCACTGAGGTCGATCGGCATGTCGAGGCCGGACTGGCGGAGCGCGGTCGTCTTGCCGGTCGCCGGCGGGCCAATGATGACGTACCAGGGCAGCTCGCGCAGGAACTTGCGCCCCGCGAGCTTCCGTCGCTTCATCTCCTCCAGCACCGACTGGAACTTGGCGGAGACGGCGGCGACCTCCTCCTCGCCGGGCTTCGGCGCGGGCGCCGCTGCCAGCTCCTCGACGAACACCTTGTTGGCCTGGCGGGCGCGGCCTTGCGCGACAAGGTTGATCAGCCCCCAGATGACGACGATGACAAGGATCGCGATCAGCCGCGTCGTCTCGTCGGCCAGCGGCGTCGCCTCGCCGATCGAGAGCAGAGGGCCGAAGACCCAGATCGCGGCGCAGAGCAGCGCGACGCCGATCATGATCCAGAGCCAGCGCGCTGTCAGCAGCCGCCAGAGGAAGCGCAGCACGGCCATCACACCCTCTTCTGCACCAGGATCTCGATCCTGCGGTTCGCCGCCCGGCCCTCGCGCGTCCCATTGTCCGCGATCGGCTCGAGGGCGGCGCGGCCCTCGTGTGCGAGGCGCTCGGGCTCGACCCCGCTCCGGGCGAGGAGCTCGGCGATGGTCCGGGCGCGCTCTTCCGACAGCTCCTGGTTGCTGGAGAACAGGTTCGAGCCCTGGATCGGCACCGAGTCGGTGTGACCGACCACGGTGATGGCGCCGGTCAGGTCCGAGTGCTCCACCATCACGCGGGCCATGGACTCGATCAGCGGCGCGTATACTTCGTTGATGTCGGCCTCCCCGGACTGGAACAGTTCCGGACTGCTTCCCTGCACCGCGAGACGAACGACCGACGCATTCTCGCCGCCGCGGAGCGCACGGCGGAGCCCCTCGGGCGCCGCCGCCTCGAACTCCGGCAGCAGCGCGAAAACGAACGGCTCGGAGACAGTCTCGACCTCCTCGCGAACCGGCCGGATCACCTCGGCGCGCTCGAGCGGGGGCAGGTCGCGGGCGCGGGCGAGCAGCACGCCCGCCTGGTCGCCGAGACGTAGCTCGAGCAGCACGAAGATCGCGGCGGAGACGGCGACCGCCACGAGACCGACGACCCAGAGTGGCACGACGAAGCGCGGCTTCTCGTCCTTGGCGTCGACCCCGCGCCAGCGGGGCGACAGCGGCGCGTCCTCGGCATCGGAGTCCCGCAGGAACCGCGACGCCGAGGCGCGGACCGCCGCCAGCGAGCGGCTGCCGGCGCGGCCCGGAACGCGATAGCGGCCCTGGAATCCGAGCGCGAGGCAGACATACATGAGCTCGAGCAGGTCCGGGTCGCGGTTCGGCGCGTTCTCGAGCTCGTCGAGACGCTTGAAGAAGCGATCGCCGGCGTCGACGTCGCGGTAGAGGGTGGCGACGAGCGGCCGGCTCGGCCAGATGCTCTGCCGGCCCCAGGGCGTATTCAGGACGAGGTCGTCGAGGAGCGCCGCCACGGCCCAGGCGCCGGCGTCGGCGCGCACGAGCGGCACGCCCTTGGCGACAGCCGCGTCCCGCGCCTCACTCAGCGACTGCAGCAGACGCGTGCGAAGCTGGTCCGGGTCGCTCGGCGGATGAGCGCTCTCGAGCTCGGGGGCGAACTCGAGGAGCTCCGCGAATGCCGCGATCATCGGGTTCGGGTGCGGTCGCGGGCGGCGCCGCACCGGCTGGCCGGAGCGCGGCGGCGGTTGGCGGCCCTCGGCGCTGCCGCGGGTGCGGAACCTCGTTTTGGCGCGGTCCTCGGACAGGCCGAACGGGTTGTCGCGGCTCATCGGCGGGTCCTCACCGGCTGACCGCGTAGCAGTCGACCACGGGCTCCTTCGGCAGTTCCCCCGAGACGCCGATCATGAACCCGACCGAGTTCGCCAGCGGCTCCCAGTGCTCCGAGTGACGGTCGAGTTCGAGGCATAGGCGCTCGCCGTCATAGGGGATCTCTCGCGGCTGACTGTGCAGCGGGCGCAGCGGGATGCCCGGCAGGCGCGAGCGCCACAGCCCCTCGAACTGCTCGGCCGAGCCGACCGTCGCCTGGTTGACGAAGATCTGCCTGAGCGCGTCCTCGCTCATCTCGGCGCCGACGCGCAGCACGATGCGGCTGGTCTTCAGGATCGCGGGATTGTCGATCCTGATCTTCCAGACGTTCTGCTCGTGCCGGCGGGTCGGCAGCGCGAAGGACTTGGGCTCGACCCGGCGGAGCGTCAGGACCAGGCTGCGCATCGTGTCGATCAGCGCCGCGAAGGCAGGCCCGGGGGCGTCGTGCCGGTAGGGGGGCAGCGCGGTCAGGCTGCGCGAGCCCGAGCCGAAGGTCGCCATCCGCCCGGCGAGGCCGGAGAGCTCGAGGAAGAGTTCGGAGGGGTGGAACGCCTGCTGCGCGGCCATGTGCGCGATCCGCGGATGCGCGGCGTTGGCAAGTTCGAGGATCAGCAGGTTCTCGATGCTCCGCCCGGTGCCGCCGCGCACGATTTCCCCGTGCGCCTCGGCGATCCGCTCGAGGCCGGTCGCGATCTCCCGGAGCCAGGACTGGTAGTTTGACGCCGCGGCGGCCGTTGTCGCCGGCGGCAGGAAATCCTCGGCGAGCGCGACGGCGCCGTCTGCCTTCACTCCCTGCACTTCGCAGAGCGCGAGCGCCGTGAACCCGGAGGCATCCTCGCCGGGGCCGAGGAGCCGGAACTGCGGCCGGGCAATCTCAATCTCCTCCGGATCGGCGCCGCGGGCGACCGCATCGCGCATGGGCTCCGCCTGCCCGCGGTAGCGCGCCCCGGAGGGGTCGAGGTGCGCCGGATCGAAGCTCACAACCCCTGCCTGCTCCACCGGCAGCGCCAGCAGCACGGGGCCGCCGGTGCGTTTAGGGTCGATCATGAGCGGCTCCGGTGGATCGGCGAGATCGGGGATCGCGAACGGCGTGCCGTCGGGGAAGATGCCGGCCGCCGCTTCGACGGCAATGCGGCCGGTCTCGAGCGCGACGCCGTCGAGCCTGAGCGTGCGGAAACCCCAGGCGGGCAGCGCGGCCGCCGCCCAGGCGCCGCGCACGAGTCCCTCGGTCCAGCGGTCCTGCTGCTGAAAATGCTGCGCGCGGAGGAACAGGCCCTCCGACCAGAGCACCCTGTTGCCGGCCGCCATTAACCCCCCTCAGGCCATCGAGAGCACCACGCCCGCAGGCGTGAAGCTGGCGGTGGCGGACGTGGTCTGGTTACGGGGCACCGCGGCCTGGCTTCGCCACTGCACGCCGTTCGGATCGCGGTAGGCGGCGACGATGCCGACATAGGCCGCGTCGTCCTCGAAGGTGATGCTGCGCGAGGCATTGCCGCCCGGGCCGAGCACGACCTGGTCCATCCCGACGAGGTCGCCGCCCAGCGCCGCGGTCGGATCCTGCAGTGCCTGGTAGTCCGCGCTCTGGAACGTGGCGACGTCCTTGAGCCGGAGAACCGTCACCGTCAGCGGCCGGTCGCCGCCGCCCGCGGCGTTGGCGCCGGGTTGCGCCGAAAGCCCGAGGTTCAGCACGGTCGGCGGCGGTGGCGGCTCCTTGCCGCAGGCGGCAAGACCCAGCGCCGCCACGCCGAGGAGGAAGTCTCGTCTGTCAAGCATCTCTCTCTCCCGATAGCCGTTCGTATGCGTCCCTGAAGTCGGCGCCGGCGTCGCCCATGAAGCGGTCCTCCGCGTTTTTTGCGATCTCGCGATAGCGCCGGCCGTATATCTCCCAGAGCTTCGCGCGGCGGCCGCCGGAGAACAAGCGATCGAGTGTCGGGACCTGCTCGAGCTCGCGCTCGAGGGCGCCCGGATCGAACCGGTCGATCATCCGCCGGAGCGCCGTCTGGATCCCGGCCCAGGTGGCCGCCTGGTGCTGCGCCAGGTCGCGCCACGCCGCCGCGACCGCCTCGTCGGGATCGAGGTAACCGGGGCCGCGGTGGCGGAGCAGGCTGGCGACCGCCTCCTCCGAGGTCGCGGCGAACTTCAGCGGGTTGACCTCGGAATGCCCGATCACGGTCTGCGCGAGCCGCGCCTGCCGCTTCTCCAGCGCCCGGCTGCGGAGGAGCTGGTGCAGGCCGACGACGAGCGCGTGGAAGCGCCGGCCGTGCTGCTCGAGCTCGACCAGCGGGTCGGGGGAGGGCGCATCGGTTTCCGCGCCACAGCCGCGCAGGAAGGCGGCGAGCGCCGCATGGGCCTCACCATCCGCCCCCCGCGGTGCCGGCCCGGTCGGCGAGCGCGCGTCCCGCGCCGGCGCCGTCCCCGCAGGGCCAGCCGGCCGGAAATCGGCGTCGGCGGGCGCGATTGCCGGCGTTCCTCCCGGTGCCTCCGCCGCCTGCCCGGTCGCACCGGTCAGCCAGTCGTCCTCGGTCCCGCGCGTCCTGTGGGCGGAGGTCGTGCGCTCCTCCCCGGGCGCGAGCCAGTCCTTCTCGGATTCCAGGGAGCGTTCGCGGGACGGTGCTTGCGCCTCCCGAGAGGCTAACCAGTCGTCCTCGGCGTCTGCGCGCGCTCCGGGGCCCGGGGCAGGCGCCTCCCGGGACGAGGCTTCGCCGTCCCACCAGTCGTCGTCGAAGCCGGGTTGGGCCTGCCGCCCCGGCGCGTGCTCCCGCGAGGGTGACGGAGGAGGATCGAGCGCGAACGGGTCGTCGTCCTCCGCCGGCCGCAGCGGTCGCGCGCCGGGTCTCGCGTCGAGCTCGTCCGGGCGGGTGGCGAAGGGCGGCGGACCCGGCGGCGCATCGCCGAAGACATCGCAGTTCTCCTCGGCGACCCTCGGCGGCGGACCGAAGACGTCGTCGACGAACGGTCCCGCCCGCCCGCGCTGCACGTCGTGTTCCGCCTCCTCCGAGACGATCCGGGCGCGGATCACGAAATCGCCCATGCGCAGGCTTGCGCCGTTCCGCAGCGCGACCTCGCGGCCCTGTCCGACGGGCGACGGGTCGTCGTCCACATAAAGCCCGTAGCGGCTCGAGTCCGTCACGGTGTACTCGCCGTCGCGGCCGCTGACGATGCAGTGGTGGCGCGAGATGAACATCTCCGGGTCCTCGAGCCGCCAGTCCGCCGACTCGCCCCGCCCAATGCTGAGCTCGCCGGCGTCGAACCGCCGCTCGGGCTCGCGCTGGGCGACCGGAGCGTCCTCGATGGTCAGGATCAGCGGCATCAGGCGGCCTCGTGCGTGCGGCCGACCGCGGCGCGAACCACCATGTCGCCAGCGTCCTCCTCGCGCCGCCCGGGCAGCCAGGCGTCGCGCCCGAGCGCGGCCGAGTCGCAGCGGGCCCGCGGCACCTCGGCGCGGGCGAGGACGAGGCGAAGGTCGACCACCAGCGCCTCGCCGATCGCGAAGCGGATCGCGTCGACGAGCCGGCGGAGCGCCGGCCGGCCGGGCAGGAGCGCGTCGTAGGCGGCGCGGCCGAGCGGTCCGATCCGGAGCTCGATCCGGCCCGCGCGCTGGAAGATGCGCGCGCCGGCCACCGCGCCGGCGCCGAGCGTCGCGCCGGCCGCCCCGAGACGGGACTGCAGCCGCCTCGGCAGATCGATCCATTCGCCGACGAACTCGACGAGCTCGACGCGCGCGCCGACCACGGCGGCGACGAATCGGACCAGGCGGTCGGGCCCGGAGACCTGCTGCGCGAGCGCCGGCGCATGGGTCAGCTTCACCCCGTCCGGTACCGTGTCGCGGTGGCGCTGACCCGGCATTCCCGTTCCGGCGAGCGCCGCGAGCATGGCGTCGAGGCGGCCGTCCTCGCCGTGGTCGTTCTGCACCTCCAGGCGCTGGTCGGCCCAGGCACGGTAGTGCAGCGTCGCGGCACGATGCTGCAGCAGGTCGCAGAAGTCGGCGAAGGTGGTGTCGCTCGCCACGCCCTCCTCGTCGGTGGCGAACCAGCGCTGCGACAGTCGGTCGAGCGTCCAGCGCGTCAGGTGCAGCGGCATCGGCCCTTCCGGGCCGAGGAGGCCGAAGTTGTTGAGCCGCGCTCGCGGCGGGCGCCGGTTGGTGGCGGGCTGGAGCTCGGCCACATCGCGCGTCGCGAACACCTCGCGCACCTGCTGCCCGAGCCGCGCCGGCTCGTCCGCCGGCGACCGGCCGCGGCCGAAGCGCTGTCCGCCCGCCTCGAACAGGCGCAGCATCTGGAAGAACTCGGCGTCGGCCGGGGGCAGCGGCGGCGCGATCGCCTCCCTCGGCGGGGTCAGACGAGGCGCCGGGCGCCGAGCGTCATCGGCCATGCCACCTCCTCCTGGCTCGGGACGAGGGTCATGCGCGTTCGCACGAAGCTGTTGACCGCCGCGTGCCGCGCCAGCACCCGGTCGAGCAGCGCGCCGAGCAGAACCCGGGAGCCGCCGGAGAGCTGGGCCTCGTCGAACTCGAGATCGATCTCGATGCCGCGGCCGAAGCAGGCGGGGCCGCCGAGCGGCAGCCGCTCCAGCACCGGGCGCGAGGAGACGCGGCGGAGCGCGCCGGCACGCCGGGTGAGCCGCGGGTCGCCGCGGTCGGCGTAGAGCGCCAGCAGTGTCACGAGGGCCTCGGCGCCCCGACCCTCGCCCGCCAGGCTCAGGTAGTTGAGCGACAGCTGCGCACCGAGCCGCCACGTCAGGTCGTCGAGGCGGTCCGAGACGAGCGCGCCCCGCGGCGGCACGGCGACGAGGGACGGCCGCGGCTCGGTCACCGGACCGAGCAGGCGGACGGCATCGACCGGGTCGCCGGCATCGAGGGTGAGCTGGGGGTCGGGGTCGAGCAGCGGGAGGTCGCGGTTGGTGCAGAGCGCGGCGGTCTCGATCCGCTGGAGCGAGCGCGGCCAAGGCGCCTCCGCGCGCGACGTGACCGAGATCCAGACGTCGTCGCCGACATACGAGGTGCGGGTCTGTCCGGCGCGCCGCTCGTCCTCGCCGGGCTGGCGCGGTCGGCGCTCGGCGACGTAGACCGGCCGGCCGGCGCGCGCCGCCTCGAGCGAGAAGAGCGGCGGGATCTCCGCTTCCGGCCCGTCTCGCTCGGCGTCCTCGACCCGCGTCAGCGCATAGATCTCGAAATCGCGGGTGCGGGTCCGATCCGCGTGCACCACCTGGCGCGACCGGCGGCGATCGAGATCGATGACGCCGCACTCGCGGTGGAACAGGTTGACGACCGGGGTCACGAAAAGCTGCAGGTCGTCCGGGCCGACGCCGACGATCTCGGGCGCGGGGCGCTCCAGCAGAATAGTGATCTCGAGGTTGCCGCTGCACGCGCGCACGGCCGGGGCGAGACCCTCGAGGCGGAGATACTGGAACCGCTCCGGCATCAGGAAATATTCCCGGAGGATACGGTAGCCCTCGAAGGTCGGGCGGGTCCGCGGCAGCATCGCATCCCCATCGGCGAGCCCGACCAGCTGCGGCCGGCCGAGAGGAACGGCCTCTGCCGGACGACCGGCCGGTCCGGCCAGCACGCCTGCGGTCCGGCCGAAGAGCGCGTCGAACAGTGCGGCGCCGTTCGGCTGCCGGCGGAGATGCAGGTCGAGGCGGTCCAGACCGAGACCGGCGATCGGCTGCCCGGCAGTCCGCTCGAGCTGGAGCCGGAACGCCGCCAGCACCCTCGGAGAGCCGCGCCGCTCGGCAATCCCGGCGGCGGAGAGCGCGGCGCGGTCCTGCAGATAATCCACCTGCGCGACGCGGATCGGCCAGAGCGTCACGTCCTGACAGGTCGTGTAGACGGAGCGGGTCGAGAGCCCTTCGCGGAGTGCGCTGACGAGCCGCGCCCCGCGCCGCACCACGTGGCCGTCTGCCATGCCCTCGACCTGCCCGCCGGGCACGAGCTGCACCATGCCCGCGGCCGGCCCGGGCGCCGCCAGGTCGGGATAGAGGAATTCGAGCATCGTCCGCGTAAGGCGCGCCGCCTCCGCATCGAGCTTCAGCCGGGTCCGCGCCGTCAGGAAGGCGACGCCCTCGAGCAGCCGCTCGACGTAAGGATCGGGGCAGGGAGCGGTGTCGATCGAGAGATTGCGGGCGACGGCCGGGTGAATGTCGCTGAACTCACCGGCGAGGCCGCGGATGTGCGCGAGCTCGTCCTCGTAGTACTCGAGGAAGGCGCGGTCCATCAGGCGTCCTCGAGCGCGGTGGCGGCCCGGCCGTTGTCGAGGTCGATGGTCGTCCGCAGGCGCAGGCGCTCCGGAACCGGCGCGGTCATCAACAGCCCGCTGATCTCGATGCGCATGCCCTCGCGGTCGCCTTTGCCGATGGTGACGCGGATCGTGTCCCGCTTCAGCCGCGGCTCGAAGGCGATCAGCACCTGCCGGATCTCCTCGCGCAGCGTCGCCTCGTCGAAGTCCCAGCGCGTCCGCCCGGAGAAGGACGGCATGCCGTAGTTCACGACGCTGCGGCGGACCCGCGGGAAGTCGTCGAGTGTGGCCGGCGTGTCCGGCGCCGAGGCGGCCTCGAGGTCGGTGAGCATCAGCCGCGCCTCGAAGCGTGCGGTGTTGAACAGCGCCTCGATGTCCCGCCGCACCGCTTCGCGCAGGACCTGCGACGAAACGACGACGGTGCGGTCCTCGAGCAGTGCCCGGCGCTGCTCGAGGTGGAGGAGACGGGCGAGGTCGTCCCGCGCCTGGGCCGTCATATCGCCGGCTGTCTCGGGCCGGCGGGCGGCGATCGCCTTCGCCAGGCGGTCGGCCCCGAGCTTCCGCTCCAGCGCGCGACGCAGTCCGGCGATCTCGCTCGTCAGTCCCGGCAGGTCATTGACGAGCCGGTCCCAGAGCGAGGGCTGCACGGCGTCACGCGCGGACGGGCGGGTCGCGGTCATGCCCGAACCTCACCGGACCGGCGCCCCGCCGGATCAACTCGCGGCGCGGAAATCGTATTCGACCTCGTGTTCGGATCCCGCAGTGTGGTCGCCAGCCTGCTCGGTGTAGGTGATGATCACGTTGTTGAAATCGAACTCCACCTCTTCGTACACGAAATCCTCGTCGGGATGGGTCGCCATGTTGTAGTTGCTGATCATGGCTTCCTTCATCGTGATTACCATGTAGTCGAGGTTCTTGTCTCCGGAGCGCTTGACCAGGGAGATCTTGCCCTCGTCGATCGAGATGGCGCGGAAGATCGAGTCCATCAGGTACGGCGAGGCGGCGTCCACCCATTTGCAGATGCGGATCGGACCGGAGCGGACGGAGCCGCGCGACAGGCCCCGACCGATCGACTGGGTCGCCCGCTGCGTCAGGTCGACCCATTCGAGCTTGAAGAACTCGATCTCGTCGGCGTGGTCTTCTTGATCGGCCTCGCCGTTGATGTCGGGCAGCTTCAGGTAACCGATGATCTGCATTTGGATGTCTCCGTTATGACAGGCCGTTGAACTGTGGTCCGGGCAGCGGCGTCACGCCGTGCCCTTCACCGAAGGCAGCTCCGAAACCAGCCTCAGGCTCGCGTTGATCCCCTCGAGCTGATAGTGCGGACGCAGGTAGAAGCGGGCGTTGTAGTAGCCCGGACGCCCCTCGACGCTGTCGACCTGCACCTCGGCCATTGCGAGCGGCCGCCGCGCCCGGGCCTTCTCGTCACCGAACGCCGGATTGGCGAGGACGTAGCGGTTGATCCACTCGGACAGCCACTTCTGCATGTCCTCGCGTTCCTTGAAGGTGCCGATCTTGTCCCGCGCGATCGCCTTCAGGTAATGGGCGAAGCGGCAGACCGGGAACAGATAGGGCAGGTTCGCCGACAGCCGCTCGTTGGACTTCGCATCCGCGTCCACCAGGCGGCCGGCCCGCGCCTCGTCGTCCTGCAGCGAGTGCGCGCCGATGAAGGCGGCGAGGTCGGTGTTCTTGCGGTGCAGGATCGGCATCAGCCCCAGCTTGGCGAGCTCCGCCTCGCGGCGATCGTCGATCGCCACCTCGGTCGGGCACTTCATCTTCGTCCGCCCGTCGTCGGAGGGGAACGTGTGTACCGGCAGGTTGATGACCGCGCCGCCCGACTCGACGCCACGGATCTGGCTGCCCCAGCCGTAGAGCTTGTGCGAGCGGTTGATGTTTACGCCCATCGGGAACGCGGCGTTCATCCAGACGTACTTGTTGTGGTCCTCCTCGACCACCTCGTCGAATTCGAAGCCCTTGACCGGGTTGTCGTGCCGCTCGCCCCAGGGGAGCCTGGCCAGCACGCGCGGCATGGTGAGCCCGATGTAGCGGGCGTCCTCGCTCTCGCGAAGCGATTTCCAGGACGCGTATTCCGGCGAGTCGAGCACCAGCTCCAGGTCCTGCGGGTTCGGCAGGTCCTGCCAGCTCTCCATGCGGAACAGTTGCGGCGAGGCGGCGGCGATGAAGGGCGCGTGCGCCGAGGCGCAGATGCCCGCCATGTTGCGCAGCAGCTTGACGTCCGCCGTCTTGTGCGAGAACTCGTAGGCGCCGACGATACAGCCGAACGGCGCGCCGCCGAGCATCGAGTATTCCTCGGTATATACCTTTTTAAAGATCGGGCTCTGGTCCCACATCTGCCCCTCGTAGTCCTCGAGGGTGTCGGCGAGCTCCTGCTTCTTGATGTGCATGACGCGGATTTTCAGCTTCGCGTCGGTCTCGGTGTTGTTGACGAGGTAGTGCAGGCCGCGCCAGGTCCCCTCGATCGCCCGGAACTCGGGGGCGTGGATGATCTCGTTCACCTGCTCCGAGACCATCCGGTCGATGCCGGCGATCAGCGACTTCACTGACTTGACCGCGTTCGACGAGATCGTCGTGTCCTCGGAGCGGTTGCGCGCGACGATCGCGAGGTTCTGCACGAGCTGCTTCAGCTTGATCGCCGCCTCGTCGTCGCCTTCGGGAACGCGGAAGTCCTTCTGCAGGAAGTCCTCGAATTCGCTGAGGTCGACAGCCTCCGCCGTCGCGCCGGCCGGTGCCGTCTCCACCTGCTTCTCGAGCTCTTCGGCCATGCCAGTGGTCTCCTTCAATCGACCTTTTCAGCGCCGCCGGCGGCCAGCGCCTCGGTCGCCATCTTCTGCAGCAACGGCTCGTTGCTCAGCAGCTGCGCGATTCGCTTCTCGGCGTTCTGCCGGCCGCCCATGTATCCGAGGAGCTCGACCAGGCGCGCGCGCATCTCGAGGAGCTCGGCGAGCTCCGGCACCTGCTCGGCGACCCGGACCGGCGTGAAGTCGCTCATGCTCTCGAAGGTCAGGTCGACGAAGCGCGCTCTCTCCTCCGCTTCGGCGCCTTCGTCGCCCTCGGCCGGGAGCGTGTCGCGGACCCGGGCGGTGACGCGCGGCGCGAGGTCCTTCATGTACTTCGAGAAGCCGCCGGCGTTCAGATCGACGAACTCGCGATCCGTGACGCTCAGCTTCGCCGCTCGCGACTCGCTCTCGCCGGCGAGATCCGCCGTCACGCCCATCACGAAGGGGAGCTCGACGGTCGTCGGGCTGCCGTAGGTTTCCACGTCGTACGAGATGTGCACCCGGGGAGCGCGGTTGCGTTCGATCGTCTTCGTCTTGCTTTCGCTCATTTCTCGCTAGCCTTTCTCTTGCAGGCCGGGCTTCGGCTCGCGCGCGAGGCCGGGTTTCTCGGGGCGGGTGGGACGGTCGCTTCGCAGCGCCCGCTCATCCTCCATGCCGGCCAAGGCGCGGAATTCGCGCAATCCCTGCGGCGACAGCTCCTCCATCAGCGCCACGAAGTCCATCGGGACCATGCGCCGGACCCTTTGCACGAGATGGGGAATCGGGCTCGAGGGCTCGTGCCGGGCGTAGTAGGAGATCACGAGGTCGAGGCAGCGCTCGATGTCGGCGCGGCTCTCGAGGCCGGAGGGCAGACCCGCCGCGGTCCCCCTCGCCGGGGCGGCGCCTCCGCCCGGCGACGCCGGCGCCGGCTGTTCGGCAGCGCCCTCGGCAGGTGCGGCATCGCCAGGCGGAAGGTCGAAGGCGCCGACGAGGCGCTCGAGGAAGCTGTCCAGCGCCGGCAGCCGGAGGCCCGCTCCGTTGCCGCCGAGCTGCGCGCCGACGGCGGCTTCGAGGCTCCGCACCGCCCCGGCCAGGCCCTCCGCCGCGGCGCGGGCCGCGGCGAAGCCCTCGGCATCGGCCTCGGCGTGCCGCGCGACCAGGAAGCAGACGCGATCGACCAGCCGCTCGTGCTCGGCCAGGATCTGCGCCCGCTCGTCGGCGGAAAGGCCGCGCGGGGTCTCGCTCTCGACGGTGTTGGAGTCGCGGGCGGCGTCGGCGATTTCGCCAGCGCTGACCGGCTCGAGCAGCTGGCCCGCGAAGGGCCGGCTCTTGAACAGCACGACCCGCCGCAGGTCGGCGAGCGCGCCGCGGTCGCTCTCCAGCTCCCGGAGCGCGTTCAGCCGCCGGATCGCCGCATCGGCCGGCGGACCGGCCGGGCGGAGCGCCGGATAAAGCGTTCCCCAGTGCTGCTCGACCGAGCGCGCGATGAGCTCGACGCCTTCCGCCGCGCCAGACAGTCCCTCCTGCCCGATCAGGGCCCGTGTCAGGATGACCATAAGCCGGAGATCACGGCTGGTGCGGAGGAGCGCCTCGCACTCGCTCTGGACCATGTCCCAGTCGACCGGCGGCACGGTCGTGCCGACCGCCCTACGCTGGGAATCGAGCACGACTTCCGGTTGCGGGTCCAGCAGGCGTTCGATGGCGGCGAAGCGCTCGTCGTGGCGAAGATCGACACCCGACGGGTTGTCGCCGGTCAGGGGGGACAACAGTCGATCGAGCTGCAACAGCGCACCACCCCCTAACGAGTGCAAACCTCCACTTCGAAACAGCGGGAGTCCGGAATCAGCGTAACCCGACCACAGGTTGAGCGCAAAAGCTTTCGCCCGGCCGCAACCGTCAGCGGGTCTCCAGCAGGCGCGACGCGAACGACTGCACCGCGGTCTCGGGCGACGACTGGTTCTCGGACAGCGCCAGGGCGAATCCCTCGACCGACTCGCCGCCGGGCCTGAGCCCCTCGAACAGCGGGCGGGGCGAGAGCAGGGCCACGAACATCGTCTGGCCGAAGTCCTCGTTGACCTCGAAGGCGATCTTGTTCGGGTCCGCCTCGCGCTCCGCCCGCGGGTGGGCGACGCGGATGCGCCGTACCCCCTGCGCGACCTCGCCGATCTCGCTGATGCGGTTTTCCGGGTGGCCGAGACGCGGCAGCAGGTGAAAGACCTCTCCGTCCACGTCCACGGCGACGACGTAAAGGAAGCCGTCCTCGATCGATGCCGGGATCAGGACGTCGACCACCGGGTTGCTGCCGACCTCGTAGACGCCGCTGAAATTGGCCTCGCCGGTATCGCCGTCGCCGAACCAGAACGAGATGTCGCCGCGCACGTTCTCCGGCAGGAGATCGCTGATCCGGCAGACCGCCTGGTTCAGCACCTTGAGGTCGAGCCGGAGCGGCCGGTCGCCGGCGATTTCGCCGAGCCGCGCCTCGAGAGCGGCGCGATCCTCGGTCCCGGCGACCGTCCCCGCGACCGCTATCTCGGCGCCGGGCGGATAGCTCGCCGGCGGGCTCACGAGCTGCAGAGGGCCGCAGTTGCCGATCTGGTCCAGGGCGGCGCGAACCACCTCCGGATCCAGCGCGCGTGGGCCCACCTCGAGCGTCATCGTCGGCTCGTATCCCGCCTCCGCCGCCGCCCGGAAGGCCTCGGCCGCCCGGTCGCGGGAGACCGGGTCGGCGGCGAGCCCGTTCAGCGTGGCAGTGCGGTCCACCACCTCGAGGCGCCATTCCTCGAGCGGGGCCGTCGCGTCGAGCAGAGCGATCACCTCGTCCGTCCACGTCTCGCTCGGTGCGCCGCCGGCAAGCTCGATCCGGATCGCGTCCTCCGGCACGCGCGCCTCCTCGAGCAGGTAGGCTGCGAGGCGCCGCTGCGCAGCCTCGTCCGGAGCATGTCCGTGGGCCGCGCCGCCGCCGTCCGCCCCGCCTTCGGCCACAAGAAGATAGGGCGACGCGACCGGCGCAGTCGGGCCGACCCATCGCTCGAGTCTGTCCCAGAGCGCGAATGCGGCGACCGCGGCGGCCGCGGCGAGCAGCGTCGGCACGGCGACCCGGCCAAGGCGCCGCCCGCCTCCGGCCTGCGGCGCTTCGAGCCATTCCAGGACCGCATCGGCCGACTCCGGGCGGCGCGAGGGGTCCGGGTCCGCGAGCCGGTCGATCAGCCCGCGGAGCGGCTGCGGCACACCATCGGTGTCGATCGGCTTCGCCTTCTGGCGGATGATCTGCCCGGGCGCGGCCGGCATCCGCGGCGCCTCGCCCCGATAGGCCGCGAGCAGCGTCGCGCCGAGCGCGTAGAGGTCCGAGCGCGCGTCCGCGTTGCCCTCGAACTGCTCCGGCGCCGCGTACTCGTACTTGCCGGCGAAATCGCCGCCGATGACGGTCTGGGCGCCGCGCCGGGTGTCCTTGACGATGCCGAAGTCGATGATCACCGCCTGGTCCGGCCGCCCGTTCCGCAGGATCACGTTGTCGGGTGACAGGTCCCGGTGCACGAGACCGCGGGCATGGATGGCCGACAGCCCCTCGGCGATCCGCCGCGCGATCAGGAGCAGATCCTCCGGTTTGACGCCACGGCGCTGCATCCAGAGGTCGAGGGACGGCCCCTCGACATATTCGACGACCAGGTAGATCAGACCGTCCTCGGTGCGGCTGACCACGTAGTAGTGCACGACGGCGTCGTGCGAGATCTCGCGGATGCGCTCCTCGCGCTTGATCAGTTCCATGTAGTCGGCGTTGCGGGAGAACTCCTCGTTCAGCACCTTGATCGCAACCAGGCTGTCGCTGACCAGGTTGCGCGCCCGGTACACCTGGCCGACCCCGCCGCCGCCGAGCTTTACCTCGATCTCGTAGGTGTGGCTCAGCACGTGCCCCGGCTGGAAGATATCTCCGGCGCGTCGTGCCATCAGCCGAGCGGCTCCGCGAGCGTACCGAATACCGCGTCATCGCGGCGCCCGTTCGTGCTAGGCTGAGACATTCCTGGCCCCCTTCGATCCCTGTTCGGGAGATCATATCATGCAACGGTCCGCTCGCGCGAAATCGAACTCCGTCACGACTCGCAGGGAGCTGGTCGCGAGGCTGAACCCGCTCTGCCAGCGCGCCTTCAAGGCGGCCGCGGATTCAGCGAAGATGCGGGGCAATCCTTATGTCGAGCTCGCGCATTTCGTCGAGCAGCTGGCGCTTGCCGGCCGCTCGGACCTGACGCTGATCGCCGAGGAAGCGGGGATCGACCCGTCCCGGCTGGCCGCCGACCTCACGCGCGCGGTCGACGCGCTGCCCTACGGGTCGAGCTCGCTCGAGGAGTTCTCGGACCACATATTCCATGCCCTCCAGGAGGGATGGAACATCGCCTCGTTCCGCACCGACCGCCAGAGCGTGCGCTCCGGCGACATCCTGCTCGGTGCCCTCGGCAATCCGGCGCTCGAGGCAATGCTCCTGAAGATGAGTCGCGAGTTCGAGAAGATCGACGCCGACGCCGTCGGCCAGGACTTCGAGGCGGCGACCGAGGGCTCGATCGAAGCGGAGGGGCCGCCCACAGAGGCGGAGGAGCGGAAACCCGCCGCCGCGCCGGGGCGTCCCGGTGCGCTGGCGCAGTTCGCGACCGACCTGACGGCGCAGGCGCGGGCCGGCCGGATCGACCCGGTGGTCGGCCGCGACGCCGAGATCCGCCAGATCGTCGACATCCTGATGCGGCGGCGGCAGAACAACCCGATCCTGACCGGCGAGGCAGGGGTCGGCAAGACGGCCGTGGTCGAGGGCTTCGCGCGCCGCATCGCCGCCGGCGAGGTGCCGCCGAGCCTGGCCGGCGTCGCACTCTGGATGCTCGACGTCGGGCTGATGCAGGCGGGTGCCTCGGTCAAGGGCGAGTTCGAGCGCCGGCTGAAGCAGGTGATCGAGGAGGTGCAGAGCTCGCCGACACCGATCATCCTGTTCATCGACGAGGCGCACACGCTGATCGGTGCCGGCGGCGCAGCCGGGACCGGCGACGCGGCGAACCTCCTGAAGCCCGCGCTTGCCCGCGGCGAGCTCCGGACCATCGCGGCGACCACCTGGTCCGAGTACAAGCAGCACATCGAGCCGGACCCGGCGCTGACCCGGCGCTTCCAGCCGGTCAAGGTCGACGAGCCGAGCGAGGACAAGGCGCTCCTGATGCTGCGCGGTGTCGCCTCGTCGCTCGAGAAGCATCACGAGGTGCAGATCCTTGACGAGGCGCTGGCCTCTGCAGTGGAGCTCTCGCATCGCTACATCCCGGCGCGGCAGCTCCCCGACAAGGCGATCAGCCTGCTCGACACCGCCTGCGCGCGGGTCGCCGTCAGCCAGCACGCGATTCCGGCCGGGGTCGAGGACC
>DATKCY010000035.1:0-7565 GCA_035512995.1 Thermohalobaculum sp.
CGAGGCCGAGATCGCGAAGCTCGAGGCATTCCTCGCCGATCCGGACCTCTAAGCGCGCGCGCCGCAATAATTCGAGAAGGCGACCGAGGCGCTCGGCGAGCGCCAGGCGATGCTCGCGCGAGCGGAGGAGGAGTGGCTCGAGCTCGAGTCGCTGCGCGAGGACGTCGAGGGGTAGCGCGCCCGCTCACCGGGGCGTCGGCGCCGGGGGATGCGCCCGCCGGGTCGGCGGAAGCCGCCGCTCGCGGATGAAGACGAAGAGCCCGGCCGCGACGATGACGCCCGTGCCGACCCAGGTCCAGAGGTCGGGCAGGTCGCCGAACACCGCCCAGCCAAGCAGCACGGCGGCGATGATCTCGAGGTACTGGATGGGCGCCAGCGCCGCGGCCTCGGCCCTCGCCACCCCCTGCATCACGAGCTGGTGCCCTCCCGCCGCGATCAGGCCCATGAGCACGATGTACGGCAGCTCGGCCTCGCCCGGCACGTCGAAGGCAAGGAAGCCGACGCCCACCGCCTCGCCGAACGCGATGGCGACCGAGAGCGCGCCTAGCGCGAACGCGCCGAGCCAGAACTGGAGCACGATCCGGTCGCTCTGCCCGCGCATCACGCGGTTGCAGAGCAGGTAGGACGCGAAGGCGAAGGCCGTGATCAGCGGATAGAGCGAGGCGACGCCGAACGCCTCCCACGACGGCCGGATCACGATCATCGCGCCCGCAAGCCCGATGCCGACCGCGGTCAACCTGCGCCAGCCGAGCCCCTCGCCGAGCAGATAGGCCGACATCAGCGTCAGGATCAGCGGCTCGACGAAGAAGATCGCGATCACGTTCGCGACCGGCATGACGCGGAGCGCGGCCGCGATGGAGACCAGCGCCACGGCCAGGCTCAGCCCGCCGAGCACGTGGTACCGCCCCGGCCACACCCATCGCCGCGGCAGCAGGAACAGCGGCGCCAGCACGCAGAGCTGGGCTATGAAGCGCCAGAACGCGACCGAGCCCGGGCTCATCGTGTCGGTCAGGATCTTCGCGCAGACGTCCATGACGGGCGCGATCGATACCCCGCACGCCATCAGGGCCATGCCGGCGGCAGGCGTGTCAGGAATGCGCGGCATCGGATGACCTCGGCGCGAACGGCCGCTGTTCATGCCATCGGTCGCGAAGGATGGGAAGGGGCTCGGGCCGGGAGGTGGTCCGCGAGCATGGCCTGCGGGAGATCTGTGCAGCCCCGGCCCCCGAGCCGGGGCCCGCTTCCACCGTCGGAGGTGCTGAAGGAGGTCCCGGGTCAAGCCCGGGACTGCCCGTACCCTCGAGGTCCCGGCCCCCGAGCCGAACTGCCCGCACCCCCGCGGCCTGCGCGTCGAGCTAGACGTCCAGGTCCTCGGCGAAGCGGGCGTTCTCCTGGATGTACTGGAAGCGGAGTTCGGCCTTCTTGCCCATCAGGCGGGTGACGAGGTCGTCGGTCTCGCCGGTGTCCTCGCCGTCGATCGCGACGCGGATCAGCCGGCGGCTGGCCAGGGCCATCGTCGTCTCCTTGAGCTGGCGCGGGTTCATCTCGCCCAGGCCCTTGAAACGGCCGACCTCGACCTTGCCTTTGCCGCCCAGCCCCTCGGCCACCAGCCGGTCCTTCTCGGCGTCGTCCTTGGCGTAGACCGTCCGCGACCCCTGCGTCAGGCGGTAGAGCGGCGGGTCGGCGAGGTACAGGTGCCCCTGCTCGATCAGCGGGCGGAGCTGGGTGAAGAAGAACGTCATCAGCAGCGCCGCGATGTGCGCGCCGTCGACGTCGGCGTCGCACATGATGATGATCTTGTCGTAGCGCAGGTCGTCCTCGCGGTACTTCGCGCCCGAGCCGACGCCCATTGCCTGCATCAGGTCGGCGAGCTCCTGGTTCTGGCCGAGCTTGGACGACGCGGCGCCGAGCACGTTCAGGATCTTGCCGCGGAGCGGCAGCACCGCCTGGAACTTCCGGTCGCGCGCCTGCTTGGCGCTGCCGCCTGCGCTGTCGCCCTCGACCAGGAACAGCTCCGAGCCCTCGCGCGTCGCGTTCGAGCAGTCGGCGAGCTTGCCGGGCAGCCGCAGCCGCTTGGTTGCCGACTTCCGCGAGGTCTCCTTCTCGGCGCGGCGGCGAAGGCGCTCGTCCGCCCGCTCGACGATGTGCTCCAGGATCTCGCCCGCGCGGCGCGGATGCGCGCCGAGCCAGGTGTCGACGCGGTCGCGCACCGCCGCCTCGACCAGCCGCGCCGCCTCGGTCGTCGCCAGCCGGTCCTTGGTCTGGCCCACGAACTCCGGGTCGCGGATGAAGACCGAGATCATCGCCGCGGCGCTGGCGGTGACGTCGTCGCGGGTGATGTTCGCGGCCTTGCGGTTCGACGTGAGCTCGCCATGGGCGCGCAGCCCCTTGGTGACCGCGGCCCAGAAGCCCGCCTCGTGCGTGCCGCCCTCGGGCGTCGGGATCGTGTTGCAGTAGGACTGGACCTCGCCGTCGCGGAGCGGGGTCCAGGCGATCGCCCACTCGACCGAGCCGTGGGTGCCGGCGCCGAACCGCTCCGCGAACTCGACCTTGCCCGCGAACGGGGCGTCGCCGAAGAACTCGGTCCCGCTCAGGGTGTGGGCCAGATAGTCCTCGAGCCCGCCGGGGAAGCGGAAGCTGTCCTCGGCCGGCGTCGGGTCCTTGTCCACGATCAGCTCGGGCGCGCAGCGCCAGCGGATCTCGACCCCGCGGAAGAGGTACGCCTTCGACCGCGCCATGCGGTAGAGCCGGGCCGGGCGGAAGCGGGCGCGGGCGCCGAAGATCTCCGGGTCCGGGTGGAAGCGCAGCCAGGTGCCCCGCCTGTTCGGCGCGGCGCCCGCCTCCTCGAGCGGCCCCTGCGGCTTGCCGCGCGAGAACGCCTGCCGCCAGAGGCGTTTTCCGCGCGCCACCTCGACCTGCAGATCGTCGGAGAGCGCATTGACGACCGAGACGCCGACGCCGTGCAGCCCGCCCGCGGTCTGGTAGCTCTTGTCGGAGAACTTTCCGCCGGAGTGCAGCGTCGTCAGGATCACCTCGAGCGCCGACTTGTCCGGGAACCGCGGGTGCGGGTCCACGGGGATGCCGCGGCCGTTGTCGGTGACGGCGACCGAGCCGTCGGCGAAGACCTCGACCTCGATGCGGTTGGCGTGGCCGGCGACGGCCTCGTCCATCGCGTTGTCGAGCACCTCGGCGACCAGGTGGTGCAGCGCCCGTTCGTCGGTGCCGCCGACATACATGCCGGGGCGCTTGCGGACGGGCTCGAGCCCCTCCAGCACCTCGATCGCGGAGGCGTCGTACAGCTTCTCGGCGGCCTCGGCGCCGAAGAGGTCGGGGGCACTCATCGTGCTCTTCTTCCCACCGATGGACTCGGGACTGCTCGAAGCCGCCATTAAACAGATCGGGCCCTCGGGACGCAATATCTAGCGGCGGCGGAGTGCTGCCAGCCGAGATTTCGAAGTATCTCCGGGGGACCCGTCCGGGGTCGCCGCCACGTCGGCCGGGCAGGCGTCGCGCTCGCCACCGTCCGGCGCGCGCGCCGGCGCAACCGAAGCGGCCCGCCCCGGTCCCTCTGTCGGGGGCGGAAGACCGGGACGTCCGGGCCGCGTCAGTCAGACATTTCCGGCTCGGCGGCGTCCCCGGTCAGCGCGGCCGCCGGCCCGGCGGCCGCTGCCCCGGCGAACCCGATGGCGAAGGCCGCGACGCCGCCAGTCAATGTTGCCGCAAGCAGCAGTCCCGCAAGGATCAAAGCCAGCGGGTCCGTGCCCGCCTTTGCCAGGATCTTCATCGTTCTTCTCCTGCCTCAACGCGTTTTACGATGACGCGAATCGGTTAACGCCGCGTTGGCGTTATCAGACGAAGAAGAACAGTTCCGGCCGCGCCGGGCGGTGATGCAGGCGGGGCCGGTCAGGCCATCAGGCGCGCGTCGAACGGATAGCGCGTCAGGTTCTCGTGGCCGTTCCCGGTGATCAGCACCTGGTCCTCGAGCTTGATCGAGAAGGCGCCGCCCCGGTGCGCGATCAGCGCCTCGACGCAGAGCATCATGCCGGGCTCGAGCACGTACTCGAACGCGCCCTCGCGATAGTCCTCCGGGTAGGCGATCGACGGCCACTCGTCGCAGAGCCCGACGCCGTGCATGCGGCAGCCGTAGCGGGAGGCCACGAACTCGGCGTCGAGCTGGTGGCCGCCGAAGACGAGGTCGCGGAAGGCGACGCCGGGCCTCAGCATCGCCATGTTGGTCATGATGTGCTCGTGCGCGTACCGGTAGAGCCGCCGCACCTCCGCCGGCGGCTCGTCGTCGCCGATCCACCAGGTGCGGCTGATGTCCGAGCACATGCCGTAGCAGCCGATCAGATCGGTGTCGAAGGCCAGCACCTCGTTCGCCTGCACCACCCGCGGACCGCACTCCTGGAACCACGGGTTTGTGCGCGGCCCGGAGGCGAGGAGCCGGGTCTCGATCCACTCGCCGCCGCGGCGGATGTTCTCGGCATGCAGCACGGCCCAGATGTCGTCCTCGGTCAGGCCCGGGCGGGCCGCGCGCTCCATCGCGGCGACCGAGGCCTCGCAGGCGTGCATGGCGCAGCGCATCGCCAGGATCTCGTCGGGGCCCTTCACGGCGCGCGCCTTCTCGGTCACCTCCTCGCCCTCGTGCACCTCGAAGCCCGCGGCCTCGAGCGCGCGGAAGCCCGGCACCATGATCTTGTCGACGGCGAGGCGGCGACAGCCCGGCGCGTGGGCGGCCATCAGCTCCTCGAGCTGGGCCACGAACCCGGCCGCCGCCTCCCCGCACCGGTCGCCGGTCGAGAAGTAGAACATCGAGGCGCCGCCGCGGACCTCGCGGACCAGCGGGTTGTAGGACGACAGGAACGCGAAGCGGGGCCCCTTGTACTCCCAGAGCACCATGTGCCCGTCCGCGGTCAGCAGCACCGCGCGGAACGGGTTGTGCGCGTTCCAGAGCTGCATGTTGGTCGTGTCGGTCGCGTAGCGGATGTTGAGCGGGTCGAACATCAGGAGCCCGCCGAGGTCGCGCGCGACGATGTGCTCGACCAGCCGGCGGTGGCGGTAGCGGCGCATCGCGTCCAGGTCCGGCGGCTCGAGCCCCGCCTCGGCCCACTCGGCGAAGGCGAGCGCGGTCGGCCCGATCTCCACCCGGTCGGGATCGAGCGGGCTCCCGTCGGCGCGGGTCGCGGGCCGGGCGGCCGGGTCGACCTTGCGACGAGGGAGGGTGAAGGCGTCTTTCATGGTCCGCTCCCGAGACTATGCCGGCTCCGCAGCCTGCAGCCGAAGCGGACCGCCGTCTTGTCCGATAGAGACCGATCGGGGTCGCGGACAGGCTGTGCCCCGCGTGGAACCAAACGTCCGCGCCCGGCGTTCGTGAATCTGCAACCCTATGCTCGCGAAGTGTCGAGCAGCAGACAAAGGAGAGGGAAATGGAGGGCGTAGGCTGGATTGGGGCGATCATCATCGGCGGGCTCGCCGGATGGATCGCGGAGAAGTTCATGGGCGCGGACCTCGGTCTGCTGACCAACATCATCCTCGGCATCCTCGGCGCGGTCATCCTGAACTTCATTCTCGCGCTGATTTTCGGCTTCGCGGCGGTCGGCTGGCTCGCGAACTTCATCGTCGCGATCATCGGCGCGTCGCTGCTGATCTGGGGCTACCGCATGGTCAAGAGCCGGAGCTGACGCACCGGCCGGGCGCGGTCTGATCCCGCGCCCGGCCGATCCTCGTCGCAGCCTTGCCGTGCGCGGGCGATCCGGGCCATGAAGGGCAGGGGACCCGCGAGGACGCCGTCATGGCCGCGATCGATCCGGCGACCGACCCGGTCGCCCTCCAGTACGAGCACTACCCCTATCCCCACCGCGATCCGGCCGACGAGGCGCGGCGGCTGATCGAGGGATCTCCCTCGCATCCGGTCGAGATCGACCACATCCTCCATGGCGGCGCCCGCGACTGGTCGCGCCCCTTCCGCGCGCTGGTCGCCGGCGGCGGCACCGGCGACGGGCTGATCATGCTGGCGCAGAAGCTGGCCGACATGCGGACCCCGGCCGAGATCACCTATCTCGACCTCTCGCGCGCCGCGAGGGCGATCGCCGAGGCGCGGGCGACGGCCCGGGGCCTGGCCTCGATCCGCTTCGTGACGGCCGAGCTCGGGGAGGCGCCGGGCCTCGGCCGGTTCGACTACATCGACTGCTGCGGCGTTCTGCACCACCTCCGCGATCCGGAGGCGGGGATGCGCGCGCTCGCCGCCGCGCTCGCTCCCGGCGGGGGCATCGGCCTCATGGTCTATGCGCCGCACGGGCGGGACGGCGTCTACCCGCTGCAGGCGGCCTTCGGGACGCTCCTCGCGGACGATCCCCCGGCCGAGCGTGTCCGGCTCGCACGCGCGGCGCTCGGGCGGCTGGCGCCCACGCACCCGTTCGCGCGCAATCCGCTGGTCGGCGACCACCGCGACGGCGACGCCGGGCTCTACGACCTGCTGCTGCACGCCCGCGACCGGCCGTTCCGGATCGGCGAGCTTTTCTCGGCGCTCGGACGCGCGGGCCTGGCGCCCGTGCGCCTGCTCGAGCCCGCGCGCTACGAGCCGGAGCGCTACCTGCCGGCCGACCCGGCCTTCGCCGAGCGCGCCCGCCGCCTCTCCCCCGCCGCGCGGGCGGGGCTGGCCGAGGACCTGGCGGGGAACATGAAGACGCACGTCGTCTATGCCGCGCCGGTGGTGTCGGCGCCGCGGCCGGCCACTGCCGGTCCGGACGCCGTCGCGCATCTCAGGGGCGTCGCCGCCGACGCGCTGGCGGCGGAGGTCGCGCGGCGCGGGCGGCTCCGGCTGACGCTCGACGGGCTGTCGTTCACGCTCCCGCTCCCGCGCCCCGCGGCGCGGCTGATCCAGTCGGCCTGCCGGGGCGGGACGCTGGCCCAGGCAGCGGCGCGGCTCGGCCTCGACTGGCCGTCCTTCCTGTGCGAGTGGGCTCCGGTCGAGAGGGCGCTGGCGGGCTTCAACCTTCTGCATTACAGCCGGGGCGCCAGGCGCTGAGGCCCCGGGGGGCTGGTGCGGTGCCCCGACGCGCATATCTCAGGACGAAGCCACGCCGATACAGCCACGGAGGACACCAATGGCAGATCCGATCGTCATCGCAGGCGCCGCGCGCACGCCGATGGGCGGATTCCAGGGCGAGCTCGGCGGCGCGACCGCCAGCGACCTCGGCGGCGTCGCGATCAAGGCGGCGCTCGAGCGCGGCGGCATCGACCCCGGCAGCGTCGGCGAGCTCCTGATGGGCAACGTGCTGACGGCGGGGCAGGGCCAGGCGCCGGCCCGGCAGGCGGGCTTCGCGGCCGGGCTCGCCAAGGACGTGCCGGCGACGACGCTGAACAAGATGTGCGGCTCCGGCATGAAGGCGGTGATGATCGCGCACGACCAGCTCGCGGCCGAGGGCAGCGGCGTCGTGGTCGCGGGCGGCATGGAGAGCATGACGAACGCGCCCTACCTGCTGCCGAAGATGCGGGGCGGCGCCCGGCTCGGGCACGCGGAGGTCAAGGACCACATGTTCCTCGACGGCCTCGAGGACGCCTAC
>DATKCY010000036.1:0-2957 GCA_035512995.1 Thermohalobaculum sp.
TACCGTCCTCCGGACGATGCTCCGCAACCGCACCAGCTTCCAACCCCACCGCCATGCCGCTTGACTCGCGCATTACTCAGCCGCCGCGGCGGCGCCGGGCGCGCCCTCCGCCATCGCGTCCGCCACCCAGCGGTGGAAGCAGTGGGTCGGATTGTCCATCACCGGGCTGAAGCGGCCGCCGTCGAAGCCGCGGGCGTGCCGGCCGCGCTGCATCCCCTCCACGACGAACACGTCCTCGACGAAGACCTCCTTCCACATCGCCGCATTCTTCCGGCGCGTCTCGGCCCAGTCCTCGCCCAGAACACCCGCGTCGGTGTAGAAGATCGTCACGTGCTCGATCGTGCGATCGACCGCGACGGGCTCGAGCACGATCGCGAAGGTGTGGTCCTTGTGCACGCCGAGCAGCACGTTCGGGTAGAGCGCGATGTACTCCGCCCCCTCGTCCCATGTCTCCGAGAGCCCCTCGAACAGCGGAAAGCGCCGGCCGTCCTCGGCCAGCATCGGCCGGTAGACCCGGGTCCCCTGCCCCGAGAACGCGCCCGGCGCCTCGATGTGATAGTGGTCCTCGAGCCGGGAATAGCTGTTGAGCCCGGGGTGCACCCAGGGCAGGTGATAGCTCTCGCAGTAGTTCTCGACCGCGAGCTTCCAGTTCGTCCTGACCTCGAGGTCGAAGCCGCTGTCCGGGGCGGTGTGGAGCGGGCGGTCGAACTCGGCCCAGCGGGCCATCGCCGCGGCGGCATGGTCCTCGAAGGCCGGCGCGTTGCCGTCGATGTTGACGAAGACGACGCCCAGCCACTCGTGGCTCCGCACCTCGATCAGGCCGAGGCTCTCGCGGTCGATCGCGTCGTGGCGGTTGGTGCCGGGGCCGCCGACGTGCGGCGTCGTGCGCAGCCGCCCGTCGAGCTCGTAGCACCACGAGTGATAGGGGCAGCGGATCGCGCGCCGGAGCCTGCCCGGCGCCTCGACCAGCACCATGCCGCGGTGCCGGCAGACGTTCTGGAAGACGCGGAGCGTGCCCTCGAGGTCACGGACCATCACCAGCGGCTGGCCGAGGAAGGTGAACGGCCGGGCGTCGCCGGGCCCGGGCACCGCGCTGGCTGTGCCGATGGCGGCCCAGGTGCGGAAGAAGACGCGCTCGGCCTCGACCCGGAAGAGCGCCTCGTCGACGTAGAGCGCGCTCGGCAGCCCGTTCGCCGTCTCGATCGGCCGGGTGACGGCGGCAAGCTCGGAGGGATGCAGGGTCATGGCGGCGCTCCGGGGCTCGTGTGGGTCCGCGCCGACCCTTGCGCCCCGCCCGGCATCCCGTCGCGCTCGGGAGCGAACACGCGATGTCGCAATCGGGCCCTATGGCGCCTCGGCGCCGCCCGCCGGTGGAGCGGCCGGCGAGAGCGCCGCCCACCAGACCTGCGTGGCGAGCGGGAAGAGCTGGGCCGAGGCGCTGGCGAGCTGTCCCTGCCGCTCCTCGATCGCGTCGCGGCTGACGGCAACCGGGTCCGGCCTCGTCAGCGCGACCTCGGCCTTGATCTCGCACCCGTCGGCGCGGCAGTGCATGCCGGCGTTGCGGGCGAGCCGCACGACCGCGGCGTTCGAGGAGCTCGTGTAGAGCACCAGCCGCTCGGCGCCCGCCAGCGCGGCGCGGCGCGTGGCGCGCGCGAGCAGCCGGCCGGCGACGCCGCGGCGGCGATAGCCGGGCTCGGTCGTCAGGGCCGCCTCGGCCTCGCCGCCGACGGTCACGACCTCGACCGCGGCGCGCAGCACGCCGCCCTCGAACCAGCCGATCACCTGCCAGCGGCCGGCGCCGCGCGCACGCTCGACGTGGCGGCGCACGGTCTCCTCATCGGCGGTACCGAGAAAGCGGCCGTAGCGGTCGTCGGGGCTCAGGCGCATGAGGTGGGCGACAAGCCGCTCCTCCTCGCCGGGCCAGAGCGCGCGAACCCAGCCGCGCGACAGTTCATCCTGATCAGCCATTGCCGGCCTCCGCATGGAGTGTCGATCACGGCCCAGGACGAGCGTTTCCCTGACGCAAACATGGGTCCCCGGTGCCCGGGGTCGATTGGCGGCGCGCGCAATGCGGCCTTGCCTTTCAGGAAGGAACCCCGACCTAGGAGGCATGCCAGCCGCAGCCACGCCGAGCCGCCGCGCGCCGATCCCCATGCCCTGCCGGGCATTCGCAGGGGCGGTGCTGCTCGTGATCGGTGCCGTTCCGGGGGCGGAGGCGCAGACGGACCCGTCGGTGCCTGCGCTCCGACCGGGACTGTTCGAGCGGCTTTTCGACCGCCGCGACCATCTGCGCCAGAGCGCGCCGCTGCGGCGGAGCGTCGAGCAGGCGGAGCGCGCGGCCCGGAGCGCGCGCGAGCGGGCCGAGGACGCAGCCCGCGAGGGCGCGTTGCCGCCGCCCCCGCCCCGCCTGCTGGCACCCCTGGCGGCGGAGCGGCTGGACGACCCGGCCGGGGAGGTACGCCGCGCGGCCGACGCGGCCGAGCGCGCGCGCCAGCGCCTGATGCAGGACCGGCTGCAGCGCTTTCTCCGCAATGCGGCGCGCGCGGACCGCGCCGCCCTCGACGCCGACACCGCGGCCGCGCGGGCGGCGCGGGCGGGGACGGTCGCGCGCGGGATGGACCGGCTTCAGTCGGGGGCGGCGGCCGGGCGGAATCCCCTCAGCGACCGGCCACGAATCGACACCGGCCCGCTGATCCGGACCCCGTGGGTAAAGCTGGAGTAAACCCGCGGAAATCTGCCACGCCCGCGACCCGTTCCACAGGGGAGGAAGTCTCGCGCTAGTCGGTCGTGGCGACCAGCAGCGGCTCCTCGTCCTGCTCGCGGCAGACCACGAGCGCGGCCGGGTAGTCGAGCCGGCGCGCTTCGGGCCGCTCGATCATCTGCGTCTCGCAGGCCTCGACAGTCGACGCGACGATCTCCCGCTCCGCGACCCGGTCGCAGACCGACAGATCGTCGGA
>DATKCY010000037.1:0-4385 GCA_035512995.1 Thermohalobaculum sp.
GTGCCCGACTGGCGGCGCTCCTATACGCTCGACCCCGCCCGCGTGATCAGCCTCGTCGGCATGGAGATCGGCGAGGGCGAGCAGGTCCGCATCCTCGAGGCGCTGGGCTTCGAGCCCCGGAAGACGGCCGAGACCTGGGACGTCGCCGTCCCCTCCTGGCGCCCCGACGTGCAGGGCGAGGCCGACCTGGTCGAGGAGATTGCCCGCGTCGCCTCGCTGACCCGGCTGCAGGCTCAACCGCTGCCGCGGCCGGCCGCCGGGGTCGCCCGCCCGACGCTGAGCCCGATGCAGGCCCGCGAATCGCGCGCCCGCCGCCAGCTCTCGGCCCTCGGCCTCAACGAGTGCGTGACCTATTCGTTCGTCGCCGAGGCCGCCGCCAGGGCGTTCGGCGGCGGCGCCGAGGCGGTGCGCCTCGAGAACCCGATCTCGTCCGAGATGTCGCATCTCAGGCCCGACCTGCTGCCGGGCCTCCTCGCCGCGGCGGCCCGCAACCAGGCGCGCGGCTTCGGCGACCTCGGGCTGTTCGAGATCGGGCCCGTGTTCCACGGCGGCGAGCCGGACGAGCAGGCGCCGCACGCGACAGCCCTCCGCGTCGGCCACACCGCCCCGCGCCACTGGTCCGGCACCCGCCGGCCCGTCGACCTCCACGATGCGAAGGCGGATGCCGAGGCGCTGCTCTCCGCCCTCGGCGTCGACACCGGCCGGCTGATGGTGGCGCGCGAGGCGCCCGCGTGGTTCCACCCCGGCCGCTCCGCCGTGCTGAAGCTCGGGCCGAAGAACCCACTCGCCGTCTTCGGCGAGCTACACCCGCGGGCGCTCGAGGCGATGGCCATGAAGGGGCCGGCGGTTGCGGCGATTGTCATGCTCGCGAACCCGCCGATGCCGCGCGCGAAGGGCACGGCGCGGCCGGCCCTCGCCGCCTCCGACCTGCAGGCGGTCGAGCGCGACTTCGCCTTCGTGGTCGAGGAGGGGGTCGAGGCCGGGGCCGTGCTGCGCGCCGCGACCGGCGCCGACAGACGGCTGATCGAGCAGGCCGAGATCTTCGACGTCTTCTCGGGCCCCCGCGCGGTCGAGCAGTTCGGCGAGGGCCGGAAGTCCATCGCCGTCACCGTCCGCCTGCAGCCGCAGGAGCAGACCCTGACCGAGCCCGAGATCGAGGCCGTGGCGGGGCGCATCGTTGCGGCGGTCGAGAAGGCGACCGGCGGCACGCTGAGGCGCTGACGCCGGCGACGGCAGCCCTGGCCTCGAGCCGGGGCCCCGCCGCACGAGGCCCCGGGTCAAGCCCGGGGCTGCGCATTCTGGCGAGCGGCGGTTCGGAACCTCAGACGCAGCGCCCGCCGTCGACGTCCAGGCAGACCCCGGTCAGGAACTCCGCCTCGTCCGAGCAGAGGAACAGCGCCGCGTTCGCGATGTCGTCGGGCCGGCTGAACCGCCCGAGCGGGATCACCGACATGAACCTCTCGCGGACCTCCGGCGTGTCCTCGCCCATGAACGAGGCCAGGAGCGGCGTCTCGCCGGCCACCGGGTTCAGCGCGCAGACGCGGATCCGGTCGGGCGCGAACTCGACCGCCATCGAGCGGGTGAGCGTGATCGCCGCCCCCTTGGACGCGTTGTAGACCGCGAGCCCGGGCCGCGGGCGCACGCCGGCGGTGGACGCGATGTTCAGGATCACGCCGCCGCCGCGGGCGCGGAACACCGGCACCGCGGCCAGCGCCGAGGCCCAGATCGCCTTCACGTTCACCGCGAAGATCCGGTCGACCTCCTCCTCGCCGACCTCCAGCATCGGCTTGTTGCGGTGCGTGATGCCGGCGTTGTTGACGACGATGTCGAGCCCGCCGAAGGCGTCCACGGCCGCGTCGACCATCACCTTCACCTCGCCGGGGCGCGAGACGTCGGCCCGGTGCGCGCGCACGAACTCCGGCCGGTGGCGGCCGATCTCTCCCGCCACCTCCTCCGCCGCGTCGCCATCGATGTCGGCGACCAGCACCCGCGCGCCCTCGGCGGCGAAGCGCTCGGCTATGCCGCGGCCGAAGCCCGAGCCTCCGCCCGTGACGATGGCGATCTTGTCGGCGAGGCGCATGGGAGGGCTCCCGAGCGGGCGGCCGGCCGGGCCGGGGTCAGTCGTCGCGCAGGTCGGCGCGCACCTTGACGTAGCTGCCCGGCGCGTCCTCGACGACGCCGAGCGTCTTGCCCGGCTCGCGCGCCTTGACCTTCTTGTCGGACTGCCGCGCCAGCCATCTGTGCCAGTCGGGCCACCACGAGCCGGGTGTCTCCTTCGCGTCGCTCCGCCACTCCTCCAGGGTCTCGGGTTTCAGGCCCGGTCGCGTCCAGTACTGGTACTTCTCCGCCTCGGGCGGGTTGACGACGCCCGCGATGTGGCCCGAGCCCGCCAGCACGAACTTGTGCCGCCGCCCGCTCAGCATTCGCGCGCCGCGATAGGCCGAGTCCGCGGGCGCGATGTGATCCTCGAGGGTCGCGACGTGGAAGCAGGGCAGCTTGATATCGGCGAGGTCCAGCCGCTCCCCGTCGACCGTAAGCTCGCCGCGCGCGAGCGCGTTCCGGTTGTAGAAGGTGCGCAGGTAGTAGAAGTGCACCTTGCCCGGCATCGCCGTCGAATCCGAGTTCCAGAACAGCAGGTCGAACGGGAAGTTCTCCTTCCCCAGCAGATAGTTGCTGACGACGAAGCCCCAGATCAGGTCGGTCGAGCGCAAGCTGTTGAACGCGTCGAACATGTTCTCGGCCGAGAGATACCCGCGGTCGCCCATGGAGTCCTCGACCGCCTCGATCACCTCTTCGTCGGCGAACACCTGCAGGTCGCCGGCGTCGGAAAAATCGAGCTGCGTCGTCAGGAAGGTGGCCGAGGCGACGCGGTGATCGCCCTTGGCCGCCATCCAGGCGAGCGTGGTGCCGAGCATCGTGCCGCCGATGCAGTAGCCGACCACGTTCGCCTTGTCGGCGCCCGTCTCCTCGAGCGTCTTCTCCAGGGCGGTCAGCACGCCCTTCTTCATGTAGCTCTCCCAGGTCTCGTCCCTCTGGTGCTCGTCGGGATTGACCCAGGAGACGACGAGCACCGTGTGGCCGTGCGCGACCAGCCAGCGAATCAGCGACTTCTTCTCGTTCAGGTCGAGGATGTAGAACTTGTTGATCCAGGGCGGCACGAACAGCACGGGCCGCGCGTGCACCTGGTCGGTCGCCGGCGCGTACTGGATGAGCTGGAAGATCTCGTTCTGGAAGATCACCTTGCCGGGCGTCGTCGCCAGGTTCTCGCCGACCTTGAAGTGCTCCAGGTCTGTCTGGCGGATGCGCAGCTGCCCGTGCCCGTGCTCGAGGTCGCGGAGTAGGTGCTCGAGCCCGCGGAGCAGGTTGTCGCCGCCCTCCTCGATCGTCGTCTTCAGCACCTCGGGGTTCAGCGAGGGCATGTTGGTCGGGGCGGTCGCGTCGATGTAGTTGCGCGTGATCAGCGCGAGCTTCCGCCGGTCCTGCGGGGTCAGCCCCTCGGCCTCCTCCAGCCGCTCCTTAAGCCATTGCCCGGTCAGCAGGTAGGACTGCTTCAGGTAGTCGTAGAACGGGTTGTCGCTCCAGATCTCGTCATTGAACCGCTTGTCGCCCTTGTCGGGGCGGATCATCGGCTCGGGCTTCTCGTGCCCCAGGCTGCCGCTCAGCATCCGGTTCCAGAGGCCGACCTGCGCCTGCAAGAAATCCAGGCCCGCCTCGACCGCCTTCTGCGGGTTGGACAAGTAGTCGTGGCCCCAGCGCATCATCGCCGGACCGCTGTTCAGCGGGTCGGGGTTGCGCATCGTCGGGTCCTCGACCCTGCGATCGAGCGACTCGGCCCAGATCCGCTGGCTGCGCTCCACGATCTTCGCGATCCGCTCGGCGAGCGCCGCGCCCTCGCCGGCCTGGTGCTGTCCGCCTTCGCCAGTGCCTTTTTCCGCCATCCGCAGAGTCCTCCCTTCCGGCCGTCTTTCTGTTTCGGGGAGCCTAGCGCGTGCGCGCGGCGAGGGGTAGGGTTTCGGCGCGTCCGGGTCGGGCGCGGGAGCGGAGAGGGCTCGGCAGAACCATGAGCGCCAGGGGTCGCGGTCCGGCGCGGGCGAAAGGGCCGCTCGGCACGGTCCTGTCGGCCGCGGGCCTTCTCGCGCTCGCCGGGTGCGGGACGGCCGGACTCTTCGCCGACCACGACCTGCCCGAGGCGCCCGGCACGGCCGAGGCGCCGTGGCCGAGGCTGGTCGACACGCCGGCCTCGCCGTCGCCCGGCGTCTACACGGAGGCCGCGCCCGACCCGCTCGAGGGGATCGCCATCGGCGCCGCCCTCGGCAGCACGGCGCGCGCCGCGGCCGAGCGGGCCGAGACGCTGTCGGCTCCGGTCGTGCCCGACCCGCCGCGGC
>DATKCY010000038.1:0-2524 GCA_035512995.1 Thermohalobaculum sp.
GAAGGCGGCGAGGTCCCAGCGGGCGTCGGCCTGCGACCTCAGCGCCAGCAGCGTCTCCTCATGCGCGGGGTCGTCGGCGAGGTTCTTCAGCTCGTGCGGGTCGGCCGCCAGGTCGAACAGCTGCTCGGGGTCGAGCGCGCAGCGGGTGTACTTCCAGCCGCCCGAGCAAAGGGCCACGAGCGGGGCGTAGCTGCCCTCGGCCGCGTACTCCATCGCGACGGGCGAGGTGCGCTCGCCCCCGGAGGCGAGCGACACCAGGCTCTCGCCGTCGGCCCAGGGAGCCATCTCGGCCAGCGACACGCCGGCGAGCTCGCCGAGCGTGGGCGTCGCGTCGATGGTGGAGACCGGCGTGTCGATCCGGCGGGGCTTGAGGCCCGGCGCCGCGATCATCAGCGGCACGCGGGCCGAGCCCTCGAAGAAGCTCATCTTGAACCAGAGCCCGCGCTCGCCCAGCATGTCGCCGTGGTCGCTGACGAACATGACGATCGTGTCGTCGGCCATGCCGCAGCGCTCGAGGATGGCCATGAGGCGGCCGATCTTCTCGTCCAGATACGAGATGTTGGCGAAGTAGGCGCGGCGCGAGCGGCGGATGTCCTCGTCCCGGATCTCGTAGTCGCGCCAGTTCGAGGCGTCGAGCAGGCGCTTCGAGTGCGGGTCCTGGTCCTCGTAGGGGATCGCCGGGACCACCGGCTCCAGGTGCTCGCAGCCCGCGTAGCGCTCCCAGAACTGCCGGCGGGCGACGTAGGGGTCGTGCGGGTGGGTGAAGCTGACGGTCAGGCACCACGGGCGGACGTAGTTGCCGCGCGCGATGTCGTAGAGCCGCTGCTCGGCGTTGTGCGCGACCTCGTCGTCGTACTCCATCTGGTTCGAGATCTCGGCGATGCCGGCGCCGGTGACCGAGCCGAGGTTGTGGTACCACCAGTCGATCCGCTCGCCGGGCTTCCGATAGTCGGGCGTCCAGCCGAAGTCGGCCGGGTAGATGTCGGTCGTCATCCGCTCCTCGAACCCGTGGAGCTGGTCGGGGCCGACGAAGTGCATCTTGCCGGAGAGGCAGGTGTAGTAGCCGGCCCGGCGCAGGTGGTGCGCATAGGTCGGGATGTCGGAGGCGAACTCGGCCGCGTTGTCGTAGGCGCGCGTGCGCCGCGGCATGAGGCCCGACATGAAGCTCGCGCGGCCGGGCGCGCAGAGCGGGCTTGCGGAGTAGCAGTTCGCGAACCGGACCGACCGCTCGGCGAGGCGCGAGAGGTTCGGCACGTCCAGGAACGGCGCCGGCCCGTCCGGGAACAGCGTGCCGTTCAGCTGGTCGACCATCAGGATCAGGATGTTCGGCCGTCCGTCCGGCATGGCGCTCAGCCCTCCCTGCGTGCGAGCGCCGCGAGGGCGTCGTCGACATGCCGCTCGACCAGGCGGACGGTGGCCTCGGCATCCGGGCCGCCGTCCCTGAGCGCGCGGCGGATGTAGAGGCCGTCGATCATCGCGGCGGTCCCGTCGGCGATCCGCTCGGCGTCGGCGCGCGGGGCGAGACGGGCGAGCGGCTCGACGAGGTTCGAGTGCACGCGGCGCTTGTAGACCCGGAGCAGGCGCTGGGCCTCCGGGTCGCTCTGCGCGCGGACATAGAAGGCGAGCCAGGCGGCGACGTTGCCCGGGGCGAACTGCTCGGGCGCGAAGCTCTTGGCGACGACGGCCGAGATCCGCGCCCGCGGCGTCTCCTGCCGGCGAAGCTCGGCCGCGACGAGCCGCCCGAACTCGGAGAGCAGGTGGCGCATGGTCGCGATCAGGAGCCGGTCCTTGCCGCCGAAATAGTGGTGCGCGAGCGCGGGCGACACCCCGGCCGCCTCGGCGATCCGCCCCATCGTGACGTCGAGCGAGCCCTGCGCGCCGATCGTCTCGATCGCCGCCTCGATCAGCGCCCGCCGCCGCACCGGCTCCATCCCCAGCTTCGGCATCTTCGCTTCCGTCCGCTCGGTTCCGGAGGCGGACGCTAATGTTGATTGACGCGCCAATCAATGAAAAATCGGGGTGCCCCGCGGCTCAGCCGAGCCCGCCGCGGTCCCGGATCACCAGGCGGGCGCGCCGCGTCCACCGCCGGAGAATCCATTCGAGATCGGCGCGGCGGAAGGCGACGCAGCCGGCCGTCGGGCGGCGGGGCCCGCGCCAGAGGTGGACGAAGATCGCGCTGCCCTCGCCCGGCACGACCGGCCGGTTGTGGTCGGTCACGAGGCAGATGTCGTAGAGCGGATCGCCCCGGCGCATCCGGTCGGCGGGATGCGCGTGCGGATGCCGGACGGGGAGGTTGTAGGCCGGATCCTCCGGGTCCTCGGCCCAGCCCTGCCGCGGCCCGAGGGGCACGAGCGCGAGCCCGCTCCGCGGCCGCGCCAGCCGGTCGGCCCGCCAGTAGCCACCGAGGATGCGCCACGCGCCGGCGGGGCTCGCAAGATCGCCCTCCCGCTTGGCCGACGCCGCCACGACCCCGCCGCGGCCGAGCGAGCAGGGAAAGCGGCGCCCGGCGAAGCGCGCGCCCCAC
>DATKCY010000039.1:0-4497 GCA_035512995.1 Thermohalobaculum sp.
CATGACCGGCGTGTCGCGGTCGTCGCGGTCGTCGCGGTCGTCGCGGTCGTCCTGCGCCGCGGGCGCGGCGCCGGCCGCCGGCTGCGGCAGCTCGGGCTCCGGCGCAGGCGCCCGCTTCGGCTCCATCACCCGGCCGCCCGCGTCGGCGCCGAGCTCGAGCGGCTCCTCCGCCTCCGCCTCCGCGTCGGCCTCCGTCCCGGCCCCGGCACCGGGCGCCGTCTCCTCCAGCTCCGGCACGTCGTCGGCACCGGCATCGGCCTCGGCGGCGGGCGGCTCCTCCGGCGTCGGCTCGAGCTCGGGCTCCGGCTCCCCGGCCGGCGGCTCGGGCGGGCGCTTCAGCTCGGCCTTCGCCTCCGTCTCCGCCTGCCGGCGCAGGTGGTCGAGCACCGCGCGCGCCGCCTCGTCCGGGTCGTCGCTGGTCGAGAGCGGCTTGCCCTGCTCGCGCTCGTCCTTGGCCTCGCTGCGGCGGAGCTTCTCCAGCACCGTGCGCGCGGTCTCGTCGCCGACCACGCCGCCGGGCGCCGCCGAGATGTCGGGCGGCGCCGCCGTCGGATCCGTGCGGATGATCTTCCGGATCGAGGCGAGGACTTCGTCCATCGACTTCTGGTCCTTGCTCATCGCTCCCTCACGTCGTTGCCCGGGCCGGACGGGGCGCGCGCCCTCACGGATGCCACCGCTCCGTCCACACCGTATCATCGGTCTCGTCATAGCCGAAATTCCGGTCCTTGACGCGCGCGTAGTAGGACGCGGCGACGCGGCCGGTCTCGACCTCGAGGCCCAGGTGGTCGACCGTCAGCAGGCCCATCGCCGCGAGCAGCTCGAAGGCCGCGACATACTCGTCCCGCCGCGCCGCCACCAGGTCGCCGCGCGCATCGAGCAGGTCCTGCTCGGTCTGCAGCACGTCGAGGGTGGTGCGCGCGCCGACCTTCGCCTCCTCGCGCACGCCCTCGAAGGCGAGCTCGGCGGCGCGCACCTCCAGCACGCCGGCCGCGATGCTGGCGCGCGCGACGTCGAGGTTCGCCCAGGCGACGCCGACCGCCTGCATCGCGTCGCGCCGGGCCGCCGTGATGTCCGCCGCGCGGCCCTCGACCGCGGCCTGCGCCTCGCGGATCGCGGCATAGTTCGCGCCGCCGCTGTAGAAGGGCAGGGTCACGTTCACGCCGACGACCCCGCGCTCGGTCGGCGGCAGGCTGTCGCCGCGCGCGTCCGAGCGCTGGACCTGCGCCTGCAGCGAGACCTGCGGCAGGAGCCGGCCGATCGCGCTGCGGACGTCCGACCCGGCGGCGTCGCGCTCGACCAGCGCCGCCAGCACCAGCGGGTCCTTGCGAAGCGCGAGCTGGATCGCGTGCTCCTTGCTGTCCGGCAGGTCGGGCAGGGGCGGCGGCGGCGCCAGCTCGCCCGGATAGCGCCCGACCGCGCGCAGGAACGCCTCGCGCGAGGCCTGGAGCGCGCCCCGCTGCGCTGCCAGCAGGCCCCGCGCGGCGGCGAGGCGCGCGCGCGCCTGCTCGACGTCCGTGCGGGTGACCTCGCCGACCGCGAAGCGCTCCTCGGACGCATCCAGCAGCTCGCCCAGCACATCGACGTTGTTGACCGAGATCGCGACCAGATCGATGTCGCGGCGGATGTCCATGTAGGCGGTGACCGCCGCCAGGAGCGCCTGCTGCTCGACCGAGACCAGCACCGCCTCCTGCGCCGTGATCCGCTTCTCGGCGGCCTCGGTCGCGTTCTCGACCTGCCCGCCGGTGTAGAGCGGCTGGAACAGCGACAGCGCCACGGTCGTCGGGTAGATCACGTCCTCGCCGAAGCGGCCGAAGTCGTCGATGTCGCTGATCTGGGCCGACGCGTCGAGATTGCCCGCGACCTGCGGCCGCCCCTGCGCCGCCGCCTGCACCGCCCGCTCGGACTGGATCTTCACGTTCGCCCGCTGGGCCGCAAGCTCCGGGCTCAGCAGAAAGGCGTCCTTCAGCGCGTCCGACAGGCTCTCGGCCGCCGCCTGGCCGGGGCCGAGCCCGCCGGCGACGGCAAGGGCCGCCAGCCCCAGAAGTCCGCTACCCCCCCGCATTCCGTGCCCCCACCGCGCAGGTCCCGGGCGCCCCCGCCCTAGAAGACAAACTCCACCGGCTTCTCGAAGCCCGGCAGCACCGGGGTCGTGGCGTCGAACACCGCGCGGTCGGACAGCGCCTTGCCCGAGCGCTGGTAGACCCGGCAGCGCCCGGCGTCGCCCGCGCGGACGATCGCGACCAGCCGTCCGCCGTCCTTGAGCTGGTCGGTCAGCGCCTCGGGCACCCGCTCGACCCCGCCATTGACGAAGATCACGTCGTAGGGCCCGTGCGCGGGATCGCCCGCGGCCGGGTCGCCGCTGTCGACGGCGGCATTGACGACCTCGAGATCGACCAGCAGCTTCTGCGCCGTCTCGACGAAGGTGCGCTCGGGCTCGATCGCCACCACCGCCTCGCACATGCGCGCGATCACGGCGGTCGAGTAGCCGGTGCCCGGCGCCAGGTCGAGCACGAGGTCGGCGTCGTCGATATCGGCCGCGTCGAGCATCATCGCGAAGGTGCGCGGGTCCATCAGCACGCGCCCGTGCCCGATCGGCACCTCGGTGCCGGCATAGGCGACCTCGCGCCACGACCGCGGCACGAACAGCTCGCGCGGGACCGCGAGCATCGCCTCGATCACGGCATAGCGCGTGACGTTCGAGGGGCGCACCTGGTTGTCGACCATCGCGTGGCGGGCGGTTCGGAAATCGATCATGGCGCGGGCGTCCGGCGGCCTCGGGATGTCCGGTCTCTGCCACAATCGGGCCGCGAGGGCAACGCGGCGACCGGCCGCCGGACCCGCCTCGCGCCGGCAGCTTGCAGGCCCGCCACAGCGCTTGCGTTGCAGCGTACCCGCCGCTAGAGACGGGAGCCGCGGGGCGACGTGGCGGAGTGGTTACGCAGCGGACTGCAAATCCGTGCACGCCGGTTCGATTCCGGCCGTCGCCTCCAACGATTTCAGGTACTTGACCCTGTTCGAGATATGCCACTCGCGGGGTTGGACTCTTGGTTGGACTCTTTCCGGTTTCGTTCCGTTCTCCCCACGCATGCGTCATTTCTGCTTCCGTCGAAGCTCTTGGGCCTGTTGAGCAAGCTTTCGCTTACCTGAGCCTCATTAGCCCCCGCTTCGAAAAGTTCCTGCGTCGCATTATAGCGTAGGCCGTGGAAGCTATATGCCTCGGCTCCTGCCCGCTGGCGTGGCCGTCGCAAACGCCTGTGCGCTTGGACCAGCGCACGCAGTCCGCCTACATCTTCGGGGCGATCTGCCCGAAGAAGGGGAAGGGCGCCGGCCTCGTCATGCCCTGGTGCGACACCCACGCGATGACCGCCCACCTCGCCGAGATCAGCGCCGCCGTCGAGCCGGGGGCTCATATCACGCCGTGGTTCTGCTCGATCAGGCGGGCTGGCACATGTCGAAGGCGCTCGTCGTCCCGGACAACATCACCCTGATGGCCCTGCCGCCCCGATCTCCGGAGCTGAACCCCGTCGAGAACGTCTGGCAGTACATCCGCGACAACTGGCTCTCGAACCGGGTCTTCGGCAGCTACGACGACATCGTCGCCCTCAGCTGCGACGCCTGGAACAGGCTCATCGACCAACCCTGGAAGATCATGACCATCGGCATGCGCGACTGGGCGCATTTTCGGGCCTCCGCCCACAAAAATCCTCACTTCCGGTCCTCCGCCCCCACATTCGGGCGCCATTCTTCACTTCGGCGTGGCGTTGATGCGGAGCGAGCGATGGCCGAACAGACAATCGTGTGCAGCTGGTGCAATCGGCGGAACCGGGTTCCGGAGGGGCTGCTGGTGGAGGCCACCTGCGGGCGCTGCGAGAGCGCGCTGACCTACTACACCTGGCTGGCGCCCGCGTTCCGGGGCGGCGGTGTGGCGCGGGTCGTGCAGTATGCCGGGGCCGCGGCGCTGCTGGCCGTGCTGCTCGGTCCGCCGCTCCTCGACTGGCTGGCGACCGAGCCGTTCCGGCTGCACGACCGGCCCGCGGGGGAAGGGGAGCTGACCGTCCTCGGCGAGGCGATCGCGGGCGAGGCGCCGGAGGAGTAGACGGGCGCCGGGTCGATCGGGACGTCGAGGGCCCGAGCCAGGAGTTCGATCACGGACGCCCCGCCGGGGCCCCCGCGCATTTTCGCACCCGCTCAGCGGGAGGCGTCGTCGACGAAGAGCTCGGCGTGGGCCTCCCTCAGCGCCGCCTTCTGCACCTTCCCCATCGTGTTCCGAGGCAGCTCGGGCGCGAACACGATGCGCTTCGGCTGCTTGAACCGCGCGAGGCGCTCTTTCAGCGGCGCCATGACCGCCTCCTCGTCGAGCCGCGCGCCGTCCTCGGGCACAACGACCGCAACGACGCCCTCGCCGAAGTCCGGGTGCGGCACCCCGATGACCGCGCTCTCGACCACGCCGTCGATCCGGTCGATCTCGCCCTCAACCTCCTTCGGGTAGACATTGAA
>DATKCY010000040.1:0-37195 GCA_035512995.1 Thermohalobaculum sp.
CTGCGGCTCGCCCTCCTGCCAAAGGACTGGGCCGACGACCGGCCGGCGATCGTCGAGATCCGTCCCGGCACCGGCGGCGACGAGGCGGCGCTGTTCGCGGGCGATCTCTTCCGCATGTATCAGCGCTACGCCGAACGCCAGGGCTGGCGGGTCGAGGTGCTGGACGAGACGCCGGGCGAGGTCGGCGGTCTCAAGGAAATCATCTTCCGCGTCGCCGGCGAGGGCGTGTTCGCGCGCCTCAAGTTCGAGAGCGGCGTCCACCGGGTGCAGCGCGTGCCCGCGACCGAGGCACAGGGGCGCATCCACACCTCGGCCGCGACGGTCGCCGTGCTGCCCGAGGCGAGCGAGATCGACATCGAGATCCGGCCCGAGGACATCCGGATCGACACCATGCGCGCGAGCGGAGCAGGCGGACAGCACGTGAACACGACCGACAGCGCCGTGCGGCTGACCCACCTTCCCACCGGCATCGTCGTGTCCGCGCGGGAAAAATCGCAGCACCAGAACCGGGCACGGGCGATGGAAGTGCTGCGCGCGCGCCTGCTCGACGCCGAGCGGCAGAAGGCGGACGCCGAGCGCGCGGCCGAGCGGAAGGGCCAGGTCGGCTCCGGCGACCGCTCGGAGCGCATCCGCACCTACAACTTTCCGCAGGGACGCGTGACCGACCACCGGATCGGGCTCACGCTCTACAAGCTCGGCCAGGTGATGGAGGGCGATCTCGGCGAGATCACCGACGCGCTGATCGAGGCCGACCAGGCGGCGAAGCTGGCGGAGTTCGAGGCGTGACGAGCCGCGCGGACGTCATCACCCGCGGCGTCGCACGGCTGGCCGGCGCGGGCGTGCCGGACCCGGAGCGCGACGCCCGGCGGCTGTTCCGCTGGGCCGGGCGCATGGACGCGGCGGCGCTGACGGCATCCCTCGGCGACGCTGCCTCCGCGCGCGAGATCGGGCGCTTCGAGCAGGCGATCGAGGCGCGTGAGGGGAGGGCGCCGGTCAGTCACATTACCGGCGAGCGCGAGTTCTGGGGCCGGCGCTTCGCCGTCACGCCCGACGTGCTCGACCCGCGGCCCGAGACGGAGACGCTTATCGCAGCAGCGCTCGAGGGGCCGCGGCCTCCGCGGATCCTCGACCTCGGCACGGGCTCGGGCTGCATCCTGCTGACGCTGCTGGCCGAGTGGCCGGAGGCCGAGGGCTTGGGCATCGATATCAGCGACGGCGCGCTCTGCGTCGCGCGGCGGAACGCAGAGCGGCTGGGGGTGGACGCACGCGCGCGCTTCGCCCGCGCCGACTGGCTCGACGGGGTGGAGGGCCGGTTCGATCTGGTCGTCTCGAACCCGCCCTATCTGGCGGAGCACGAGCGCGCGGGGCTCGCGCCCGAGGTGCGCGACCACGAGCCGTGGCTCGCGCTCGGAGCCGGCCGCGACGGGCTCGACGCCTATCGCAGGATCGCCGCACGGGTCGCGCGCGTGCTCGCGCCGGCCGGGCGGCTGCTGCTCGAGCTCGGGCCGGGGCAGGACCGCGCCGTCGCGGCGCTTCTGGCCGAAGCCGGCCTCGAGACGGCGCGCTGCCGGCCCGACATGGACGGCCGCACGCGGGTCCTCGCCGCGACCGAGGCGGCGAAAAGCGCCGCACCCGCGATTAGGTGTTGAGCAGAAGGCACAAAAGGCTATATGCATAACCTGTTCGGTTCGGTTGCAGCGCGCGATGCCTGCAATGGACGGGGAAGCCGGACACACGCTTGTAGTGAGAGCACACGCATCGGCACCGCCTCTTCGAGCGGCGCCAACGCCCGAGCAGGGCGCTGCTCGGCACGATTGCTGAGACAAACCGAAAAAAAGAAGATCGCGATGAGATCACCGCAGAAATCGAACCGCGCCCGCGGGCGGGGAAACCGTAAGGGCGGCGGAGGCGGCGGCAACGTCAACCGCGTCTACGAGAGCGCTGGCCCCGAGGGCAAGGTGCGCGGCACCGCCCAGCAGATCATCGAGAAGTATCTGATGCTGGCGCGCGACGCTCAGACCTCCGGAGATCGGGTGGCGTCCGAGAACTTCCACCAGCACGCGGAGCACTATCAGCGCCTGCTCTCGGCCGCACTCGGACAGCAGCAGGACCAGCAGGATCGCCGGGAGCAGTCCCAGTCCGACAGCGATAACGACACCGACCAGAACGACGACGACACGCGCGAGCGCCAGGACGGTGACGGCGGCGACGGGAACGACGGCGGCCGCGAGCGCCAGGAGGCCCGGCAGGACCACGGCCGCAACCGCCAGGAGGGCGGGCGCGAGCGCCGGCAGGAGCACGAGCGCGCCGGAGCGGACGACGACGGCCGGCAACAAAGCTCGGGTGCCGCGGTCTCCGGCATGCAGACCATCGACTCCGGCGACGAGGACGACGACGACCTCCTCGTCGCGCCCGAGGACCTGGGCGGGAGCCGCTCGCGCAAGCGCCGGGGCGGTGGCCGCCGTTCCTCCGACAGCGACAATCAGACGACGGCCGACAGCACCGCCGACTGAGGCGGACCGGGCAGCCGGCGGGTTCGCCTGAACGCGAATTCCGACCGTTTCAGATGTGCCGGCCTGCGATCCGGGCGAGGTGCAGGAACTCCTCGACCGTCAGCGTCTCGGCGCGGCGGGTCGGCCCGATGCCGGCGCGCTCTAGGAGTTCCACGGCCCCGGCGTCGAAAGTCCTCAGCGACTGGCGGAGCATCTTGCGCCGCTGTCCGAAGGCGGCGGCCACGACGCGTTCCAGCACCGCCGGATCGACACCCGGCGGCTGGGCGGCCGGCACGATCCGGACCACCGCGGAGTTCACCTTCGGCGGGGGCGTGAAGGCGGCCGCGGGCACGCCGAGCACCAGCCGCGGCTCGGCCCGCCACTGCGCCAGCACCGCGAGCCGGCCGTAGGCGCCGCCGCCGGGCCGGGCGACGATCCGCTCGGCAACCTCGCGCTGGAACATCAGCGTCAGCGACTCCCACCACGGCGGCCACTCGAGCGGCGTCAGCCAGCGCACCAGCAGCTCGGTCCCGATGTTGTAGGGCAGGTTCGCAACCACCCGCGCACGTCCCGTCACGTGCTGCGCCAGGTCCACCTTCAGCGCATCGCCCCGGATCACCTGCAGCCGGCCCGGATACCGCGCCGCGATCTCGTCGAGCGCGGCGAGGCAGCGCTCGTCGCGCTCGACCGCGATCACCTGCGCCGCACCTTCGGCCAGGAGCGCGCGCGTCAGCCCGCCGGGTCCCGGGCCGACCTCGAGGACAGTCGCGCCCTCGAGCGGTCCCGATGCGCGGGCGATGCGCCGCGTGAGATTCAGGTCGAGCAGGAAGTTCTGGCCGAGCGACTTCCGGGCACTGAGCCGGTGCGCGCGGATCACCTCGCGGAGCGGCGGCAGGCCGTCCTCTGTCATGCGCACGGAACGCGAGCGCGGCGGCACGGAACGGTGTCCTCCCCCATCGGCCGCTCGACGCCAAGGGGCACAGCGCGGGTGGGACGGGCGGAACTGGCCGTCATGCGGGCGCTACGCGCGCGGCCGCCCGCCGCGCGGCCATCGCTGCCGCCAGGTTAAGCGCCTCGATCAGGCTGACGGGGCTCGCGAGCCCGCGCCCCGCGATGTCGTAGGCAGTGCCGTGGTCGGGCGAGGTGCGCACGAAGGGGAGGCCGAGCGTCACGTTGACCCCGCGCTCGAAATCGAGCGCCTTGAGCGGGATCAGCCCCTGGTCGTGATACATTGCCAGCGCCGCGTCGTAGCGCGCCCGCGCAGGGGCGTGGAACATCGTGTCCGCCGGCAGGGGCCCGGCGATGTCGATGCCCTCGGCCCGCAGGCGCTCGAGCGCGGGGATGATGGTCTCGACCTCCTCGGAGCCGATCGTTCCGCCCTCGCCCGCATGCGGATTGAGGCCGGCGGCCGCCAGCCGAGGCCGGGCGAGGCCGAAATCGCGGCGGAGGGCGGCATCGACCGTCCGGGCCGTCTCGACGATCAGCTCGACCGTCAGCGCCGCAGGCACCTGCGCGAGCGGGATGTGGATCGTGACCGGCACGACGCGAAGCGACGGGCCCGCCAGCATCATCACCGGCCGGGCGGCGCCGGCGAGGTGCGCCAGGTACTCGGTGTGGCCGGGAAAGGCGAAGCCGGCGCCGACATAGAGCGCCTTCTTGTTGATCGGGTTGGTGACGACCCCGGCCGCGCGCCCTTCCCGCGTCAGCGCCACTGCCCGGTCGATCGCCGCGACCGTCGCCGGCGCGTTCGCCGGATCCGGCCGCCCCGGCACCGGCGGCACGGGCAGCGGGTCGGGCAGCACCGGCACGGCACGCGGCCAGACGGCCGGCGCCTCCTCCGGCCCGGCGATCGCCTCGACGGGGGCGGCGTTCAGCCGCGCAAGCCAGGCGGGATCGTCGATCAGGAAGTACGGGTGGGCGACGGCACCGGACGACCAGGCCTTCAGCGCGATCTCGGCCCCGATGCCCGCCGGGTCGCCGCGCGTGAGCGCGAGCGGCGGCAGGCTCACCGCCGCTCGACCAGCGCGTCGCGGCGGAGCTCCTGCATCAGGGTCTGCGCCGCCTGCCCCATCCGCTGCTCCATCATCTGCCGGCGGACCTGCTCGCGCACCTCCGGCGCCGCGGCGGCCGGGGCCGCGCCCTGCCGCACCTCGAGCACCCTCACGATCGAGTAGCCGGGACCGACGCGGATCGGGCCGCTCACCTGGCCCGGCTCGAGCGTCGCGAGCACCACCGCCAGCTCCGGCGGCAGCCGGTCCGCATCGACCCATCCAACCTCGCCGTCCCGCGCTGCGCTCGGCGCCTGGCTGTACTGGCGGACGGCCGCGGTGAAGTCCGCGCCCTGAGCGAGCTGCGCCGCCAGGGCCTGGGCCTGCGCAAGCGCGTCGGCCTCGGCGCCCGGCTCGGCCGGCAGCCCGATCTCCTGCAGGCGGTAGGCGGTGCCGGGCGCCGCCTGGGCGATCTGCCCGAGCTGGGAGTCGAGCTCGCCGGCGTCAGGCTCGGCGCCCGGGCCATAGCGGCCCCGCACGAGCTCGAGCCACACGACCTCGGCCGCAATCAGGTCCTCGAAGGCCAGCTCCGTCACCCCGGCCCGCTCGAGCCGCGACCGCAGCGCCTCGGCCGTCATGCCGCGGCTCTCGGCAAACTGCGCGATCCCGGCAGCGAGCGCCTCTTCGGTCGGCGCAATGCCTGCGCGGCTGCCCGCCTGGATCTTCAGCCGGTCCTCGATGAGCTGCTCGAGCGCCGCCTGGCTGAGCGCCCCGCTGTCGGCCGGGACGTCGGCGAGCAGCCTCAGCAGCCGCACCCGCTGCTCGAGGTCGAAACCCGTGACCGGATCGCCGTTGACGACGGCAACGGGGGCGAACGGCGTCGTCACCTGCTGCGTCTGCGCCGCCCCCGGCAGCGCCAGGGCCAGCAGCCAGACCGGCAGCGCCAGGGCGCGCCACAGCCGCAGACCGCGTATCAGCTCACGCATGAACCCTCCAAAGCTCTTCCCTTCACGTCCGTGCCGGCGGGCCGCAGACCCCGGTCGCGCGCTCGCGGTCCTCGGGCTCGGTCCCGAGCGTCAGGAGACGCACCTGGAGCCCGAAGGAAAGCGCCGAGGGCGCGTCGTCGACGTCGGTGAACCGCTTCTCGACGCCCAGGTCCACCGCGATGCACTCGTTCTCATAGGTTATGCTGCCGCCGGTTTCCACCAGCTCGTCCCGGCCGATGTCGTGCTGCAGATAGGTGCCGACGCTCCAGGCGTCGGTCAGCCGCAGGCGCGCCGCCGCGCTGATCTCCTCGCGGTCGTCGGGCGCCTCGATGCGCGGGTCCTGCTCGAGGAAGATGTAGCCGACGTCGAGCCCCACGGGGTCGAGCTCGATCCCGCCGTAGACCTCGTTGCGGGTGAGCTCGAGATCGGTCGACAGCCGGACCCGCTGACGCGCCGTCACCCAGGGCGCGAACGAGACCGCCCAGGCGCCGACCAGGTCACTCGTCGAATCCACGAGCCCCGAACCCGGCGAGAACTCGTCGGCGTCCTCGAGGCGGAGCACCTGGCCCAGGCTCGCCTCGAGGTCCAGCCCCTCGTCCGCGATCCGCTCGTAGCGCAGCCCGTAGTTGAGGCGCGGCCCCTCCTCCACGCTGTCGAGGCCGGGAAAGTGGTCCCGCGCGAACAGGCTCGTCTCGTCGAACTCGGTCAGCAGGCTGTCCTCGACCGGGATGCCGTCGTTGCCGCCATAGGGCGCGACGATCGCCTGCGCAATGGGCTCGAGCACGTGCGCGACGCCCGGGCGCCTGTCGTTGATCAGGGGATAGCGCGCCTCGATCCCCGCGAGCGGCGCGAGGCGGATGTCCGCGTTCTCGGTGAAGGCGTCGTTGTCGCCCGAGGCGAAGAAGTCGACCCGCGCCTCGGCGAAGGGCGTCAGCACGACGCCGCTCCTGCTGACGTACTCGCGCTCCCAGTCGCCGCCGAGCGAGACGCGGGCGGCGTCGTCGCCGTCGGTGCGCACGACCGCGGCGCTGTCGGCGAAGAAGCCCGCAACGCCGCCCGCGACCGGTCGGGGCAGCTCGTAGCGCGCCTCGAAGTCGGGCAGCACGAACGGGACCTCGCCGTCGGTCTCTCCCTCGCGGAGCGACTGGAAGTAGACCGCCGCGAGATCGAAGTAGGTCCGCGTGCCGTAGTCGCGCAGGTAGAGCTCGCTCTCCAGCCGGTCGTCGTCGCTGAGCTCGTAGCGGCGGAGATAGCCGTCGTCGGTCACGAGGTCGAAGTCGAAGCCGTAGTCGACACCGCCCTCGGTCTCGAACTCGCCCAGCGCGTCGAGGTGGCCGTGGAAGGGGCCGTGGCCGCCGTAGTCATTGACCGTGCCGCTGGCGCGGACCTGGAGATCGCCGAAGGTGAAGCGGCGGCGATACTCGCCGAGCAGCAGGGCGCCGTCGCCGGTCGTCACGAAGGGCTCGATCGTCGCGTCGGAGAAGTCGTCGAGCACCCAGTAGTAGGGCGCGCGCACGCCGTAGCCGAAGGTCGACGAATTGGCGAAGGACGGCACGAGGAAGCCGCTCGTGCGCTCGACCGTGGGATCCGCGTGCCGGAAATAGGGGGTCCAGAAGACGGGCACGCCGAGCACGTCGAAGGTCGCGTTCTCGTAGTGGATGATGTTCGCCTCCTCGTCGTGGATCACCCGCCGGGCGCGGATGCGCCAGAGCGGCGTCGGGTCCTCGGCGCAGACGGCGCAGGGGGAGTAGACGGCCTTCGAGAGCGCGTTGTAGCGGTCGTCGACGCGCCGCGCCTCGACCGCCGAGAGCTTCACGTCGCGGTCCATGACCGCGCGGGCGCCGAGCACGAGGCCGTCGCGGAGCGCGGCGTCGAGCTCCGCGGTGTCGGCGTAGACGGTGACGTTGCCCACCGCGTCGCGGAGAACGAGCTCGCCCTCGGCGCTGATGCGTTCGGTGACGCTGTCGTAGACGATCCGCTCGGCCGTCAGCGTGCGTGTGCCGTAGAAGACCTGGACCGCTCCCTCGGCTATGACCTGGCCGGTCAGGGTGTCGTAGCGGACGCTGTCGGCGACCAGGGCAACCTGCCGCTCGCCCGGCGACTGCTGCGCTCCCGCCGGCGCCGCGACGAGAACGGCGGCGGCCAGCACGGCCGTCAGGAGTGAAGCCAAGCGGCGCATGAACCTGTCCCCCGCGGCACCCCGACCGGGCCGGGGCGACCGCCCTACTCTTAGCCGTCCTCGAACTGGAGCAGCAAGCCCAGAGCGAACAGCACGGCGGCGGACGGCGGCCCCCAGGCGGCCAGCACGGGCGGCACCGCGCCCGACGCACCGAAGGTCGCGGCGAGGTCGGCGAGGAAGAAATAGCCGAAGCCCGTCAACAGGCAGCCGAAGGCCATCCAGCCGAGACCCCCGAAGCGGACATGGCGCATCGAGAAGGCGGCGCCGATCAGCACCATTGCGGCGAAGAGCACGGGTGCTGTCATGAGAGAATGGAAGTGCAGCCGGTGCCGGTCGGTCGAGAAGCCGGCGCGGTCGAGCTCGGCGATGAAGCGCGGCAGATCCCAGAACGAGATCGTCTCGGGCGGGGCGAAGTTGTCGATGATGCGCTCGGGCGTCAGGTCCGTCGGGATCGCCACCTGCTCGAGCTCGACCGCGCGCGCCTCGGCCGGCCGGGCCTCGTCGCTGCCGAGACGGGCCAGGTTCCACTGCCGCGCCACGTTGAGCTCCCAGGCGCCGGCTCTCAGCACCGCCGTCTGCGCGTCGATCCGCCGGTAGAGGGTGTCGTCGGGATCGAACTGGAAGACGATCACGTTCCAGAGGCGGTTCGCCCGGCCGCTCGCGCGCCCGGCATGAATCACCGTCTGGCCGCCCTCGTCGCTCTGACGGAGCCACAGCCCATCGCCCGAGACCGAGAGGCGGCTCCGCATGTTGTCCAGATAGCGCGCCTCGAGCGTCTCGAACCGGCTCGCGAAGGCGGCGGCGAGCGGGTTGTAGACGGCGAAGTCGACGACGCCGAGCAGCATCGCCGCCAGCACCGTCGGCGTGAGCAGCGCGCGGAGCGAGACGCCGGAGCTGCGCGCGACCACGAGCTCGCTCGACCGCGCCAGCCGCGCATATGTCGCGAGCGCCGCCAGCAGCACCGCGAAGGGCGCGATCGTGATGATCACCGTCGGCGCGTGGAGCAGCGCCATGGTGAGGAGGGTCCCGAGATCGGCGCCGCCGTCGGCGTTCGAGCGTCCGAGCTCGACGAGGTCGATCAGCACCACGAGCACGAAGATGCCCAGGAACACGGCCAGCGCCGCCTGCAGGAAGCGCCGCGCGAGATAAAGGCCGAGCGTGCGCGTCACGCCGCCGCTCCGGCGGCCCGGGACGGGCGGATGCCGCCGCGCCCGGCGCCGATCAGCATCCAGACGGCGGCGGCGACGGCGGCGAGCGGTGGCAGATAGATCAGGGGCGCAGCCGCCGGCGCGGCATCGATCATGCCCTTCGCCGCCACGCCTGCGAGGCGGAGCAGCACGGCCGCGGCCACCGCCGCGAGGATCCGCCCGGCGAACCCCTGGCGCCTGAAGCCCATCGCGACGACGAAGGCAGCGCCCAGGAGCGGCAGCGCCAACGCGTAAAGGGGGGCGCTCAGCGCCTCGTGCGCCTCTGCCCGGTACTTGCCGAGGCGCCGGCCGGCGGCCTCGGCCCCGGCCGCGTCGATCCCGAGCAGCCGCGGCAGGTAGAGCTCGCTCGGCTTGCGCAGCCGTGCCTCGCCCTCCCTCTCGAAGGCGCCGAGGTCGTAGGCGAAGCGCTCGAACCGCAGCACCTGCAACGCCGTTGCGCGTCCCGGGCCCGCGATCTGCGCGATGCCGTCGAGCATGACGAGGCGCGTGCCCGCATCCGCCTCTCCCTTCCGCCGGCTCCGGTCCGCCGGCAGCAGGATCGCCCGCTCGGAGGTATAGGTGACCGTGCGCTCGGGCTCACGCTGGTCGTGGACGAAGACGCCTGTCAGCTCGCCCGGACGGCCGATCGCACGGATATAGATCGTGACGCCGCTGGTCGGGCTCATGAAGGTGCCCTCGCGCAAAAAGGCGGCGGCCACGTCGCCCCTGATCTCGGTCAGCCTGTCGCGGCTTTCGCGCTGGGCCGTCGGGATCGCCCAGAGCGTGAGGAGCCAGCAGACGAGCGTGATGCCGGAGGCGAAAACCAGTACGGGGCGCAGGAGCGCAAGCCCGCTGACGCCGCTCGCGAACATCACCACCACCTCGCTGTCGGTGTAGAGCCGGTTGACCGCGTAGAGCGTCGCCGCGAAGGCCGATATCGGCAGCACGACCGACAGCACTTCGGGCAGCAGCAGCGCGGCGAAGGCGAGGAAGACGCCGGCCGACTGACCGGCATTCACGATGGTGTCGATCACGCGGAGCGACTGCGCGAGCCAGATGACCCCCGTGAACACCAGCACGAAGAACAGGAACGGCGGCAGGATCAGCCTGAAGATGTAGCGATCGATGCGCCGCAAAGGGGCCCTCCGGCGGCCGCTGGTCCGCTGGCGGTCATCATCCGCCTTGCGCGACGCGGCGCAAGGGGCGTGCGCACGATGCGGGGCAGTTCGGACGCGCTCTGGATCGCGCCCGCGATCGGGGCTAGGTGTGGCTCCGGATCCTTCCCCGTTCCGCATTCCGGAGACCGCCATGACGACGCCTCCCGCCATCGAGTTCGCGCCCGAAGCCGATGCCGAGCTCGGCGGCCTCGAGGGCACGCTGGTCGTCTTCACCGACGGTGCCGGCGGCCTCGGCACCGCGGCGACGAGCCTCGACCACGCAATGGGCGGCGCGCTCAGCCGGGCCGTCAAGGACGGCGCCTTCAAGGAAAAAGCCGGGCGCGTCAGCGCTTTCGAATGGCCGGCGGGGCTCGCCGCGAAGAAGGTGCTGCTCGCGGCGCTCGGGCCGGATCCCGATCCTGCTGCCGCGCGCAAGACCGGCGGCGCGATCGGCGCCAAGCTCGGCAAGGGGCCGGTGACGGTGGCGACCGCGGGCGCGGCGGGCGAGGAGACCCTGGCGCAGGTGGTCTGGGCGCTCGCGCTCCGCCTCTACGACTTCGACGAGTATCGGAGCGCCGGAGACGACGAGGAGGGCGATGAGAACGGCGACCGCGGGGCGCCGCGCGAGGTCACGGTGCTGGCCGCGGACGCGGACGCGCTCGCGCGCGCCTCCCGCCCCTTCGCGGCGCTGGCCGAGGGCATCTACTTCGCCCGGGACCTCGTGAACGAGCCCGCCAACACGCTGACGACGACCGAGTTCGCGGCGCGAATCGAGGCGATGCAGACCCTCGGCCTCGAGATCGAGATCATCGAGGAGCCGGAGCTCGAGCAGATGGGCGCACGCGCGCTCCTCGCCGTCGGCCGCGGCTCGGAAAGCCCGTCGAAGATGGCCGTCATGAAGTGGATGAAGGGCCCGCAAGGCGAGCCTCCGCTCGCGCTCGTCGGCAAGGGCGTCGTGTTCGACACCGGCGGCATCTCGATCAAGCCCTCCGCCGGCATGGAGGAGATGACGATGGACATGGGCGGCGCCGCGGTCGTCTGCGGCGTCATGCGCACGCTGGCGCTGCGAAAGGCGCCCGCCAACGTCGTCGGCGTCGTCGGCCTCGTCGAGAACATGCCCGACGGCCGCGCCCAGCGTCCCGGCGACATCGTCCGCTCGATGAAGGGTGACACGATCGAGTGCGTGAATACCGACGCCGAGGGGCGGATGGTGCTGGCCGATTGCCTCTGGCACGTGCAGGAGACCTACAAGCCCGCCGCCGTCATCGACCTCGCGACGCTGACCGGCGCGGTCATCATCGCCCTCGGCCACCACAACGCCGGGTGGTTCGCGACCGACGAGAAGCTGGCCTCCGCCTTCGCGGGCGCGGCCGAGGCGGTGGGCGACGCCGCCTGGCGCCTGCCCCTCGGCAAGAAATACGCAGAGCAGAACAAGTCGCGGCTGGCGGACGTCAAGAACACCGGCGGGCGCAGCGGCGGCTCCATCACGGCGGCCGAGTTCCTGCACCGCTTCGTGAAGGACGAGACGCCCTGGATCCACATCGACATCGCCGGCGTGACTCTGCTCAGCTCGGCGAGCGAGCTGGCGCCGAAGGGCGCGACCGGCTGGGGGGTCGCCGCTCTCGACCGGCTGGTCCGGGACCGCTACGAACGCTGAGCCGGATCGGGTGGGCGAGATCCGCTTCTACCACCTGACGGAGCGCCCGATCGAGCGGGCGCTGCCGCCGATGCTGGAGAAGAGCCTCGCCCGCGGCTGGCGCGTGGTCGTGCAGGGGACGGATGCCGACCGGCTCGAGCGCCTGTCGGGCGCGCTCTGGTCGCGCGAGGGGTTCCTGCCGCACGGAACGGCAAGCGACGGGCACGGCGGCCGGCAGCCGATCTGGCTGACCGCAGGCACCGACCGGCCGAACCGGCCGAACACCCTCTTCCTGATCGACGGCGCCGAGGCGGAGCACGCGGAGATGGCGGCGCTCGACATGGTCGCGATCGTCTTCAACGGTGCCGACGACGACGCGGTCGCGACCGCCCGCGTCCAGTGGCGCGCCGTCACCGCCGCCGGCGTCAAGGCTGTCTACTGGGCCGAGACCCCCGACGGCGGCTGGGTGCGCAAGGCCGAGAGCGGCGGCGCCGGGTAGCCTGAAAAGGCTGGCGCGGCGGCAATTCGACCCGCTCATATTCAGACCCGGTTCTTCTCTGCCGGCACGGCGCCGATCGCGTCCGCAGCCTCGCGCGCCTCCGCCGCCGCGCCATCGCCGGCCGCGGGCTCGCAGAGATAGATCTCGTGGCCCGGTCGGGCGATGACACGGAAGCCGGCTGTACGGAGGAGACCCAGCACGCCGGCGTGGTTCGGAACCCACCAGTTCGTCGGGTCGCCGCTGAAGCTCGTCTCGATGAACGCCATGCGCGGCCAGTCCGGATCGTCGAGCCGTTCGCGCTCCTGGAAGGCCAGGTCGCGCCCGGCATCGGCGGCGACGCCCTCGCCGCCGCAGGTCAGCGTCTGGAACACCATCAGCCGCGGACGGAGCGTCGCGATCAGGTCGAGCGCGAGCAGCGGATAGCGCAGGTGGTAGAAGACGCCCATGAAGAGGACGAGGTCGTAGGGACCTCCGAGCGAGGGCGCCTCGTAGATCGTCTCGCCCTGGAAACGCACGCGGTCGGCAACCCCGGCCGCCTCCGCCGCCCACTCGGCCTGCCGCCGATAGTGCGGATTGGGCTCGAGCCCCGTCACCTCGGCCCCGCGCGCGGCCAGCGCAAGCGAGTAGAAGCCGGCGTTGCACCCGATGTCGAGCGCGCGCCGGCCGGTCGGGTCCCCCGGCAGGTGGCCGGCGATGCTCTGCGAACAGGTGGGTGTCGGCGGCCTCGTGCCAGACAAAGGCGCGCGCGCCCCAGCCCCGGCCGCGATAGAGCTCCGCCAGCGCCTCGCCGAAGGCGACGACCCCGTCATAGGCGTCGAGCGCGAGTGCGTCGATCGCCGCCGGATCGCTGACGGCGCGGTGGTGCGTGTCGTGGAACAGCAGGCGGAAGCGGCCGCCCCGGGCGCGGGCGGCGCCGATGCGGCGGACCACCTCCGGCTCGGTCCATTCGTGCACCAGCACGAGCTCGGCGCCCTCCAGTGCCGCCTCGGCCTCCTCGGCTCGGCGGTACTCGCGGACCGGTACCTCGCCGAACATGCGACGCGCGTCCTCGAGCGGTTGCGGGCCGTGATCGGCCATGAGGTTCGCGCGGCTCCAGCCCTCGGCCGGCTCGACCGCCTCGACCGCGTGGCCGAGCGCCGCCAGTTCGCGGAGCACACCGCGCAGGAAATGAGCGTTGCCGTGGTTCCAGCACGAGAGCAGCGAGTGGGTGAATTAGACGATCCGCATCGCGCTACCCCGCGGCGCCATTCGGCTGCCGGGCCATGAGGGTGCTGTAGGCCCGGCCGTAGCCCTCGATCATGCTCGCGACGCTGTATCGCGCGGCGCGGCGGGCGGCGTGGGCGCCCCAGCGCTCGGCCTCGGCCGGGTCGTCGAGGAGGCGGCGGACCTGGCGCGCGAAGGCCGCCGGGTCGTCCCATGGCACGAACAGCGCAGCCCCCTCCCAGAGCTCCCGAAACGTCGGGATGTCGGAGAGGACGAGCGGGCGCGCCGCCTGCGCCGCCTCGAGCACCGCAAGCCCGAACGGCTCGTAGCGCGCGGCCGAGACGAAGACGCGGGCTGCGCGGAGGCGGGCGGCCATCTGCACGGCGGATAGCTCGCCGGCAAGCACGAGGGTCTTCGCTTCCGCCCGCTCGCCGTTCGGCCCCTCGACCGGCCCCGCGGCCACGACCGGCACGTCGATCTCCGCCGCGGCGGCGTCGAGGGTGGCGATGTTCTTCGCCTCGTCCCAGAGGCGTCCGGCGGTCAGCACGAAGGGCCCGGCCCCGGCCTCCGCCTCCGCCTCCGCCGCGCGGGGAGCCGGCTGGCGCCCGTTGCGGATGACCGCGATGCGGCGGGGCGGCTGGTAGAGCCGCTCGAGCACGTCCGCGAGCGCCGCGGTCGGCGCCACAACCCGGGCGGACGCCGCGAGCGCCCGCCGCATCCGCGCCGCGCGCCAGCGGAAGCCCGGCGGCATGATCGCATCGCCCCGCATCGCGTCCCACCAGCTCCCGTGGCAGGAGTGCACGACGGACAGCACCGGCGCGCTCCAGCGCGCCTCGGCGAAGACCGGGTGGTTCAGGTGAACGAGATCGGCCTTGCCGGCCCGGGCCGCCAGCGCCGCGGCCGCCTCGGCGATCTCGGCCTCGTTCTCGGCCGTCCAGTCGAGCGGCAGCTCGGTCACGTCGAGGGTCAGGCCCGGCACCGCCGCCGCCTCGGCCACACGCTCGGGCGTCGGCGGCGGGCCGAGGACCGCGAGGCGCACGCCGGTGCCCGCGGCGGAGAGGCCGCGCGCAAGATCGAGGCTGAACTGCCAGACGCCACCGACGGCGTCGGCCGTCATCAGCACCCGGCGCGGCAGCCTCAGCGTCACTGGAGCGCCCGCTCGAGTGCTGGGAGCGGTTTCGGGCGCACCTCCTGCAGGTCGCTGAAGCGGTCGACCTCGGCCAGGTAGTGCTCGTGCGCCCGCTCCCACGCCCGCGCGTCCGGTTCGCCGAACAGGCGGTGGTAGTGGGGCGAGGCCGGGTAGGGGAACAGCGGCACCGGGTCGTTGGCCCAGACGCCCGCCGCTCGCAGACGGTCACGCCAGTAGACGACGAGGTCCGGATCGTCGGCATGGCCGATCAGGTTCGCCTGCACGAAGGGCACCCGGCCGCGGGCATAGGCCAGCCGCTCGGCCAGGCCCTCGGTGGTCATCCCAGCGTCGGCCAGCGCCTCGAGGCTGCGGCCCTCCAGATGGCCGTCGAACATCACCGCCGCGTGCCCCGCCGCCTCGAGCAGCGCCTTCGAGCAGGCCGAGTTCGAGCTATGGTCGAACCTGGGTGAGCCGAGTTGAGAGGGCGGCGTATCGTGGCGGGTGATCATGCCTGCCAGAACCTCCAGAAGGAGCGATGCGCCGTGAAGGAAGATACCAGCATCGTCCAGTTTCGTCAGCCGGGTTCGGTCGAGGACCCGCTCACCGAGATTGCCCGGGAAGGCGCGCGCCGGATGCTCGCGACCGCGTTGGGGGCCGAGGTCGATGCCTTCGTCGGTCAGTTCGCCGACGCGCGGCTGGCTGATGGGAGACAGCGCATCGTGCGGCACGGGTACGGGCCCGAGCGGAAGATCCAGACGGGGATCGGCGCCCTCGAGGTGCAGCGACCAAAGGTCCGAGACCGGGACCGGGAGAGCGTTAGCGGTTCACGTCGCACATCCTGCCGAAAGTGGGCCCGCCGCTCGAGGAGCCTCGACGCCCTGCTGCCAGTCCTTTACCTGCGCGGCATCTCCACCGGCGATTTCCAGGAGGCGCTCTCCGCCCTTCTCGGAGCCGAGGCCCCCAACCTGTCGCCCAGCGTGATCCCGCGTCTCACGGCCGAGTGGGAACTGGACTACGGGCGCTGGCAGCGCCGCAATCTCTCGGCGCGCCGGTACGTCGACATCCGGGCCGACGGCGTCCACCTCCAGGCCCGGATGGAAGCACAGGCGGAGTGCATTCTGGTCCTGATCGGCGCCACACCGGAGGGCAAGAAGGAAGTCCCTCCAAGTTCCTGAACTTTCGTTAGGGAAGACTGCTCCGAGGTGCAGCAGCGTCAGGATTGCCGCCCGGTTCGGTCGCATGCATATAGTCCGGCTCCAACCCACTGGCAAAAGTTGGTTGCGGCCGCTGACTTTCGACAGCCGCGCGGCTATGTCGTCGGAAGGAACGCGTGGACCCGCCGGCGCGGGCTGGGCCGTCGGAAGGACGCCCCGGCCGCCGGCGCGGAGGAGCAATATGACCGACGCCCGTTTTCGCCGCGATCGCCTGAGCCGCCCGATCTTCCGCTGGGCCCGCGGGGCGCTTCCGCGCCTGTCCGAGACCGAGCGCGCCGCGCTCGGCGCCGGCGACGTCTGGTGGGATGCCGAGCTCTTCACCGGCACGCCGGACTGGGACGTGCTGCTCGGCACCCCCGCCCCGCGGCTGACCGAGGAGGAGCAGGCTTTCCTCGATGGCCCCTGCGTCGAGCTCTGCTCGATGATCGACACCTGGCGGATCAACTGGGAATGGCGCGACCTGCCGGCCGAGGTCTGGGCGTTCCTGCGCGAGCAACGCTTCTTCGGCATGATCATCCCGAAGGAGCACGGGGGCCTGGGCTTCTCCGCCTTCGGGCACTCCGAGGTGATCCGGCGCATCTCCACCCGCTCCGTCGCGGTCGCGGTCACCGTGATGGTCCCGAACTCGCTCGGCCCCGGCGAGCTTCTGCTGCAGTTCGGGACGGAGGCAGAGCAGCGCCACTGGCTGCCGCGGCTGGCCGACGGGCGCGAGATCCCGTGCTTCGGGCTGACCAGCCTCGAGGCCGGCTCCGACGCCGCGGCGATGACCGACACCGGCGTCGTCACGCGCGGCACCTGGGACGGCGAGGAGGTGCTGGGGCTCCGCCTGAACTGGTCCAAGCGCTACATCACGCTGGGTCCGGTCGCGACCGTGCTCGGGCTCGCCTTCAAGATGCAGGACCCCGACGGCCTGCTCGGCGGACCGGAGGATGTCGGCATCACCGTCGCGCTGGTGCCGACCGACCTGGCCGGGATAGAGATCGGACGGCGCCACATCCCCTGCATGCAGCCGTTCCAGAACGGGCCGACCACGGGCCGCGACGTCTTCGTGCCGATCGACGCGATCATCGGCGGGGCGGAGCGCGCGGGCCAGGGCTGGGCGATGCTGATGAGCGCGCTCGCCGCCGGGCGCGGCATCTCGCTGCCCTCGCTCTCGGCCGCCGCGACCGTCTACGCGGCCCGGACGACGGGCGAGTACGCCCGCATCCGCGAGCAGTTCGGGATCCCGATCGCGAAGTTCGAGGGCATCCAGGAGCGGCTGGCGCGGCTCGCCGGCCTCGCCTACCAACTCGACGCCGCGCGGCGGCTGACCTGCGCCGGGCTCGACGAGGGGCGGAAGCTGGCCGTCATCTCGGCAATCATGAAGGCGCACGCGACCTACCGGATGCGCACCGCCGTCGACGACGCGATGGACGTGCACGCCGGCAAGGCGATCATCGACGGGCCGCGCAACTACATCGGCAACCTGCACCGCAGCGTGCCGGTCGGCATCACGGTCGAGGGCGCCAACATCCTGACGCGCAGCCTGATCATCTACGGCCAGGGCGTGATCCGCGCACACCCCTTCCTGCTGGAGGAGATGCTCTCGCTCGAAGAGCCGGACAGGGACCGCGCGCTCGACCGCTTCGACCGCGCGTTCTGGGGCCATGTCGGGCACGCGGTCCGCAATCTGGGGCGCGCCTGGGGACGGGCCTGGAGCCTCGCGCGCTTCGCGCCGGCGCCGTCCGAAGCGGGCCCGGTGGCGCGGCACTACCGCCAGCTCTCCCGCTACGCCGCGGCGTTCTCGCTCGTCTCCGACGTGGCGCTGCTCACCCTCGGCGGCGCGCTCAAGCGACGCGAGATGCTGTCGGCCCGGCTCGGCGACATGCTGTCCGAGCTCTATCTGCTGTCGGCAGTGCTGAAACGCTGGGAGGACGAGGGCCGGCAGGCCGACGACCTTCCCCTCGTCGAGTGGAACATGGCCGAAGGTCTGCGCATCATCGACCATCGCCTCGGCGAGATCCTCGACAACCTGCCGAACCGGCCGATGGCCTGGGCAGTGCGGCTGATCGTGCAGCCGTTCGGGCCGAACCGGCGCGGCGCCGACGATGCGCTGACCGGCCGGGTCGCGCGCATCCTCTCCGAGCCCTCCGCGACCCGCGACCGGCTGGTCGGCGACGTCTACGGTGGCTGCGGCCGCCAAGGCGTGCGGCTGCTCGAGAACGCGTGGGACCTGGTGAACGAGGCCGAACCCCTCCGTCGCACCATGAAGGACGCGGACGCCGCGACGATAGCCGACGCCGAGCGCCGCGGCATCGTCACCGCCGCCGAGGCCGACCTGCTGCGCCGGACCGAGGAGGCCGTCGCCGACATCCTGACGGTCGACGACTTCCCGGCCGACGAGGTCTCCCCGCTCGCCCGCGACGGGCGGCTACCGGCCCATGCCGAGACACGCCCGGAGGCTGCCGAATGACCCGTCCCGTCTATATCGTCGACGGCGCGCGGACGCCTTTCATCAAGGCCCGCGGCGAGCCCGGGCCGTTCACACCGGTCGATCTCGCGGTGCAGTGCGGGCGTCCGCTGCTGCTCCGCCAGCCGTTCGGGTCCGGGGCCATCGACCAGGTGATCCTCGGCTGCGTCAACGTGATCGCGGACGAGATGAACCCGGCGCGCGTCGCAGCGCTCCGCCTCGGGCTGCCGGCGACGACGACGGCCTTCACGGTCCAGATCAACTGCGGATCGGGCATGCAGTCGATCGACACCGCCTTCCGCTACATCGAGAACGGACTGGCCGAGATCATCCTGGCGGGCGGCGCGGAGGCGCTCAGCCACTCGCCACTGATGCTGAAGCGCGAGGCGACGGCCTGGTTCGGCAAGTTCGCCGGCGCAAGATCCCTGTGGGAGAAGGCGCAGCTCCTGCCGCAGCTCCGCCCCGACTTCGCGGTGCCCGTGATCGGGCTCGAGCGCGGGCTCACCGACCCGGTCGTCGGCCTCAACATGGGGCAGACGGCCGAGGTGCTCGCCCATCTCTTCGGCATCAGCCGCGAGGAGGCCGACCATTACGCCGTCGACAGCCACCTTCGCCTCGCGCGCGCTGCCCGGGAAGGCTGGCTCGCGGGCGAGATGGTGCCGATGGCCGCCCCCGACGGCGCGCTGCACGACCACGACGACGGTGTCCGTCCCGAAAGCTCGGTCGAGAAGCTCGGGACGCTCAAGCCGGTGTTCGAGCGGCCGCACGGCAAGGTGACGGCCGGCAACTCCAGCCAGATCACGGACGGCGCCTCCTGGGTCATCGTCGCGTCCGAGGCGGCGGTCGAGAAGCACGGGCTGACGCCGCTCGCCCGCATCGTCGACAGCGAGTGGGCGGCGCTCGACCCGCGGATCATGGGTCTCGGTCCGGTGCTCGCGGTGACGGCGATGCTGAAGCGCCGGGGCCTCGGCCGCGGCGACATCGGGCTCTGGGAACTCAACGAGGCGTTCGCGGCGCAGGTGCTCGCGTGCCTCGCCGCGTGGGAGGAGCCGGAGTTCTGCCGCGAGGTGCTGGGGCTCGACGAGCCGTTCGGCGAGGTGCCGCGCGAGGACCTGAACGTCGACGGCGGCGCGATCAGCCTCGGTCACCCGGTGGGCACCAGCGGCAACCGGATCACGCTGCATCTGGCGCAGGCGATGAAGCGGCTGGGCGCCAAGCGCGGGGTCGCGACCGAGTGCATCGGCGGCGGCCAGGGCGGCGCCATGCTGCTCGAGGCAGCCTGAGGGAGACGCACGATGAACAGCCCCGTCTACGACTTCCTCGCCCCCCGGATCATGCGCATCGGCGCGCAAGCCGAACCCGAGATCGCGATGGAGCACTGGCGGCTGACCCGCGACGAGGACGGCATCGGCTGGCTCGCGCTCGACCGCGCCGGCGCCAGCGCCAACACCCTCGGCTCGGAGGTGCTGGAGGAGCTGGACCGGATGCTCGGCAGGCTCGAGGAGGCGCCGCCGCGGGGCCTGATCCTGCACTCGGCGAAGAAGAGCGGCTTCCTGATGGGCGCCGACATCCGCGAGTTCAGCGGCTGGCGCGACCCGGAGGACCTGAAGCGGCGGATCGAGCGCGGGCATCGCCTGTTCGACCGGCTCGAGGCGCTGCCGTTCCCGACGGTTGCGCTCATCCACGGCTTCTGTCTCGGCGGGGGTCTCGAGCTCGCGCTCGCCTGCGACTACCGCGTCGCGGTGGGCGATGCGCGCCTCGGCTTCCCCGAGGTGCTGCTCGGCCTGCACCCGGGCCTCGGCGGCACCTTCCGGTCGACAGCGCTGATCGACCCGGTCGAGGCGATGACGATGATGCTGACGGGCAAGCCGGCGCACGCGAAGAAGGCGCAGCGGCTGGGCCTGGTCGACGCGGCGGTCGAGCCGCGCCACGCCGAGGCCGCGGCCCGCGCCGCCGTCGAGCGCACGCTGAGGACCGATCGGGGCGGACTCCGCGCCGCGGCGTTCGGCACGACAACGGGACGGCGCCTCGCCGCGCGGCAGATGCGATCGAAGACCCGCGCCAGGGCCCGGCCCGAGCACTATCCGGCGCCCTACGCGCTGATCGACCTCTGGGAGGAGCACGGCGGCGACCGCGAGGCCATGCAGAAGGCCGAGATCGAGTCCTTCGCGAAGCTCGGCGTCGGCGACACGGCCCAGAACCTCGTCCGCGTCTTCTTCCTGCGCGAGGCGCTGAAGGAGCGGGGCAAGGGCGACGCCGATGTCCGCCACCTGCATGTGATCGGCGCCGGCGCGATGGGGGGCGAGATCGCGGCCTGGTGCGCCATGCGCGGCCTGACGGTGACGCTGGCGGACCTCGACCAGAAGGCGCTCGCGAAGGCGATCGGGCGGGCGCGGAAGCTCTGCGACGACCGGCTGCACGACCGGGCGGCGCGGCGCGATGCGATGGACCGGCTGATCCCCGACTTCTCCGGCGACGGCCTCCGGCATGCCGACCTCGTCATCGAGGCGATCGCCGAGAAGCTCGACGCCAAGCGCGGTCTCTACGAGGCGATCCTGCCGAAGATGAAGGACGGCGCGCTGCTCGCCACCAACACGTCCAGCATCCCGCTCGAGACGCTGTCCGAGGGGCTGCCCGACCCTGGGCGGCTGGTCGGCCTGCACTTCTTCAACCCGGTCTCGCGCATGGAGCTGGTCGAGGTCGTGCGCCACGAGCGGGCCTCGGAGGACGCGCTCGCGCGGGCCCGCGCCTTCTGCGGCCGCATCGGCCGCCTGCCCGTGCCGGTCGAGAGCGCGCCGGGCTTCCTCGTGAACCGGGTGCTGACCCCTTACCTGCTCGAGGCGCTGGTGCTGATCGACCAGGGGCTGCGCCCAGCGGCCGTCGACGAGGCGGCGCTGCGCTTCGGCATGGCGATGGGGCCGGTCGAGGTCGCGGACCGTGTCGGGCTCGACATCTGCCTCGACGTCGCCGAGCACCTGAAGGGCTCGCTCGCCCGGCCGCTGCCCGACGTCCCCGGCTGGTTCCGCGAGAAGATCGACCGCGGCGAGCTCGGGTCCAAGACCGGCAAGGGCCTCTACGATTGGAAGAGCGGCAAGCCCGAGCGGGGCGATAGTCCGGATCAGGCAGATCCCGAGGTCGTCGACCGGCTGATCCTGCCGATGGTCAACACCGCCGCCGAGTGCCTGCGCCAGGGGATCGTCTCCGAGCCCGACCTGATCGACGGCGCAATGATCTTCGGCGCCGGCTTCGCACCCTTCCGCGGCGGGCCCGCGAACTATGCCCGCACCCGCGGTGCCGAGCAGATCGCCGACTCGCTCGGCCGGCTGGCGGAGCGGCACGGGCCCCGGTTCACGCCGGACGAGGGGCTGGGCGAGCTTGCCAGCCGCTGACCGACCGGAGGAGCCGATGAGCTATCGCCTGTCCATCCATGCCGTTCCCGGCGTCGAGCTGAAGCGGGTCGTGGCCGAGCAGGCGGAGAAGGCGCTGATCAGCCTGACGGACCGGCCGGAGGGCCTGCACGAGGGGGTCCACGAGATGCGCAAGCGCGCGAAGAAGATCCGCGCCTGCTTCCGCCTCGCCCGCCTGCGCTCGGCAAGGCCTAGGGAGCTCCTGTCCCGGATCAGCCGCACGCGTCAGCGGCTCCGGGTTGAGGCCCGGACGGCGGGAGTGAAGCTCATGACGGAGAAGCCGGTCGCCCTGACCCGTCGCCTCTCGGCCTGCTGGGAGGCGGAGGCGGCCGCCGCCTGAACTCCGCCGAGAGGGGGTGCCGACGTGACAGCGAGGGATCGGGCCGACGGAGCACGGGCGGAGGGCCCGCGTGTCGCGGTCCTCGGCGGCACGGGATTCCTCGGCCGGCGGGTCGTCGATTCCCTCCTCGGCGCCGGCGCCCGGGTCACCCTCGCCGCGCGGAACCCGCAGGCGGTCTCAGGTCTGCCGGACGGCGAACACCTTCGCCGGGTGAAGGCGGACATCCGCGACCGTGCCACGCTCGACCGTGCGCTTGACGGTGCCGACGCGACCGTCGACTGCGTCGGCCTCTACCGCGAGCGGCGCGGCCTGAGCTTCGCGGACATCCACGTCGACGGCGCCCGGCGCTGGGCGGAGGCCGCGGCGGCGGCAGGCGTCCGCCGTCTCGTTCTCGTCTCCGGCATCGGCGCCGACCCGCACGCGCGCGACGCTTACGTGCGCGCCCGCGGGGAGGGCGAGGCAGCCGTCCGGTGCGTGCGGCCCGACGCCTGCATCGTGCGGCCGAGCGTCATGTTCAGCCACGAGGGGGCGTTCATCGATGCCCTTGCCGACCTCGTGCGGCAGGCGCCGGTCGTCCCGCTGTTCGGCCGCGGGCAGACGCGGCTGCAGCCGGTGGACGTCGAGGACGTGGCGACGGCCATCGCCCGCATCCTGACCGGTCGCGAGGCTCCGCTGCCGCTCTACGAGCTGGGCGGGCCCCACACCTACACCTTCCGCGACCTCGTGCAGCGGGTGGCAACGCGCCAGGGCCTCAGGCGGCCCCTGCTGCCCGTGCCCTTCGCGCTCTGGCGCGCCGCCGCCGCGGTGGCGCAGATGTTGCCAGCGCCGCCCGTCACCACAGGTCAGGTGGCACTGATGGAGCGCGACAACGTGGTGGGCGAGGGCGTCGGCACCTTCGCCGACCTCGGGATCCGCCCGCGCGCGGCCGAGGAGCTCGGCCTGATCTGACCGAGGAGGCCGGCCCGGTGAACGATGACGCGAAGCCGATCGTCCTGATCACGGGCGCCACGGGGTCCATCGGCTCCGCGCGCACCCGGCGGCTCGGCGACCGTTACCGCGTCGTCGGGCTGGACCTCGCCGCCGGCCTCGGCCGGATGCAGCTCGAGGTGACGGTGGAGAATCAGGGAACAGGCGCGCTCGAGATCAGGCCGGAGGCCCTCGACAGCGGCGTTCACCTGCTCGCCGGGGACGCCGCGGCGATGGGCGGGCCGGGCGGGTTTGCGGCCTCGGCCGGACCCGGCGTGACCGCGCGTGTCACGACCGCTCGTGTCACGACCGCGCGCGCGTCTCCGATCCCTCGCGCCGCACCGCGCGTTCCAAGCGGAGCATAAGCTCGCGCGGCAGCCCGTCGTCGCTCAATATGCTCTTCGTCCGCCGGTCCGCCATGAGCCGGTCGAGCCGCGCCTGTGCATCGCGTCCGCTTCCGCGATGGTGCGCGCGGGCGCCCGGAGCATGAGCATCGTTCGCGGGTTTCGCTGTCTCTGGCCGCATCGTCCGTCTCCGTCCGATCCGAGGCCACCGTAGGACGGCCGGCGCGACGACGCTGTGACAGAAATCATAAGAGCGCGCGAAGCTGCGGTCGGCGGGGCTCAGCGGCCGGTCGCCCTGAGCCACGCCTGCCGCACCCGCTCCTGCACCTCCGGCGGCTCCTCGGCGAGCGCGCGGGCGAGGCCGCGGAGTTCGCGCCTGACCCCGTGGAGCTGGTCGATCAGCGACAGCACGACCGCGAGGGCGTCCTCGTCGAGGTCGAAGTCCTCGGCCAGCTCGCAGAGGAGCTCGAGCCGGGCAAGGTCGGCGTCGGTGAAGGCGATGCCGTCGGCGGTCTCGACCGGCCGCACGCACTCCGCGCGCACGAAGGTTCTGAGCCTACTTTTCGTCAGCCGGCGCACGGCCAGCACCACCTGCTTCTCGGTGTATCGCGCGCTCATGCCTTCATCCCGCGCCGCGGATCGTAGCTGTGGCGTTCGCGCCAGGTCTTCAGGAACTCCGCCAGCTCGTCGTCGATCGTCGGCGGTGCGACGATCCTCAGCACCACCCGCTGGTCGCCGCGCCCGCCCCCACGGCGCTTCACGCCGCGGCCGCGCAGGCGCAGGACCTGGCCGCCGCTCGCGCCCTTCGGCACTGTCAGGCTGACCGGGCCGTCGATCGTCGGCGTCTCGACCTGCCCGCCCAGCAGCGCCTCGTCGATCGTGACCGGCAGCTCGAGCACGATGTCGTCCCCCTCGCGGCGGAAGACCGGGTGCGGCCTGACGGCGATCGTGACCAGCGCGTCGCCGGGCGGGCCGTCGCCCAGGCCGGGCTCGCCCTTGCCGCGGAGGCGGACCGTCTGCCCGTCGCCCGTCCCTTCCGGGATCCGGACGTCGAGCGTCCCGCCCTCGGGCAGCGTGATGCGGCGGGTGGCGCCCTTCGCGGCGTCCAGGAAATCGACCTCCAGGCTGTAGCGCGCGTCCCGGCCGCGCATCCGCATGCGCGCGCCCTCAGTGCGCGTGCCGCCCGCGGCGCCCCCGCCGAAGAGGCCGCCGAACACGTCGGAGATGTCCTCGAAGTCCTCGAAGCCCCGGGTCGTGCGGTAGGTGTGCCCGGGCTCCTCGGCGAAGTCGCGATAGAAGCGCCGCTCGTAATGCTGCCGGCGCTCGGCGCCGCTCGCGTCGATCTCGCCCCGGTCGAAACGCGCGCGCTGCTCGGGGTCCTTCAGCAGGTCGTAGGCCGCCTGCGCCGCCTTGAAGCGCGCCTCGGCCTTGCGGTCCCCCGGGTTGAGGTCCGGGTGGCTCTCCTTCGCGATCTTCCTGTAGGCCTTCTTGATCTCGGCCGCGCTCGCAGCTTTCGCGACGCCGAGCGCGGCATAGGGGTCGCTGCTCATCCTGTCCTCATCCGGTGCGCGCCGCCCGCCGCGCGGGCCGGGCGCCGGCACCGCAGGCGCCCGGAGACCCTGAGAAAGGACGGTCGCGCGCGCTTTTCAAGCGGGCGGGGTGGCCTCGGCGCCCTCCGCTGCCGGGAAGCCGCAGGATCGCGGCTTTTCCTCGATCTCGCAGGAGCTTGCCCAAGCGCTCGGTGGCCTTGAAAGCGCGGCCTCTCCTCCCTTTCTCTTCTGGTGGATCGGCCGAGAGGGAGCCGCCGGGGGCGCGTCGGTCGTGGCCCGCCACAGCCGGCCCCCGGCGCCGACGCGCAAGTCCGCGCCGGCGCGGGCTGTCCTCGCGGACGATCCCGCACGGCGGCCTTGACGCAGATCAGTGCGCGGGTCGATTCGCCGGGCCACCGTGTGCTCCTCAACCGCTGGATCGTGGAGGACCGCATGCTGACATACACTCCCTTCGGCTATGCAGACCCCTTTGCGCTGATGCGCCGCCAGATGCGCGGCCCCGGGCGGATCCCCGCCGCGGTGCCTGCCTACCCGGCCATCAACGTCTGGCAGGGCACCGACAGCGCCGCCGTGACCGCGGAGCTGCCGGGCGTCGCGCCCGAGGACCTCGACATCTCGGTCAAGAACAACGTCCTGACCATCGCGGGCGAGCGCAAGGCCCCCGACGTCGGCGAGGACGCCGGCTGGCTCCGGCGGGAACGTGCCTTCGGCCGCTTCAGCCGGATCGTGCAGCTTCCCTTCCGCGTCGACCGCGACCGGGTCGAGGCGCGCTTCGAGAACGGCGTGCTCCAGATCGAGCTGCACCGGCCCGAGGAGGACAAGCCGCGGCGCATCGACATCAAGGCCGCCTGAGTGGAGGACCGACCATGAGCACCGAAATGTCCCAGACCGCCAGGACGCCGGAGAAGACCGGGCAGTCTGCGGCCGAGCAGGGCGAGACCGCCCGCGGCGCCGCCGTCTTCCGCCCGCTCGCCGACATCCGGGAGCACAAGGACGGCGTGACCGTCACCGTCGAGATGCCCGGCGTCGGCCCGGACGACGTCGAGATCGAGCTCGAGCGCCGGGTGCTGACGATCCGCGGCCGCGGCCGCCGGACCGCGCCCGAGGGCTATCGCCGCGTCTATGCCGAGTACGAGGAGGGCGACTACGAGCGCACCTTCACCGTCTCCGAGGACCTCGACGCCGCGAAGGTCAAGGCGTCGATGAAGAGCGGCGTCCTGACGCTCGAGCTGCCGCGGGCGAAGGAGGCGAAGCCGAGGCAGATCAAGGTCAGCGCGGCCTGAGCCGCAAGGCACGAGGAGGACCACCGATGCAGATCAAGGACTTGCTGCCCTGGGCCCGCCGCGAGACGGCAGGCGACGTCAAGGCGACCGCCGAGCAACCGCTGGCCGAGCTGCAGCGCCAGATGAACGCGGCCTTCGAGAGCTTCTGGCGCGGAGCCGAGCGGCCGTTCGGCGGACTGGACCTGCCCGTCGGCGGCGAGGGCGTGCCCCGCTCGGACGTCGTCGAGACCGCCGACGGCATCGAGATCTCGGTCGAGCTTCCGGGCATGGAGCAGGGTGACGTCGAGGTCTCCCTCGCCGGCGACAGCCTGACGATCAAGGGCGAGAAGAAGATCGAGAAGCAGGAGGAAAAGCGGGGCTACTACGTCTCGGAGCGCTCCTACGGCTCGGTCTACCGCACGATCCCGCTGCCTCCGGGGGTCGACACGGACAAGGCGGAGGCGACCTTCAGGAACGGGGTCCTGACGGTCAAGCTGCCGCAGACCGCCGAGGCGAAGGAGAAGGTCAAGCGGGTCGAGGTGAAGTCGGCCTGAAGCGCGCCATGCATCAAGTCCGCGTGTTGGCCGGGCGCGGCCTTCGCGCCCGGCTGTCCTACATGCTCCCCGACGTCGGCGAACAGACAGAGGGGAGAGTGGACATGGGCGACATCTCGGTCGACATCGCGGTCATCGGCGCGGGCACGGCGGGCCTGTCCGCCTATCGCGAGGCGCGGAAGTCGACCGACCGGCTCGCGCTGATCGAGGGCGGGCCGCTCGGCACCACCTGCGCCCGCGTCGGCTGCATGCCCTCGAAGCTCCTGATCGCCGCCGCGAACGCGCGGCACGCGACGCGCCGGCTGCCCGAGTTCGGGATCGAGGTCGGCGAGGCGCGGGTCGACGGACGGGCCGTGATGGACCGGGTGAAGCGCGAGCGCGACCGCTTCGTCGGCTTCGTGGTCGAGGCCGTGGAGAAGTTACCCGACGAGCACGTCTTCCGCTCCCGCGCCCGGTTCGAGGACGACACCACGCTCCGGCTCGACGACGGCCGCCGCATCCGGGCGGAGCGCACGGTCATCGCCACCGGCTCACGCCCGAGCGTGCTCCGCCAGTTCGAGGCGGCCGAGGACCTGCTGACGACCAGCGACGACGTCTTCTACTGGGACGATCTTCCGGGATCGGTCGCGGTCTTCGGCGCCGGCGTGATCGGGCTCGAGCTCGGCCAGGCGCTCCACCGCCTCGGCGTGCGCGTGCGCCTCTTCGGCAAGGACTGCCTCGTCGGTCCGCTGACCGACCCGGAGATCCGTAGCTCGGCGATCCGCACGATCGGCAGCGAGGTCCCGGCGGCGCTCGATGCCGACGACGTCGACATCTCCCGCGACGGCGACGCCGTGGTCATCCGCTTCACCGCCGGAGGCGAGGAGCGGGAGGAGCGGTTCGACCGCCTGCTCGCGGCGACCGGCCGGCGCCCGAACCTCGACGACCTCGGCCTCGAGAACACCTCGCTCGAGCTCGACGACAAGGGCGTCCCCGTCTGCGACCCGCTGTCGACCCAGTGCGGCGACGCGCCGATCTTCATCGCCGGCGACGCCGACACGAAGCTGCCGCTCCTGCACGAGGCCTCCGACGACGGCCACCTGGCCGGCGAGAACGCCGCCACCTGGCCGCGGGTGATGCGCCGCAGCCGGCGCACGCCGCTGGCGATCGTGTTCAGCGACCCCGAGATCGCGATGATCGGGCAGAGCCATGCCGAGCTGACCGGGGCCGGTACCGACTTCGCTGTGGGGGAGGTCTCGTTCGAGGACCAGGGCCGCTCGCGCGTGATGCTGGTCAACCGCGGGCTCCTGCGCGTCTATGCCGAGCACGGCACCGGTCTCCTGCTCGGCGCCGAGATGATGGCGCCGGCGGGCGAGCACCTGGCCCACCTGCTCGCCTGGGCGATCGCGTCCCGGATGACGGTCGGCGAGATGCTGCAGCGCCCCTTCTACCACCCGACGATCGAGGAGGGGCTGAGGACCGCGCTCCGCGAGTGCCTCAACGCGCTCGGCATGGGCCCGCAGCCGCCGCTCAACTGCCTCGACTGCGGCCCCGGCGGCTGAGGCGGCAGCGTCTCAGCGGGCCGCGAGCGAATAGGGCGCGCCGGTCTCGACCCAGCGGTCGAGCGCATCGACGACCCCCATCGCGTGCGCGATCAGGTATTCTCCCGTCGCCGAGACCCGCGCCATCGGTCGGGCTCCCCGCGCCTCGGGCGCCGGCCGCCGGCCCTGGACGTAGGCTTTCTCGACGGACATCGCGACGATCGTGTCACGCAACGCGGCGATCCGCGTCAGCAGCCGAACCGCCGCGTCGCGCTGAGCAGGCTCGCCGGAGTCGAGCGAGGCGAGCGCCCCGCGGCAGGCCTCGGCCAGCACGACCGTCAGGCCGACCTCGCCCTCGCGCGGCATGAAGCGCGCTCGGTTCTCGTAGGTGGCGCAGGCCGCCTGCCAGCCCGGCCGGTCCGCGCCGAACGGCGTCTCCGCCTCTGCCGACAGCGGCAGGAGCAGGAGCGCCGCGACAAGCATCCGATGCACCTCGCACCCCCTTTGATCCCCGGATCCCGTCATCCCTCCGCAGCAAGAATGACACGAAACCGTCATTCGATCACCTGCCGGGCGCACAGGCTCGCGCGCTCGTTACGCCTCGGCAACAACCCGGCGGTGCCGCTTGTGCCGCTGCGGGCGCTCTGCTAGGCGCGCGGCCATGCCGGCAGACCCGACCGACCCTCCCTCCGACGCCCAGGCCGCGCGCCCTGGCTGGAACGACTATGCCTGGGAGCTGCCGTTTCCCGACGCGGCCGCCCGGCGCGCCGCCTGGCGGCACATGCTGCTGAAGGACGAGGGGCTGGTGCGCCTCGCGCTTCCCCGGCTCGACCGGGTCGCGGACGGGGTGTGGCGCTCCGGCCAGCCGAACCCCCGGCAGCTCGCGGCCTTTGCCGCCCGGGGCGGGCGGACGGTCATCTCGCTCAGGAACGGGCGAAATTTCGGCTCGCTGCCGCTCGAGATCGAGGCTTGCCACCGGCTGGGCCTCGCCTTCCACGTCGTGCCGCTGCGCGCGCGCCGGCTGCCCGAGCCGCAGACGCTCCTGGGCTTCGCCGAGCTGGCCCGGCGGGTCGAGACCCCGGTCCTGCTCCACTGCAAGTCGGGCTCGGACCGGACCGGCTTCGCCGCCGCCCTCTGGCTGATGCTCGCGGAGGACCGGCCGCTCGAGGACGCCCGGCGCCAGCTCTCGCTCCTCCACGGGCACATGCCCTGGACGAAGAGCGGCCTGCTTGGCGCCGTCCTCGACGCCTATGGCCGCGAGGCCGGCTGGCCGCCGATGCCGCTCGAGCGCTGGCTCGCGACGCGTTACGATCCGGAGGCGATCACGGCGGCGTTCCGCCGGCGCTCCTTCCCGCGCTGGCTGCTGGACCGGACGCGCGGTCGCGGCTGAGGGAGCCCTCGCCGCGTGATGGCGAGGCTCACGAATTATCGCTTGCGCCCGCAGCCCGCGCCCATAGCGTTGCCGCCCGAGTCTGCACCACGGGAAGCACGCCCGATGACGCTGAGCCACGGCCGCCACGCGGTCTCCATCCCCGGACCGTCCGTCATCCCCGACCGGGTGCTCCGGGCGATGCACCGGGCCATGCCCAACATCTACGAGGGTGAGCTCGTTGACGTCTCGAACGGCATCCTCGCCGAGCTGCCGGGCATCGCCCGCACCCGGGGCGACGCTTTCATCGCGATCGCGAACGGCCATGGCGCCTGGGAGATGGCGCTGACCAACACGCTCAGCCGCGGCGAGCGCGTGCTGGTGCTCGAGTCGGGTCGCTTCGCCGTCGGCTGGGGCCGGATGGCCGAGAGCCTCGGCATCGAGGTCGAGGTGCTGAACGCCCAGCGTCGGCACGCGGTCGACCCGGCGGCGGTCGAGGAGCGGCTGAGGGCCGACAGGGCGCACGATATCCGCGCCATCCTCGTGGTCCAGATCGACACCGCTTCCTCCGTCGTGAACGACATCGCCGCGATCCGGCAGGCGATGCACGCGGCCGGCCACCCGGCGCTCCTGATGGTCGACTGCATCGCGTCCCTCGGCTGCGTGCGCTATGAGATGGACGCTTGGGGCGTCGACGTGACGGTGGCGGGCAGCCAGAAGGGGCTGATGGTGCCGCCGGGGCTCAGCTTCACCTGGGCGGCCGACCGGGCGTGGGAGGCGCATGCCCGCGCGGACCTGCGCACCGCCTACTGGGACTGGACCCAGCGGGCGGCGGAAGGGCCGCATTACGCGCGCTACTGCGGTACGCCCCCGGTGCAGCACATCTGGGCGCTCCGCGAGGCGCTCGACATGATCGCGGAGGAGGGGCTCGAGGCGATCTGGGCTCGCCACCGCGTTTTTGCCGACGCTGTCCGCGCCGCGGTCGAGGCATGGTCGGCGCCGGGCGGGCTCGCCTTCCACGTCGAGGAGCCGGCCGAGCGCTCCGACGCCGTGACCACCATCCTGACCGGCGGCGTCGACGCCGCAAGGCTCCGCAGGGTCGCCGAAAGCCATGCGGGCCTGACGCTCGGCCTCGGGCTCGGCGACTATCAGGAGACGACCTTCCGGATCGGCCACATGGGCCACCTGAACCCGCCGATGGTGCTCGGCACGCTCGGCACCGTCGAGGCTGTGCTCGAGGCCATGGGCGCACCAATGGGCGCATCGGGGGTTGCCGCCGCAGCAGCCCGGATCGGTCAGGAGCTGGCCGTGGCCGCGTCGGCGGAGGGATAGCCTCCCTCCTGCGGCCACCCGCTGTCCCGGACCTGATCCCTCGAGTGGGGATGCCGGCCACGCCGCGGACGGGCCCGGCGAGGCTCCGGCTCGAGGCCGGGGCAGCGGCGGCGCAGCGACGTCGATCTAGGCGTCGGGCGTCCGGCGAAGACGCTTGACGTCGCCCCGCTTCTTCTTCGCCTCGACGCGCTTGCGCCGGGCCGCCCGGCTCGGCCGGGTCGGGATCCGCTTCTTCGGCCGCTTCGCCGCCTCGCGGATCAGCTCGAGCAGGCGCTCCAGCGCCGCCTCGCGGTTCTGCGCCTGGCTGCGCGCGCCCGAGGCCTGGATCAGCACGGCGCCGTCCGAGGTCCACCGCCTGCCGGCGAGCCGGCGGAGCCGCTGCTTGACATCGGGCTTCAGGTGGGGCGAGCGCTCGGCCTCGAAGCGCAGGTTGACCGCGGTCTCGACCTTGTTGACGTTCTGCCCGCCGGGGCCGGACGCGCGCGCGAAGGTCTCGGTCAGCTCCCAGGGCGCGATCGCGATGGTGTCGGTGACGCGGATCATGCGCGCTCAGAGCGCCGCCTCGTAGATCGCGAGCGCCGCATCGTAGGTCATCTCGCGCGGGTTGTTGACGAGCAGCCGCTCCTGCTTCATCGCGTCCTCGGCCAGCATCGGCAGGTGGTTGTGGCTGACCCCCGCGCTTTTCAGGCTGATGTCGAGCCCGACCTCGGGCGCGAGACCGCGCACCCGCTCGATCAGCCCCGCGACCCGCGCGTCCGGTCCGGCATCGGCCAGCTCGGGAAAGATGATCGGCGCCAGCTCGGCATAAAGCGGCGCCGCAGCCTCGGCGTTGAACTCCAGCACGCCCGGCAGGACCATCGCGTTCGACAGGCCGTGCGGCACGTGGAAATGCCCGCCCAGCGGATAGGCGAGCGCGTGCACCGCCGCGACGGGCGCGTTGGCGAAGGCCTGGCCCGCGAGCATCGAGCCGAGCAGCATCGCGCCCCGCGCCTCTACATCGTCCGGCGTCTCGCAGACCCGGCGGATGTTTCCCGCGAGCAGCCCGAGCGCCTGGCGCGCCAGCGCGTCCGAGAGCGGGTTCTTGCGGTGCTTCGAGGTGTAGGCCTCGATCGCGTGCACCATCGCGTCGATGCCGGTCGCGGCCGTGACCGCCGCCGGCAGGCCGAGCGTCAGCTCCGGGTCCAGCACGGCGGCGTCGGGCAGAAGCTGCGGCGCCACCACGCCCTTCTTCTCGGCCTCGCCCGTCGTCACGATTGCGATCGGCGTGACCTCCGAGCCGGTGCCCGCCGTCGTCGGGCAGAGCGCGAGCGGCAGCCGCGTCCCCTCGACATTGCCGACACCGTAGATCGACGGCAGGTCCTGCGGCGTCCCGAGCAGCACCGCGACCAGCTTCGCCGTGTCCATCGGTGAGCCACCGCCGAGGGCCGCGACCCCGTCGACGCCCGCCTCCCGCGCGGCCTCGACCGCCGCCAGCACCTTGTCCTCGGGCGGATCGGCGGCGACGTCGGACCAGACGAAAAGCTCGATCCCCGCCGCCTCGAACCCGGCCTCCGCCTTGTCGGTCAGCCCGAGGCCGAGACAGCCCTGGTCGGTCACCAGCGCCACCCGCCGGCAGCCGCGCGCCGCGAACGGCTCTGCCAGCCGCCGGCTGTCGCCCGCGCCGAAGGCGATGCTCGGCGTCGTCTGGAAGGTGAAGGGATTCATTGCACGCTCCCGCTTCCGGGGCCGGCATCTCTTGGCCAGCGACCCGCCGCCCCCCGTCTTTGTGCCCCGTATCGTCGGGGGGTCAAGGGGGCGGACAGCCTCCTTCGCTCCGGAAGCCTTCAGGCCGGCGCGCCGGCCAGCTCGCCCGCCAGCGCCTTGTCGATCAGCGCGACCGTCTCGTCCACGCCGTAGAGCGCGACGAACCCGCCGAAGCGCGGCCCCTGGCTCGCGCCCAGCAGCACCTCGTAGATCGCCCGGAACCAGTCGCGGAGCGGCTCGAAGCCGTGCTCGTTGCCGACCGCGTAGACGACCTGCTGCAGCGCCTCGCCGTCCCGCGGCCCGTCCCAGGCGCCGAGCCGGTCGCGCAGGTCCTCGAGCGCCGCCCGCTCCTTCTCGGACGGCGCGCGGAAGACACGGTTCGGCGCCACGTGGTCGTGGAAATAGCGGATCGCGTGGCCGGCGGCGGCGTCGAGCGTCGGGTTGGTCTCCGGGCTCGCCTCGGGCGCGTACTTGCGTATGAACCCCCAGAGCGTCCCCTTGCTTGTCGCCGACGACGCGGCGGCGAGATTCAGGAGCATCGAGAACGGCACCGCCAGGTCCGAGGCTGGCGGATCCCCCAGGTGCACGTGCCAGACCGGGTTCGCGAGTTGCTTGTCGGCCTCCTGGCCGGGATAGGCGCGGAGCTGCTGGTGGTACTCGTCCACCGCCTTCGGGATCACGTCCCAGTGCAGCCGCTTCGCGGTCCGCGGCTTCTGGAACATGAAGTAGCTGAGCGACTCCGGGCTCGCATAGGCCAGCCACTCGTCGATCGTCAGGCCGTTGCCCCTGGACTTCGAGATCTTCTGGCCCTCGCCGTCGAGGAACAGCTCGTAGTTGAAGCCCTCGGGCGGCGAGGCGCCGAGCGCCCGGCAGATCTTCGACGAGACCGTGACCGAGTCGATCAGGTCCTTGCCGGCCATCTCGTAGTCGACGCCGAGCGCCGCCCAGCGGAGCGCCCAGTCGGGCTTCCACTGCATCTTCACGTGCCCGCCCGTGACCGGCAGTTCCATTCGCTCGCCGTCCGGCTCCTCGTAGACGATCGTGCCCTTCGCGACGTCGCGCTCGAGCGTGGGCACCTGCAAGACGTGACCGGTCTTCGGGCTGACCGGCAGGAACGGCGAATAGGTCCGCCGCCGCTCCGGGCCCAGCGTCGGCAGCATGATCTCCATGATCGCGTCCAGGCGCTCGAGGGCCACGAGCAGCGTCTCGTCGAAGCGGCCCGCGCGATAGTACTCGGTCGAGGAGGCGAACTCGTAGTCGAAGCCGAAGCGGTCGAGGAAGTCCCGCAGCATCGCGTTGTTGTGCGCCCCGAAACTCGCGTGGCAGCCGAACGGATCGCGGACGCGCGTGAGCGGCAGGTTCAGGTCTTCGGCCACGCCCTCGCGGTTCGGCACGTTCGTCGGCACCTTGCGGAGCCCGTCCATGTCGTCCGAGAAGCAGATCAGCCGCGTCGGGATGTCGGAGAGCAGCGAGAACGCGTGGCGCACCATCGAGGTCCGCGCGACCTCGCCGAAGGTGCCGACATGCGGCAGGCCCGACGGGCCGTAGCCCGTTTCGAACAGCACGTACCCCTTCTCCGGCGCGCCGCCCTCGAACCGTTTCAGGAGCCGCCGCGCCTCCTCGAACGGCCATGCGCGCGAGCGGGCGGCCGCCTCCTCAAGCTCCGACATGGCTGCGGGTCCCTCTGAAGCGTCGCCCGTCCCCTATTGCGGGCCATCGGAGCCGTCAATAATGTCGCCGCCGTATCGCAAGGAGAACCGGCCCATGGCGACAGCCTTCGAGCCGCAGGATGCGCTGATCGCGGTTATGGTGGCGGTCTCGGCCGCCGACCAGCGGATGACCGACCGCGAGACGGCCTCGATCCTGTCGATCATCGACCTCCTGCCGGTGTTCCAGAACTACGACCGCAGCCGGATCGACCGCGTGACCTCGACCGTCGCCGACCTGTTCGAGCGCGAGGACGGGCTCGACGAGCTGACGGGCATGGTGCGCGCGGGCCTGCCGCCGCACCTGGTCGAGACGGCCTATGCGCTTGCCTGCGACGTGGTCGCGGCGGACGGGCGCGCGGGCGAGAGCGAGCTGCAGCTCCTGCAGATCCTTCGCGACGAGCTGGACCTCGACCGCCTGACGACCGCCGCGATCGAGCGCGGCGCCCGCGCCCGCCACCAGCGGCTGTAGCGCGACCTGCTTCCGGGCATCGCCGGCTCGGCACTGCGAAGGCGCTCCGTTGCCATCTCGGGTGCGGGGCATTGCGCGCTAGTCCTTGAGACTGAGGAGCCCTGCGGCGGCGCGGGTGCCGGCGCGGGGGCGGGGGGCGCGAGGTCCGGGTGCCGGCGCTCCGGTCCGTCCTCGTCCGCCAGCCGGTACTTGTCGAGCGCGGCCATCGCTCCCCGCACGGCCCCCCGGTCGTCTCCACCCCGGCCCATGGATGCCCCTGATCGTGGCGGGACTGAGGCGGCGCCGGGGCAATTCGCGGCCGGGTCGGCCGGGCCGCTGGACATGCGCGCGAATGCCGCCCAGAGTCCCGATCCGGGGACTGCGGAGGGCACAGGCGATCTTCAACCCGACCTCGATCATCGCAGGTGAGTTCGGCGCCTATCTCTCCGAGCTCTATCTCGACCACTTCGGCGGCCGGAACGCCGAGTACGCGGCGTTCATCAACGGCGCCGCGCGGCTCGTGCTCGAGCGCATCGGCAACTCGGACGCGCTCTACCACAACGCCGAGCACACGATGATGGTCACCCTTGTCGGCCAGCAGATCATCCGCGGCCGGCTGCTCTGCGATGCGCTCCGCCCCGAGGACTGGATCCACTACACGGTGGCGCTGCTCTGTCACGACGTCGGCTATGTCCGCGGCGCCTGCCCGGGCGACGACGCGCGCTCGGTCGTGATCGACGCCGAGGGCAACCGCGTGACCCCGCCGAAGGGCGCGTCGGACGCCTGGCTGAGCCCCTGGCACATCGAGCGCGGCATGATCTACGCCCGCCACCGCTTCGCCAAGTCCTCCTATATCGACGAGGAGCGCATCGCCGAGGCGATCGCCTGCACCCGCTTCCCGGTGCCGCGCGAGCCGAGCTACGCGGCCACCGACACCGAGCCGGCGCTGGTGCGCGCGGCCGACCTGATCGGGCAGATGGCCGACCCCTACTACCACCGCAAGATCGCGGCGCTCTACCACGAGTTCGCCGAGATCGGCATCGCCGAGGAGCTCGGCTACACCTCCCCGTTCGACCTCGTCGACCACTACCCCGAGTTCTTCTGGAAGAACGTCGAGCCGCTGATCCCCGACGCGCTCCGCTACCTCGAGCTCACCATCGAGGGCAAGCAGTGGGTCGCCCACCTCTACAACAACATCTTCCAGTCCGAGCACCGCAAAAGCTTCATCGGGCCGTTCCCGGGACCGGCCGAGGCGTGAGGGGCGCTCAGCCGTCGTAGGGCCGCAGGATCTCGATCGTGTAGCGGCCGAGCACCGGGCCCAGCCACTGCTCGGACTTCCAGACGAAGCCCGGTTTCGTCCTCCACCCAGTAGCGGTTCGTGACCTGGCGGCTGTCGTCGGTGCAGACCTCGTCGACGCGGAGAAGCTCATAGCGGATCTGCACGATCTCGACCGTCCCGCGCCCGGCCGCCTCGAGCAGGCAGTCGAGCACAAGGCGAGGACTCCGCCGTCGGCGACCGGGCCATCCTCTATGGCCTCGGCCCGATCCGCATCGGCGAGCGCGTCACGATCAGCCAGCACGCCCACCTCTGCGGCAGCCGGCCTCAGCGTCCTGAGAATCTTCGAGCTCAGAGAACCCGATGCCGCCCCGCTACTCGCCGCGGAGGGCGGCCTCGAGCACGAAGACGCGGATGGCGGAGGCGAGCGAGGCCGGCGGAGTGCGGCCGGCGTCGAGCTCGGCGGCCAGTCCGTTGACCGACTGGCCGCGGGCAAGCGCCAGGCGGCGGAACTCCCGCCAGAACGGCTCCTCCAGGCTCACCGAGGTGCGGTGGCCGCGGAGCGTCAGCGACCGCTTCGCCGGACGCGCGGGATCATTCCTCGCCATCGTCGAGGCGGTGGGCTTCGTGCGCCCGGTGCTCGCGCGCCCGCTCCGCCCTCTCGACCCGGGTCTCGTGGCCGGGCCGGCCGTGGCGCGCGGCGTTGGCGTCGGCCGTCTCGCGCGCCTCCTGCCGCTGGCGGCGCTTCCGTTCCCGGCGCAGGTTGACGATGCCGCTCATGGCTCCGGCTCCAGCCGCTTCTCGAAGTAGACGCGATCGAGCCCGTGCTCGACCCGCCGCGCCGTCCGAGCATAGCCGAGCCGTGGATAGAGCGTAAGGTTCGGCCGCATCGCGGCATTGGTGTAGAGCACGACGCGGGCGTGCCCGCGCGCCCGCCCCTCGGCCTCCGCCGCGGCGATCAGCGCCCGGCCGATCCCGCGGCCCTGCGCGTGCCGGTCGACCGCGACGTTCTCGATATGCCAGTCGGCCCCGATCGAATAGGCGACGACGAAGCCGAGTAGCGGCTCGCCGATCACCCAGGAGCGGCCGGCGGCGATGGCCGCGGGAAAATCCTGCACCATCGGCGGCGGCTCGAATCCGATCTCGGTGACGTAGGGCGCGTAGGCCGCGCGCGCGATCCGCGCCATGGCCGCCGCGTCCGCCTCCCGCGCCGGACGCGGCGCGGGGGGGCCGGCGCCGCTCACGCCGCCGCCACG
>DATKCY010000041.1:0-5209 GCA_035512995.1 Thermohalobaculum sp.
CGAGATGGTGATGCCGGGCGACAACCTGAAGTTCGAGGTGACCCTGATCGCCCCGATCGCGATGGAGGAGAAGCTCCGCTTCGCCATCCGCGAGGGCGGCCGCACCGTCGGCGCAGGCGTCGTGTCGAAGATCATCGAGTAACGCTCAAGGGGCATCGGCGGGGCCGGATCGGTCCGGCTCCGCCAGTCCATCACGAGGCCTGAGAGGCGAGAGACACATGCAAGGTCAGAACATCCGGATCCGGCTCAAGGCCTTCGATCACCGCGTGCTCGATTCGAGCACCCAGGAGATCGTGAACACCGCCAAGCGGACCGGCGCCGAGGTGCGCGGGCCGATCCCGCTGCCGAACAAGATCGAGAAGTTCACGGTGCTGCGCGGGCCGCACGTCGACAAGAAGAGCCGCGAGCAGTTCGAGATCCGCACGCACAAGCGGCTGCTCGACATCGTGGACCCGACGCCGCAGACGGTCGACGCGCTGATGAAGCTCGACCTGGCCGCCGGCGTCGACGTCGAGATCAAGCTCTGAGGGGGCTGGGAGCATGCGCTCTGGAGTCATTGCGAAAAAGCTGGGGATGACCCGGCTGTTCATGGAGAACGGACGGCAGGTGCCGGTTACCGTCCTCCAGATGGAGAACCTGCAGGTCGTCGCCCAGCGCACGGCCGAGCGCGACGGCTATACCGCCGTCCAGCTCGGCGCGGGCGAGGCGAAGCCGAAGAACGTGACGAAGCCGATGCGCGGCCACTTCGCGCGCGCCAACGTGGCGCCGAAGCGGCGGCTGGCGGAGTTCCGCGTGAGCCCCGAGAACCTGATCGGGGTCGGCGAGGAGATCACCGCCGACCACTACTTCGCCGGGCAGTATGTTGATGTCGCCGGCACCTCGATCGGCAAGGGCTTCGCGGGCGCGATGAAGCGCCACAACTTCAGCGGGCTCCGCGCCAGCCACGGCGTCTCGGCCTCGCACCGCAGCCTCGGCTCGACCGGCCAGTGCCAGGACCCCGGCAAGGTGTTCAAGGGCAAGAAGATGGCCGGGCACATGGGCTCCGCGCGCGTGACCGAGCAGAACCTCGAGGTCGTGCGCACCGACGCCGACCGCGGGCTCATCATGGTCAAGGGCGCGGTCCCGGGCGCCAGGGGCGGCTGGGTCACGATCAAGGACGCGGTCAAGAAGCCGCTGCCCGAGAACGCGATCCTGCCCGCGGCGCTCCGCTCCGCGGCCGAGGAGGCCCGCCGCGCGGCCGACGAGGCCGCGGCCCAGGCGGCCGCCGAAGCCGAGGCCGCCGAGAAGGCAGCCGCCGAGCAGGCCGCGGCCGAGCAGGCGGCGGCGCTCAAGGAGGCCCAGGCGGACATCGAGGCGGAGAAGTCCGACGAGAGCGGCCAGTCCGGCGGGGCTCCCGAGGCACCCGGGGAGGGCGAGGAGAAATGAAGACCGACGTCATCACGCTGGATGCGGAGAAGGCCGGCGAGATCGACCTCGACGAGGCGATCTTCGGGCTCGAGCCGCGCGCCGACATCCTGCACCGCGTCGTGCGCTGGCAGCTCGCCAAGCGCCAGGCCGGCACGCATTCGGCCAAGACCCGGGGCGAGGTGCACTACACCAGCAAGAAGATCTACCGCCAGAAGGGCACGGGCCGGGCGCGGCACGGCGGCCGCGGCGCCAACATCTTCCGCAAGGGCGGCGTCACCAAGGGCCCGCAGCCCCGCTCCCACGCGCACGACCTGCCGAAGGCGGTGCGCCGGCTCGGCCTCAAGCACGCGCTGAGCGCCAAGCAGCGCGACGGCGGCCTGATCGTCGTCGACAAGGCCGAACTCGACGAGGGCAGGACCAAGGCTCTCGTCGCGAAGCTCGGCAAGCTCGGCTGGACCAGGACGCTCGTCATCGACGGCGCGGAGGTCAACGAGAACTTCGCCCGCGCCGCGCGCAACATCTCCGGCATCCAGGTGATGCCGGGGCAGGGCGCGAACGTCTACGACATCCTGAAGCGCGACACGCTGGTCCTGACGCGGGCCGGGGTCGAGGCGCTGGAGGCTCGACTGAAATGACCGACAAGGCAGCGCTCTACGAGGTGATCCGCCGCCCGATCGTCACCGAGAAGACGACGCTCGCGTCCGAGCAGAACGCGACCGTCTTCGAGGTGCGCGGCGACGCGACCAAGCCGCTGATCAAGGAGGCGGTCGAGACCCTGTTCCAGGTCAAGGTCAAGGCGGTCAACACGCTGAACGTCAAGGGCAAGACCAAGAAGTTCCGCGGCCGTCCCGGCCGCCGCTCCGACGTGAAGAAGGCCTATGTGACCCTCGAGGAGGGGCACGCGATCGACGTGACGACGGGGCTCTGAGCCCCGGCCGCCGCGGGATGCCAACAGCGAGACGGATGACAGAAGCATGGCGTTGAAGACATACAATCCGGTGACGCCGGGCCAGCGCGGGCTGGTGCTGATCAACCGTTCCGAGCTTTGGAAAGGCCGCCCCGAGAAGAGCCTGACGCACGGGCTCTCGCGCAAGGGCGGGCGGAACAACGCCGGACGGATCACGGCCCGACGGATCGGCGGCGGGGCGAAGCGGCTCTACCGCATCGTCGACTTCCGGCGGACCAAGCACGACGTCGAGGCGACGGTCGAGCGGATCGAGTACGATCCGAACCGCACCGCCTTCATCGCGCTGATCCGCTACGACGACGGCGAGAAGGCCTATATCCTGGCGCCGCAGCGCCTCGGCGTCGGCGACAAGGTCGTGAGCGGGCTGAAGGTCGACATCAAGCCCGGCAACGCGATGCCGTTCGCGGGCATGCCGATCGGCACGATCGTGCACAATGTCGAGATGAAGCCGGGCCGCGGCGGCCAGATCGCGCGCTCGGCCGGCACCTATGCGCAGTTCGTCGGCCGTGACGGCGGCTATGCCCAGCTCCGGCTGTCATCGGGCGAGCTCCGCATGGTCCGGCAGGAATGCATGGCGACCGTCGGCGCCGTCTCGAACCCCGACAACGCCAACCAGAACTTCGGCAAGGCCGGCCGGACGCGCCACCAGGGCAAGCGCCCCGCCGTCCGCGGCGTCGTCATGAACCCGATCGACCACCCGCACGGCGGCGGCGAGGGCCGCACCAGCGGCGGCCGCCATCCGGTCACGCCCTGGGGCAAGCCGACCAAGGGCCACCGCACGCGCAAGGACAAGCCGTCGGGCAAGTACATCCTCCGCTCGCGCCACGCGCGCAAGAAGTCGAGGTAAGGAGAGACCCATGTCACGATCCGTCTGGAAGGGTCCCTTCGTCGACCCGTACCTCTTGAAGAAAGCGTCGAAGTCGCGCGAGTCCGGCCGCAACGAGGTCATCAGGATCTGGTCGCGCCGCTCGACGATCCTGCCCCAGTTCGTGGGCCTGACCTTCGGCGTCTACAACGGCCGCAAGCACATCCCCGTCAGCGTCAGCGAGGACATGATCGGGATGAAGTTCGGCGAGTTCGCGCCGACGCGCACCTACTACGGCCACATGGCCGACAAGAAAGCGAGGCGGAGGTAAGACCGATGGGCAAGCCCAAGAACCCCCGCCGCGTCGCCGAGAACGAGGCGATGGCCGTCGCCCGGATGCTGCACACGAGCCCGCAGAAGCTGGACCTCGTGGCCCAGCTGATCCGCGGCAAGCCGGTCGACCGCGCGTTGCGCGAGCTCACCTTCTCGAAGCGCCGCGTCGCCGGCGACGTGAAGAAGACGCTGCAGTCGGCGATCGCGAACGCGGAGAACAACCACGGCCTCGACATCGACGAGCTGGTCGTCGCCGAGGCCTATGTCGGCAAGAACCTGGTGCTGAAGCGCGGCCGCCCCCGCGCCCGCGGCCGGTTCGGCCGGATCCTGAAACCGTTCAGCCAGCTGACCATCAAGGTCCGGCAGGTAGAGGAGCAGGCCTGATGGGACACAAGGTCAATCCGATCGGGCTCAGGCTCGGCATCAACCGCACCTGGGACAGCCGCTGGTACGCGGACACCAAGGAGTACGGCGACCTCCTGCACGAGGATCTGAAGATCCGCGAGTTCATCAGGAAGGAGGTCGGCCAGGCCGGCATCAGCCGCGTCGTGATCGAGCGTCCGCACCGCAAGTGCCGGGTGACGATCCACGCCGCCCGCCCGGGCGTGATCATCGGCAAGAAGGGCGCCGACATCGAGAAGCTGCGCCAGAAGCTCGGCAAGATCACCGGCTCGGAGCTGCACCTCAATATCGTCGAGATCCGGCGCCCCGAGCTCGACGCCCAGCTGGTGGCCGAGAACATCGCCCAGCAGCTCGAGCGCCGCGTCGGCTTCCGCCGGGCGATGAAGCGGGCCGTCCAGAACACGATGCGCATGGGCGCCCAGGGCGTCCGCATCAACTGCGGCGGCCGCCTTGGCGGGCACGAGATCGCGCGCGTCGAGTGGTACCGCGAGGGCCGGGTGCCGCTGCACACGCTCCGCGCCGACATCGACTATGCGCTCGCGGTGGCGAAGACCGCCTACGGCGTCATCGGCGTCAAGGTCTGGATCTTCAAGGGCGAGATCATGGAGCACGACCCGCAGGCGCGCGACGCGCGCCAGCAGCAGTTGCAGGAAGGCGCTCCGCAGCGCCCGCCGCGGAAGCCCTGAGGAGTTGACGAGATGCTTCAGCCAAAGCGCACCAAGTTCCGCAAGCAGCACAAGGGTCGGATCCACGGCGAGGCCTCGGGCGGCACCGAGCTCAACTTCGGCTCCTTCGGCCTGAAGGCGATCGAGCCCGAGCGCATCACCGCCCGCCAGATCGAGGCGGCGCGGCGCGCGATGACGCGCCACATGAAGCGCCAGGGCCGCGTCTGGATCCGGATCTTCCCGGACGTGCCGGTTACGCAGAAGCCGACCGAGGTCCGCATGGGCAAGGGCAAGGGCTCGGTCGAGTACTGGGCCGCCAAGGTCAAGCCCGGCCGGGTCATGTTCGAGCTTGACGGCGTCACCGAGCCTGTGGCAAGGGAGGCGCTCCGTCTCGGGGCCATGAAGCTGCCCGTGAAGACGCGAGTTGTCGCCCGGGAAGACTGGTGACGAACACGGCCCGCGCGCTCCGACGAGGGGTGCCCGGGCCGGATCGGTTTTTGATGCATGATGCCGGGGGCGGGTCCCTCGCGCATATCTGTCAGAGAAGGAACGCGCGATGAACGCTGCCGAGCTGCGCGACAAGACGCCGGACCAGCTCCGCGACGAGCTCGAGCGCCTGAAGAAGGAGGC
>DATKCY010000042.1:0-2327 GCA_035512995.1 Thermohalobaculum sp.
TCGGCGCGGCAGTAGCGGGGCGTCACGTCGGCCGTGAAGGCGAGCGCCTTGCCCGTGCCGTGGACGCGCACGACCGCGGCGTCGGAGCCTGGGCGCACGACCGTGTCGGCCATGACCGTGTGGTCGTATTGCCGCCAGACCCAGGCGCGCGAGCAGAGGTTGGGCGAGCCCATGAGGCGGAGCAGCGCCTCGGCCGGGTCGGTCGCGGGCAGCTCGGGCAGGGGCGGCGGCGGCGGCGTCTCGCTCCAGGGGCGGTCGTATTCGGGGGCGGTTCCGGAGAGCGCCTTGAGCGGCAGGTCGGCCCGGATCTCTCCGAGGTGGCGGACGACGAAGCGGTCCTCCGCGATCGTCTCGCCGACCACGGCGAAGTCGAGGTCCCACTTGTCGAAGATGGCGCGCGCGGTCTCCTCCATCTCCGGGCGGAGCACCATCAGCATGCGCTCCTGGCTCTCGGAGAGCATCATCTCGTAGGCGGTCATGCCTTGCTCGCGGCAGGGGACGGCGTCGAGGTCGAGGCGGACGCCCAGGCTCCCCTTGTCGCCCATCTCGACGGCCGAGCAGGTGAGGCCGGCGGCGCCCATGTCCTGGATCGAGACGACGGCGCCGGAGGCCATGAGCTCGAGGCAGGCCTCGAGCAGGCACTTCTCGGTGAAGGGGTCGCCGACCTGCACGGTCGGGCGCTTTTCGTGCACGGTCTCGCCGAACTCGGCGGAGGCCATGGTGGCGCCGCCGACGCCGTCGCGGCCGGTCTTGGCGCCGAGATAGACGACCGGGCGGCCGGTGCCGGAGGCGGCCGAGTAGAAGATGCGGTCGGCCTCCGCGATCCCGGCCGCGAAGGCGTTGACGAGGCAGTTTCCGTTGTAGGCGGGGTGGAAGCGGACCTCGCCGCCGACGGTCGGCACCCCGAAGGCGTTGCCGTAGCCGCCGATGCCGGCGACGACGCCGGCGACCAGGCGGCGCGTGCGCGGGTGATCCGGGGCGCCGAACGAGAGCGCGTTCATCGCGGCGATCGGGCGGGCGCCCATGGTGAAGACGTCGCGCAGGATGCCGCCGACCCCGGTCGCGGCGCCTTGGGTTGGCTCGATGTAGGAGGGGTGGTTGTGGCTCTCCATCTTGAAGACGACCGCCTGGCCGTCGCCGATGTCGACGACGCCCGCGTTCTCGCCCGGGCCGCAGATGACGCGCGGGCCGCTCGTCGGCAGGGTGCGGAGCCACTTCTTCGAGGACTTGTACGAGCAGTGCTCGTTCCACATGGCCGAGAAGATGCCGAGCTCGGTGAAGCTCGGCGGCCTGCCGAGCAGGTCGAGGATGCGCCGGTACTCGTCCGCTTTCAGCCCGTGCTCGGCGGCGAGGGCCTGGGTGACCTGCGGTTCGGACGGCGGAGTATCGGGCATGGGGCGCTCTCGCTCGCGGCTGGCGGGGCGCGTTCTAGCCGATTGCCGGGGCGGCGCAAAGGCGGGAGCGGGGGGTGAGCGGGGCGGCAGCCCGAGCGCCCGGGTCCAGACCGGCGCCCTTTCCGACGTCGCAGGCTGCGATGGCCTCAGCGGAACTGTCGGAGTCGTTTGAAGTCGGGGCCGCATTGCGTACGCTGAGGCCGTTGGAGAACCGGTCTCAACCGAGGAGGTCCGAGATGCTTTTCCACGTCTGCTACGACTATGCCGAGGGAAACAGGGACGCAACGCATGCCCGTTTCCTCGAAAGCGGCGCCCCGCCTCCCGAGGGAGTGGCTATGCTGGGGCGCTGGCACAGCGTTGCAGGAAACGGCGGGTACCTCGTCGCCGAGACAGATGATCCGCAAGCCCTCGCAGGATGGCTGCAGGAGTGGTCGGATCTCGTCACGTTCGATGTTGCGCCGGTTCTTGTCGACGAGCAGTTCGCAGAAGTGATCGGGAACGGTCGCGCGGCCGCCTGAAAAGCGGGCGGCTCCAGATCCAGGGCGCGGGTTCGCGAGGGAACATCGCGATCCCGGCGCCGGGCGTTGCGGCCGAACCTCGCCTGCTGGTCCCGACCTCGCCCGGCGGGCAGTCCGGCCCTTCTCCGGCCGGCCGGGGCGGGCAGGTCGGGTCGCCGGTCCGCGCGGCGCGGTCGAGGGCGGCCTGGACGCGGCGGCGCATCGCGCGGTCGTCGGCGGCGGGGCCCGAGAGCTCGACCTGCGAGCCGCGGCTGCCGGGGCGGACCGCGAGCGCCAGCAGCTCCTCGTCCTCGCCCACGATCAGGACGCGGCTGCCGGGGCGGTCGACGATCATCGCGGCGCCGCCGACGACGCCGTCGAGCAGGCAGCCGGCGGCGACCCGCTCGACGAAGGCCAGCGCCTCGACGGGGGCGCT
>DATKCY010000043.1:0-4635 GCA_035512995.1 Thermohalobaculum sp.
GTCTACATCGTGAAGCCGAAGATGCACGGGCCCGAGGAGGTCGCCTACACGAACGAGCTCATGGCCCGGGTCGAGGAGCTGCTGGGGCTGTCCGGCAACACCATCAAGCTCGGCATCATGGACGAGGAGCGGCGCACGACCGTCAACCTCAAGGAGTGCATCCGCGCCGCGAAGTCCCGGATCTGCTTCATCAACACGGGGTTCCTGGACCGCACCGGCGACGAGATCCACACGGCGATGCACGCCGGCCCGATTGTGCGCAAGACCGAGATGAAGGCGCAGACCTGGATCAAGGCCTACGAGGACTGGAACGTCGACATCGGGCTCGAATGCGGGCTCAAGGGGGTCGCCCAGATCGGCAAGGGCATGTGGGCGATGCCCGACCTGATGGCCGACATGCTGGAGCAGAAGATCGGCCACCCTAAGGCGGGCGCCAACACCGCGTGGGTGCCCTCGCCCACCGCGGCGACGCTGCACGCCACGCACTACCACCAGGTCGACGTGGCGGCGCGGCAGGAGGAGCTGAAGGGCCGCGAGCGCGCCTCGCTCGACGACATCCTGACGGTCCCGCTCGCGCGCGACACGAACTGGAGCCCGGACGAGGTGCAGGCCGAGATCGACAACAACGCGCAGGGCATCCTCGGCTATGTCGTGCGCTGGGTGAACGCCGGCATCGGCTGCTCGAAGGTGCCCGACATCAGCGACGTCGCGCTGATGGAGGACCGGGCGACCTGCCGGATCTCGTCGCAGCACATGGCGAACTGGCTCGAGCACGGGATCGTCGACCGCGACCAGGTCATGGCGACGATGAAGCGCATGGCCGAGGTCGTGGACCGGCAGAACGCGGACGATCCGGACTACGAGCGGATGGCGCCCGGCTTCGACGGCCCGGCCTTCGAGGGCGCGACGCGGCTGGTGCTCGAGGGCGCGGCGCAGCCCTCGGGCTACACCGAGCCGATCCTGCACGAGATGCGCGCGAAGAAGAAGGCGAGCTAGACCATGGCCGAGATCACGCTCAGGAAGGCGAAGACGATCATCGCGAAGACCCTCGCGAAGGGCGGCGAGATGGAGCTGAAGCCCCTCTCCGTCGTCGTGCTCGACGCCGGCGGGCACCTGAAGGCGTTCGAGCGCCAGGACGGCGCCTCGATCGGCCGTTTCGAGATCGCGCGCGGCAAGGCCTACGGCGCGCTCGCGCTCGGCATCGGCAGCCGGGCGATCAACGCGCGCGCCGAATCCCAAGCCTATTTCGTCGACGCCCTGTCGGCGGCCTTCGAGGGCAAGATCGTGCCGGTGCCGGGCGGCATGCTGGTCCGCGACCGGAAGGGCGCGGTGATCGGCGCCGTCGGCGTGACCGGCGACACCTCGGACGACGACGAGACCGCCGGCACCGCCGGGATCGAGGCCGCCGGCTTCACCGCCGACGGCGGGTGAGGCCCCGGGGTCACGACAGCCCCGGCGGGGCCTCCCTGATCGGCATCGACTGGGGGACGACCGCGCTCCGCGCCTATCTGATCGAGGCGGACGGGCGGATCGCCGAGCGGCGCGACAGCGGCCACGGCCTCCGCGCCCTGCCCTCCGGCGGATTTCCCGAGGCGCTCGGCCAGGCCGTTCGCGGCTGGCCGGAAGACCTGCCGATTCTGATGTGCGGCATGGTCGGCAGCCGCTCGGGCTGGCGCGAGGCGCCGTATCTGGACGTCTCGGCGGGGGTCGCGCTCGCCGATCTCGCCCGCGGCGTCGTCGCCGTCGGGCCCGAGGCTCCGCGCGGGCGGATCATGCGGATCGTGCCGGGGGTCCGCACCGGCGACGCGGCGGCGCCCGACGTGATGCGGGGCGAGGAGACGCAGGTGCTGGGCGTGCTGACCGACGGGGTCGCGGTGCTGCCCGGCACGCATTCCAAGCTGGTGCGGGTCGCCGGGGGCCGGATCACCGGCTTTCGCACCGCGATGACGGGCGAGGTTTTCTCGGCGCTCGCCCACCACACCATCCTGGCCGACACCGGCGGCGCGCCCGCGGATGCGGCCGAGGCGCGGCTGGGCTTCGCCGCCGGGCTCGAAGCGGCGCGGGCGCTCGAGGCGCCGGGGGACCTGCTCCAGCGCCTGTTCTCGATCCGCGCGAGCGTGCTGATCGGCCGGATGCCCGGCGGGCAGGCCTGTGACTTCCTGTCAGGCCTCCTGATCGGGGCGGAGGTCGCCGCCGCCCGGCTGCCCGCGGGCGAGCGCGTCCACGTGATCGGCGGCGCGGCGCTCGCCGAGCGCTATGCTATGGCCCTGGAGGCCTTCGGCGCCGCCCCGGTGATCGGGCCGCCGGACGCCGCGGCCACGGGCCTCCACGCGATAGCCCGGCTGTTGGAGGGAGGTCTCGACGCATGACCCTGGACGACGCGCTGGCCGCCCTGCCGCTGATCGCGATCCTCCGCGGCATCCGGCCTGACGAGGCGCCGGCGGTCGGCGAGGCGCTGGTCGCCGCCGGCATCACGATCCTCGAGGTGCCGCTCAACTCGCCCGGGCCGCTGACCAGCATCGCGCGCCTGGCCGAACGCTTCGGCGAGCGCGCGCTCGTCGGCGCCGGCACCGTGCTGACGGCCGAGCAGGTGCGCGCGGTCGCGGAGGTCGGCGGGCGGATCGTCGTCTCGCCCAACTTCTCGCCCGCGGTCGTCGAGGCGACGCGCGTGGCCGGGCTCACCTCGGTGCCGGGGATCTTCACGCCGACCGAGGCGTTCGCGGCGCTCGACGCCGGCGCATCCGCCCTGAAGCTGTTCCCGGGCGAGGCGGTGACGCCGCGGGTCGTGGGCGCGCTGAGGGCGGTGCTGCCGCGGGAGGCGAAGCTCCTCGTGACCGGCGGCGTCGGGGCGGAGAACCTCGCCGATTTCCTCGCCGCGGGGGCTGACGGCGCCGGCGTCGGCTCGGCACTCTACGCCCCGGGGCGGAGCGCCGCCGAGGTCGCCGAGGCGGCTTCCGTGCTCGCCGCCGCCTGCCGCGCCGCCCGCGGGGGCGGCTGATGGCGGGGCTCGACATCCTCTGCCTCGGCGAGCCGCTGGTCGAGTTCAACGACCGGGGCGGCGGCCTATGGCGCGAGGGGCTCGGCGGCGACGTCTCGAACGTCGCGATCGCGGCGGCGCGGCAGGGCGCGCGGAGCGGCATCGCCACCCGCCTCGGCGCCGACGCCTTCGGCGACGCCTTCGTCGCGGCCTGGACGCGGGAGGGCCTCGACACCTCCGCCGTCGCGCGCGACGCCGACGCGCCGACCGGCCTCTACTTCGTGCGCCACGACGAGGACGGACACCATTTCGAGTACCGCCGGGCAGGCTCCGCCGCCAGCCGGATGGCGCCCGACACGCTTCCCGAGCAGGCGATCCGCGAGGCCGGCATCCTCCACCTCTCCGGCATCACGCAGGCGATCAGCGGCAGCGCCGAGGCCGCGGGCACGGCCGCGATCCGGATCGCGAAGGCAGCGGGCCGCCGCGTCTCCTACGACCCGAACCTGCGCCTCCGCCTCTGGCCGCTCGAGCGGGCGCGCGCGGTGATCCACGGGGCGATGGCGGAGGCCGACATCGCGCTTCCCGGCCTCGAGGACGCGCGCACGCTGACGGGCCTGACCGACCCCGAGCGGATCGTCGCCTTCTACCGCGAGCTCGGGCCGACGATCGTGGCGCTCACGCTCGGCTCGGATGGCGCCCTCGTCGCGGCCGGCGAGCGGTGCGTCCGGCTGCCGGCCCCGCCGGTCCGCGCGGTCGACGCAACGGGCGCGGGCGACTGCTTCGACGGCGCCTTCCTCGCCCGCCTCGCGGCGACCGGCGACCCGTTCGAGGCCGGCCGATACGCGGTCGCGGCCGCGGCGCTGTCGGTCCAGGGGTACGGCGCGGTCGACCCGATCCCGACGGCCGAGCGGGTCGAGGCGCTGCTCGCCGGGGTCGCGGACCGGGCCGCCCCCGGACCGCCTGACGCGGCGTCTTGATTGCATCGGCGCACGCGTCATCATTGAGCGGACGAGCCTGCCGCCAGAGCGGGCCGGAAAGGGAGAAGCCGTGGCCCAAGCCCGCGCATCGACGCCGCCAGCCCCGCCGGCAGGGTTGCCGGAGTGTCGGCGGCCCGTCGGGCCCGCACCCATCCTCCCCGCCGACCGACCTCGCGGCCCGCGCCACGCGCGCCCCGGCCGCAGCCATCCGAGCCGTCCTGACAGAGGAGACCCCCTGATGAAGACCGCAGTGACCTCCGCGCTGGCCTTCGCGGCCACGCTCGGCCTCGCGACCGCCGCGTCGGCGCAGGAGCATACCTTCAAGTTCCAGTCCTCCGACCCCGCCGGCAACCCGAACTTCGTTCTGCAGCAGGAGTGGGCCACGGCGGTCGAGGAGCAGTCGGACGGCCAGATCCAGATCGAGCTGCTGCCCGTCGAGTCGATCGTCGCGCACAACGAGACGCAGGACGCGATCGCCGCCGGCATCCTGGACGGCCATATCACCGACACCTCGTACTTCGCCGGCAAGGACCCCGCCTTCGGCCTGATCGCGAACCCGGTCGGCGCGTGGTCGGACCCCGAGGAGATGTTCAGGTTCATGGAGGAAGGCGGCGGCCGGGAGCTGATGAACGAGCTGGTCGAGCCCTACGGCCTGCACTTCATCGGCGCGACCACGCCGGG
>DATKCY010000044.1:0-3706 GCA_035512995.1 Thermohalobaculum sp.
GGCGAGAGCCACGTCTCCGCCTCGGCGACCGTCATGCCCTTGCGCGCGGCGTAGTCCTCGACCTGGTCGCGGCCGATCCGCCCGACGCCGAAATAGGCCGAGTCGGGATGCGCGAAATAGAGGCCCGACACCGCCGCGGCCGGCCACATGGCGCAGCTCTCGGTCAGCTTCAGCCCGGTCGTCCGCCCGGCGTCCAGCATCCGGAACAGGGTCCGCTTCTCGGTGTGGGCGGGGCAGGCCGGGTAGCCGGGCGCCGGCCGGATGCCGCGGTAGCGCTCGGCCACCAGCGCCTCGCTGCCGAGATCCTCGTCCGGCGCATAGCCCCACAGCTCGCGGCGGACGCGCGCGTGCATCGCCTCGGCCAGCGCCTCGGCCAGCCGGTCGGCGAGCGACTGCACCAGGATGGCGTCGTAGTCGTTGCCCTCGGCCTTGAAGCGCTCGGCGATCGGATGGACCTCCGGCCCGGCGGTCACGGCGAAGCCGCCGATCCAGTCCGCCGTGCCCTCCGGCGCGACGAAGTCGGAAAGGCAGAAGTTCGGGCGGTCGCCGGACTTGTTGCCCTGCTGGCGCAGCATAGAGAACCGCGCCGCCTCGCGCGTGCGGTCCTCGTCGGTCCAGACCACGATGTCGTCGCCTCGCGCGTTGGCGGGCCAGAGCCCCACCACGGCGCGCGGCGTGAACCAGCGCCCGGCCGCGATGCGGGCGAGCATGGCCTGGGCGGCCTCGAACAGCTCGCGCGCCGTCTCGCCCTTCTCCGGGTGATCGAGGATCTCGGGGAAGGTGCCCTTCATCTCCCAGGTCCAGAAGAACGGCGACCAGTCGATGAAGGGCGCGATCTCCTCGACCGTCAGCCGGTCCGGCACGGTCAGGCCGGGCACCTTCGGCGGCTCGGGGCTGTGCGTGTGCCAGCCGCCGTCGAAGCGGTTGGCGCGGGCGTCGGCCAGCGGCACGGTCGGGCGCGGGCCGGTGCGCCGGCCGGCGTCGCGGATGGCGCCGTATTCCTCGGCCACCTCGGCCAGGAACTGTGCGCGGCGGTCCTTCGACAGCAGCCGCGAGACCACGCCGACGGCCTTGGAGGCGTCGTCCACATGCACGACGCCCTGGGCGTAGCTGGGCTCGACCTTGATCGCGGTGTGCTTCTTCGAGGTCGTGGCGCCGCCGATCAAGAGCGGCACCTTGAGCCCGGCGCGGGTCATCTCGGAGGCCACCTCGACCATGCGGTCGAGCGACGGCGTGATCAGGCCGGAGACCCCTATGATGTCGGCCTTCTCCTCGCGCGCCCTGGCGATGATCTCCTCGGTCGGGACCATCACGCCCAGGTCCACCACGTCGTAGTTGTTGCAGGCCAGCACGACGCCGACGATGTTCTTGCCGATGTCGTGCACGTCGCCCTTCACCGTCGCCATCAGGATCTTGCCCCTGGCCGAGGTGTCGCCGAGGCGGGCCTTCTCCTCCTCCATGTGGGGGATCAGGTGGCCGACGGCGGTCTTCATCACGCGCGCCGACTTCACCACCTGCGGCAGGAACATCTTGCCGGCGCCGAACAGGTCGCCGACGATGTTCATGCCGTCCATCAGCGGCCCCTCGATCACGTCGAGCGGGCGGTCGGCCTTTTGTCGCGCCTCCTCGGTGTCGGCGATGACGTGGTCGCCGATCCCGTGCACGAGGGCGTGGCTGAGCCGCGCCTCGACCGGCATCTCGCGCCACTTCGGGTCGGACTTCTGCTGCGCCTCGCCCGAGCCGCGATAGTCGTCGGCGATCTCGAGCAGCCGCTCGGTCGCGTCGCTCCGCCGGTTCAGCAGCACGTCTTCGACCCGCTCGCGGAGCGGCCCGGGGATGTCGTCGTAGACCGTGATCTGCCCGGCGTTCAGGATTGCCATGTCGAGCCCGGCGCGGATGCCGTGGTAGAGGAACGCCGAGTGCATCGCCTCGCGCACCGGGTTGTTGCCGCGGAACGAGAACGAGACGTTGGACAAGCCCCCGGAGACCAGCGCGTGCGGCAGGCGCTGCTTGATCAGCCGGGTGGCCTCGAAGAAGGCGACGGCGTAGTCGTTGTGCGCCTCGATCCCGGTCGCGACGGCGAAGATGTTGGGGTCGAACACGATGTCCCAGGGGTCGAAGCCTGCGTGCTCGGTCAGCAGCCGATAGGCCCGCTCGGCGATGGCGAACTTGTGCTCGGCGGTCTCGGCCTGGCCCTGCTCGTCGAAGGCCATGACGACGACCGCGGCGCCGTAGCGGCGCACCATGCGCGCCTGCTCCAGGAACGCCGCCTCGCCCTCCTTCATGCTGATCGAGTTCACGACCGGCTTGCCCTGCACGCATTTCAGGCCGGCCTCGATCACCTCGAACTTCGAGCTGTCGATCATCACCGGCACGCGGCTGATGTCGGGCTCGGCGGCGATCAGGTTCAGGAACCGCACCATCGCGGCCTCGGAATCGAGCAGCCCCTCGTCCATGTTCACGTCGATGATCTGGGCGCCGTTCTCGACCTGCTCGCGCGCGACCTCGACGGCGGCGGTGTAGTCCTCGTCCAGGATCAGCCGCTTGAACCTGGCCGAGCCGGTGACGTTGGTGCGCTCGCCGATATTGATGAAGTTGCCGGCGGTCATGCTGCTTCCTCGGCGTCGCCGGCGGCTTTCTCGAACATCTCGAGCCCCGAGAGGCGGAGCCGCGCCGGCCTCTCCGGCACGCGGCGGGAGCGCTTGCCCGCGACGGCCTCGGCGATCGCCCGGATGTGCTCGGGCGTCGTGCCGCAGCAGCCGCCGACCAGGTTGACGAGCCCCGCGTCGGCCCATTCGCCGAGGTGCCGCGCCATGGTCTCCGGCCTCTCGTCGTAGCCGCCCATCTCGTTCGGCAGGCCGGCGTTCGGGTAGGCGCTCACCAGCGTGTCGGCGATCTCGGCCAGCGCCCGGACATGCGCGCGCATCTCGGCCGCGCCGAGCGCGCAGTTGAGCCCGACCGAGAACGGCCGCGCGTGGCTGACCGAGATCCAGAACGCCTCCGGCGTCTGCCCGGTCAGCGTCCGCCCGGAGCGGTCGGTGATGGTGCCGGAGATCATCACCGGCGGCACCGCCAGCCCCTCGTCGCGCAGTCTATCGATGGCGAAGAGCGCCGCCTTTGCGTTCAGCGTGTCGAAGATCGTCTCGACCAGCAGCAGGTCCACCCCGCCCGCGATCAGCGCTCGGGCGGCCTCGCCATAGGCGGCGGCGAGCTCGTCGAAGGTGACGTTGCGGAATCCGGGATCCTCGACGTCGGGGCTGATCGAGGCGGTGCGGTTGGTGGGCCCGATCGCGCCCGCCACCAGCCGCTGCCGCTCGGGCGTCGAGGCGGTCTCGGCGGCCTCGCGCGCCAGCCTGGCCGAGACTTGGTTCAGTTCGGCCACCAGGTGCTCGGTGCCGTAGTCGGCCTGGCTGATCCGGCTCGCCGAGAAGGTGTTGGTGCAGACGATGTCGGCCCCGGCCTCCAGGAACCCGGCGTGGATGCCGCGGATCAGGTCGGGCTGCGTCAGGCTCAGGATCTCGTTGTTGCCGCCGAGGTCCGGGCCGTGACCGGCGAAGCGCTCGCCGCGATAGGCGGCCTCGTCGGGCCGCTCCGCCTGGATCATCGTCCCCATGGCCCCGTCGATCACGAGGATCCGGTTGGCGGCCTGCGCCGCAAGTTCGGTCCTGTCGATCATGTGATCTCTCCTCAAGCGCGCGATCCGGCC
>DATKCY010000045.1:0-2581 GCA_035512995.1 Thermohalobaculum sp.
CCGGGCACGACCGTCTCCTGCGCGCCGCCGTGGTCGGTCGCGATCACCGGGCGGCCCATCGCCTGCGCCTCGACCGCGACGCGGCCGAACGCCTCGGGCTCGATCGAGGCGGAGACGACGAGGGAGGCGAGCTTGAGCGCCGCCGCCATGTCGGAGCAGTGGCCGCAGAGGCGGACGATGTCGCCGACGCCGAGCGCGTCGATCCGGCGCGCGAGGGTCGCCTCGAAGCCCTCCTGCGTCTCGCCGCCGACGAGGAGGACGAGGAAGTCGGGGCCGCGCAGCTCCCTCAGGATCGCGGCGGCCTCGACCACGCTCTCGCCCCCTTTCCAGCGCGACAGGCGGCCCGGCAGCATCACCACCGGGCGGGTGTCGTCGAGCAGGCCCCAGCGCTGGGCGAGGTCGACGGCGCGGTGGCCCGTGACCCGCTCCTCGCTGAAGACGCGCGGGTCGGCGCCGCGCGGGATCACGACGATCCGGTCGGGCGGGGTGCCGTAGCGCTCGGCCACCAGCTCGCCGATGAAGCGCGAGGGCGCGATCACGGGGCGGCCGCGGGCCATGACGCTGTTGTAGAAGTGCTTGAGCGGCAGCCGCTCGCTGTAGGCGCCGTGGAAGGTGGTGACGAAGGGCGTGGCCGTGCGCCGCGCCGCCATCAGCGCCGACCAGGCGGGAGCGCGCGAGCGGGCGTGGACGACGTCGGCGCCGACGTCGCGGATAAGGCGGGCGAGCGCCCAGCCGTTCTGCACGATGTCGAGCGGGTTCTTCGAGGCGGCGTTCATCAGCACGAGCTCGGCGCCGACCGCCCTGATCCGGCGCTCGAGCGGGCCGCCGGCCGAGGCGACGATCGCGCGCCCGCCCGCCTGCACGACCGCGGCGGCGACCTCGATCGTGCCCTGCTCGACCCCGCCGGCGACGAGGCTCGGCACGACCTGCAGCACCGTCAGCGGCCTCTTGCCCCGCCCCCCGGCGGCGCTAGGGTCGGTCGGCACGGCCAGGGAGGGATCGGACATGGCTGCCCCGGAATATCTCGAGCTGTCGGCCGAGCGCCGGATCGCATACCACAGGCTGGCGCCGGCAGGCGAGGGGAGCGGCAGGCCGGGGGTCTTGTTCCTGGGCGGCTTCGTCTCCGACATGACCGGGACCAAGGCCGTCTGGCTCGAGGACTGGGCGCGGGCGCGGGGGCGGGGGTTCCTGCGCTTCGACTATCGCGGGCACGGCGCCTCGTCGGGCGCGTTCGTCGAGGGGGCGATCGGCGACTGGGCGGACGACGCGGCCGCGATCGTCGCGGAGCGGACGGAGGGGCCGCAGGTCCTGGTCGGCTCGTCGATGGGTGGCTGGATCGCGCTCCTGCTCGCGCGGCGGATGCCGGAGCGGATCGCCGGGCTCGTCGGCATCGCGGCGGCGCCCGACTTCCTGGAGGACAGCATCTGGGAGGAGATGACGGTCGAGCAGAAGATGGCGCTGACGCGCGAGGGGGCGGTGCGGATCCCGTCCGACCACGACGACGAGGGCTATGTCGTGACGCGGCGGATGATCGAGGAGGCGCGCCACCACCTGGTGCTGCGCCAGCCGCTCGGCTGCCCGTTCCCGGTCAGGCTGCTGCACGGCACCGCGGACACCGACGTCGAGCCGGCGGTCGGGGTGCGCCTGCTCGATCACATGGACTGTCCGGACGCGCGGCTCGTGCTGGTCAAGGGCGCCGGCCACCGCTTCTCCGGCGAGGCCGAGCTGGCGCTGATCGGGGCGAGCATCGAGGAGATCTCCGGCGGCTGAGGGCCAGCGATTGCGGCCGGTCCGCCGCGCCCGTGGCCGGGCGCGCCGTGCCGGATCCGCCCCGGCCCCGCCCCCGCCCCCGATCGCCGCCCCGGTCCGGCTGCGCCGGACGGGGGGCGATTGCGGGGGGCGCGGGACGCCGCCATGCTGGCGGCACGATTCCTGCGGACGCGGAGGAGCGCGCGATGACGCCGAGCTATGCCCACGCCCTGATCATCGGCGCCGGGCGGGGGCTGTCCGCCTCGCTCGCGCGGCTCTTCGCGGAGAAGGGGCTGAGGGTCAGCCTGGCGGCGCGGACGACCGACGACCTGGAGGACCTGGCCGGCGAGACGGGGGCGGGGCGCCACGCGTGCGACGCCGCCGATCCGGACGCGGTGGCGGCGCTGTTCGCGGCGCTCGACGCCGACGGCGCGCCGGACGTCGTGGTCTACAACCCCTCGATGCGGATCACCGGCCGGCTGGCCGAGCTCGATCCGGGCCAGGTGCGCGACGCGGTGGCGGTGACGGCGCTCGGCGCGTTCTACGCGGCGCGCGAGGCGGTGCGCCGGATGGAGCCGGCGGGGCACGGCGCGGTGCTGCTGACCGGCGCCTCGGCCGGGGTCAAGGGCTATCCGCGCTCGGCGTCGTTCGCGATGGGCAAGTTCGCGCTCCGCGGCCTCGCGCAGTCGATGGCGCGCGAGATGCACCCGAAGGGGGTCAGGGTAGGCCACTTCGTGATCGACGGCGCGATCCGGAACCCGGGCCGCGAGGAGCCGGCGGACGGGCCGGACTCGATGCTGGACCCCGACGCGATCGCCCGGACCTACTGGCA
>DATKCY010000046.1:0-10170 GCA_035512995.1 Thermohalobaculum sp.
GTCGCCGATGCCGCCGGCGCGGTGTCTCGGGAATCGCAGCCCTCTTCCGACACCGTGGAGGGGGTCGAGGCGCCCGTGGAGCCGGAGCCGGCGAGCGCCGCGGACCGGTCGGCGGCGCCGGAGTCGCAGGAAGACTCCGGAGCGGAGGCCGATGCGGGCGCCGCGAATCTGTTCGCGGCCGAGGGCGACGAGGATGCCGGACCCGGAGCGGCAGCCAACCTGTTCGACGATCCCGAGCCGGCCGTGCCGGAGGACGATCGGCCGTCGCCGGGCGCATCCCGGGCTGACGAGGAGCCGGTGTCGACGAGTGCGGCGGCCCCTCCGGTGGATCCGGACGGGGAGAACCTCTTCGCAGCCGGTCCCGATCCTGACGCCGGCACCGGCGGCGCGGTCGAGAACCTGTTCGGCGAGCCCGATGCGGAGGAGCGGGAGACGGGCGCAGGAGCGGAGGCGGCGATCGAGGATGCCGCGTTCACCAGCCCGGAGCCGCAAGCGGCGGACGCTCCGGGCGACGAGGAGGAGGCCGTCGGCATCAACCTCTTCGACGACGATGCGCCGGAGGAAGGCGCAGGCGACGCCGGTGCCCAGGGCGCCGCTCCGGACGGCGAAACCACGGACGACGGCGCACCCATCGCGCCCGGCACCTTCCGCCGCCTCGATCGCTTCAACCCGCGCGCGCCGGTCGAGCCGGAGGAAGAGGATCTGCCGCCGCCGCGCAGCTACGAGGACATCTCGGCGGAGGAGCTGGCGAAGCGGGCAAAAGCCGAGGCACCGGCGGAGCTCATGACCGCCGCAGCCGCCTGGCTGACCGTGGTCAAGGGCCACGGCAGCTTCACCAAGCGCGAGGTGCTGGAGCTGTTCGAGGCGCTCCCCGGCAATCACCCGCGAACCGCGGAGGTCAAGGTCAAGGGCTTCGGACGGCTCGTGCGGAACGGCCAGGTCAAGCTGGGCGACGACCAGCGCTTCCGCCTGGCCGAGGCGGAGCGAGACCGCTACGAGGCGCTGCTCGAGTGAAGCGACAGCCGGGCCTCAGGGGCCGCGGTCGTCCTCCCGCCGCTCGGCCGGCGGTGCATCCGGGTCGGGCCGCCCGAGACCGAGGAACAGGCGGCGGAGCGGCAGCACCCAGACGATCCCGAGCACCAGGTAGATCGCGACCTCGACGAGGAGCGGCTGGCGGCCGATCGCGGAGACGACGACCCACGCGACGGCGACATAGCCGGGCAGCCCCAGCACCAGCACCAGGAGCGCGAGCAGCTTGCGGCGGCGATAGGTCATCCGGCGAACGGGTCGGTGACGAGGATCGTGTCCTCGCGCTCCGGGCTGGTCGAGAGCAGCGCGACCGGGCAGTCGATCAACTCCTCGACCCGGCGCACGTACTTGACCGCCGCGGCCGGCAGGTCCGCCCAGCTCCGCGCGCCGCGGGTGGACTGCGACCAGCCCTCCAGCGTCTCGTAGACCGGCTCGACCCGAGCCTGGCGGTCGGCCGCCGTCGGCAGGTGGTCGATCGTTCTGCCGTCGAGGCGGTAACCGGTGCAGATGCGGAGCTCCTCCATCCCGTCGAGCACGTCGAGCTTGGTGAGCGCGATGCCGGAGACACCGCCCGTCAGGCAGGTCTGGCGCACGAGCGCCGCGTCGAACCATCCGCAGCGGCGTTGGCGGCCGGTGACGGTGCCGAACTCGCGCCCGCGCTCGCCGAGGCCCTGGCCCACCTCGTCCGTCAGCTCGGTCGGGAACGGCCCCTCGCCCACCCGGGTCGTGTAGGCCTTGACGATGCCGAGCACGAAGCCAAGCGCCCGCGGCCCGAGCCCGCTGCCGGTCGCGGCCATGCCCGAGGTCGTGTTTGACGATGTGACGAAGGGGTAGGTGCCGAAGTCGACGTCCAGGAGCGCCCCCTGCGCCCCCTCGAACAGGATCCGGCTTCCCTGCCGCCGATGCCGGTCGAGCGTCCGCCAGACCGGCGCCGCGAAGGGCAGGATCCTGGGGGCCACCTCCATCAGATCGGCCTCCAGCGCCGCCCGGTCCACCGGCTCGACGCCGAGGCCCCGGCGCAGCGGCTCGTGATGCGCGAGCAGCCGGTCGAGCCGCGTCTCGAGCGTCGCCGCGTCGCCGAGGTCGGCAACGCGAACGGCGCGACGGCCGACCTTGTCCTCGTAGGCCGGGCCGATGCCGCGCCCGGTGGTGCCGATGCGGCCCGCGCCGGCGGCGGCCTCGCGGTGCTGGTCGAGCTCGCGGTGGACGGAAAGGATCAGCGGCGCGTTCTCGGCGATCTCGAGCCGGCTCGGGTCGACCCGCACCCCCTGCGCCGCCAGCCGCTCGATCTCGCTGAGGAGCGCCCAGGGGTCGAGCACGACGCCGTTGCCGATCACGCTGAGCTTGCCCTCCCGTACGATGCCCGAGGGAAGCAGCGACAGCTTGTATGTCTCGCCGTCGACCACCAGCGTGTGGCCGGCATTGTGCCCGCCCTGGAAGCGCACGACCACATCGGCGCGGGCGCTCAGCCAGTCGACGATCTTGCCCTTGCCCTCGTCGCCCCACTGAGCGCCTACGACCACCACGTTCGTCATTGCGCACCCGCTCCGCGCCTCGGCCGGGCGCCCTTATAGGGAAGGCGCGGGCCGGGCGAAAGGGCGGAGGCCCGGCTGCTCAGAGCTTGCCGTGGCTGCCGTCGCAGAGCGGAGGCGTGCCCGTCTGCTTGCAGCCGCAGAAGAACAAGGGGCCGTCCTTCTCGGCCGTGTGCTTCAGCGGCTTCAGGTCGGTCGCCTCGTGGCTGGCGTCGCAGAAGGGCTGCCGGGCGGAGCGCCCGCAGGCGCACCAGAAATAGGTCTTCCCGGCCTTCGCCTCGACCTTGTAGGGGCCGCGCTGCGCGATCCTTGCCGCATCCGTCATCGCGTCCGCTCCTTCTCAGAACCTCAGCGCCCGCGCTTCCTCGACCAGCGGCAGGGCGCGGATCGCCGACAGCATCTCCTCGCCGACGGGATCGTCGACGCCCATCAGCGCCATCGCCTCACCCCCCTTGGCCGCGCGGCCCAGGTTGAAGGTCGCGATGTTGACGCCGAGCTCGGCCGCCTTGGTGCCGATCGCGCCGATGAAGCCCGGCTCGTCGCGGTTGACCGTGTAGATCATGTGGGGCGTCGGCTCGGCCTCCATGTTGATGCCCTTGATCTGGATGATCCGGGGCTTGCCGTCCGAGAAGACCGTGCCGGCGACCGAGCGCGTCTTCGCTTCGGTCGTGACTGCCAGCCGGACATAGGAGCCATAGGCGCCCTGGGCGTCCTTGCGCGTCTCGGCGATGTGGATGCCGCGCTCGCGCGCGATCACCGGGGCCGAGACCATGTTTACCGCGTCCTTGCCCAGCTGCGGGGTCAGCAATGCCGCCGTCAGCGCCGCGGTCAGCGGCGTCAGGTTGAGCTCGGCGACGCGGCCGACATACTCGACCTCGATCTCGCGGATCGGCTCCTGCGTGAGCTGGCCTGCGAAGCCGCCGAGGATCTCTCCGACCTTGATCCAAGGGGTCAGCAGCGGCGCCTCCTCGGCCGTGATCGAGGGCGCGTTGATGCCGTTGGTGATCGCGCCATGGTTCAGGTAGTCGGCCATCTGCTCGGCGATCTGCAGGGCCACGTTCTCCTGCGCCTCGCTCGTCGCGGCGCCGAGATGGGGCGTGCAGACGACGTTGGCCAAGCCGAACAGCACGTTCTCCGTCGCCGGCTCCTTCGCGAACACGTCGAAGGCGGCGCCGGCGAGGTGCCCGGACTTCAGCGCATCGGCCACCGCCTCCTCGTCGACCAGCCCGCCGCGGGCGCAGTTGATGATCCGGGCGCCGGGCTTCATTCGGGCGATCCGCTCGGCCGACATGATGTTGGCCGTCTTGTCGGTCTTCGGCAGGTGCAGCGTCACGATGTCGGCGCGCGCGAGCAGGTCGTCGAGCTCGTCGATCTTCTCGACCCCCAGCGCCTCGGCCCGCTCGTGGCCCAGGAACGGGTCGTAGGCGATCACCCTCATGCGCAGCCCGATCGCGCGGCTGGCCACGACCGAGCCGATGTTGCCGCAGCCGACGAGGCCAAGCGTCTTGCCGGTGATCTCGGTGCCCATGAAGCGCGACTTCTCCCAGCGGCCCGCATGGGTCGAGGCGCTCGCCTCGGGGATCTGGCGGACGAGTGCCAGCATCAGCGCGATCGCGTGCTCGGCGGTCGTGATCGAGTTGCCGAAGGGCGTGTTCATCACGACGATGCCGCGGGCCGAGGCTGCGGCGAGATCGATGTTGTCGACCCCGATACCGGCGCGGCCGATCACGCGCAGGCGGTCGGCGGCGGCAATGATCTCGGCCGTCGCCTTGGTGGCCGAGCGCACCGCGAGGCCGTCATAGTCGCCGATCCGGCGCTTCAGCGCCTCCGGGTCCTTTCCGAGATCGGGCTCGAAGTCGGCGTCGATGCCGCGCTCGCCGAAGATGGCGACGGCGCGGTCGGAAAGCTTGTCGGAAATCAGGACCTTCGGCATCTGCGGATTCCTCTCGTCTCGAGCGCGCGCGCCGCTGCCGTCATTGGCGCGGACGTCGCGGTTTTCCGGAAAGCGCCCCCGCCCTCCGGGTGGGTGAGGGCGGCGGGGGCGCCTATCGCGCGGCTCTCAGGCCGCTTCGCGCTCGGCCTTGACCGAGGCGAAGGCCCAGTCGAGCCAGGGCGTCAGTGCGTCGATGTCGTCTGTCTCGACGGTGGCGCCGCACCAGACGCGGAGGCCCGGGGGGGCGTCCCGATAGCCGCCGATGTCGAGGGCCGCGCCATCGGCCTCGAGCAGCCCGGTCATGCGCTTGACCAGCGCCCGCTGTCCCGCCTCGTCGAGCGCCGCAACGCCGGGATCGGCGATCGCCAGGCAGACGGAGGTGTTCGACCGGTGCGCGGGCTCCGCCACCAGGTTCTCGACCCAGGGCGTGGCGTCGACCCACGCCTGCAGCGCCGCGAAGTTGGCGTCCGACCGCGCCTGCAACGCCGGCAGCCCGCCGAGCGCGTCCGCCCAGTCGAGCGCGTCCAGATAGTCGGCGACGGCCAGCATCGACGGCGTATTGATCGTGGCGCCCTCGAAGACGGCTTCGATCAGCTTGCCGCCCTTGGTCATCCGGAAGATCTTCGGCAGCGGGCGCGGCGGATTGTAGCTCTCCAGCCGCTCGACCGCGCGCGGGGACAGGATCAGCATCCCGTGCGCGGCCTCGCCGCCCATCACCTTCTGCCAGGAAAAGGTGGCGACGTCGATCTTCGCCCAGTCGATCGCCTGAGCGAACACGGCCGAGGTCGCGTCGCAGATCGTGAGCCCCTGCCGGTCGGCCGCGATCCAGCCGGCGTCCGGGACCCGCGCGCCGCTCGTCGTGCCGTTCCAGGTGAATACGACGTCCGCCTCGGGCCTGACCGCGCCGAGATCCGGCAGCGCCCCGTAGTCGGCCTCGAGCACGCGGCAGTCCTCGAGCTTGAGCTGCCTGGCGGCATCCGTCGCCCAGCCCGCTCCGAAACTTTCCCAGGCCAGCACGTCCACCGGGCGCGGGCCCAGCATCGACCACATCGCCATTTCGACCGCGCCCGTGTCGGAGGCCGGGACGATGCCGACGCGGTAGTCCGCAGGCAGGCCGAGCAGCGCGTGCGTGCGGTCGATCGCTTCCTTCAGCGCCGCCTTCGGGCGCGCCGCGCGGTGCGAGCGGCCGAGCCAGGCGCGGGCCGCCACGGCCTCGGCCGACCAGCCGGGGCGCTTGGGGCAGGGTCCGGATGAGAACGAAGGCTGCCGGGGCCGCGCCCCGGGCTTCTCTGGGAACGTCATCGACGCGCTCCATCGTCAGGACCGAGATCGCTGAGCCCGCCCCGCCCGGTCCTAATCGGGGACGCGCCCGGAGCCGGAGTAGACCGGAGCCGCCGTGGGGTCAACGGGTTCGAGGGGAACGTTTTCGTCAGGAGCGGCACGGCCCCGGGCGGCTCGCGCGCTCCGGCGCGCGCTGCCGCGTCAGGCGCATGGCAGGAGCGGCGCTATCCTCACTCCGCCGGCACGCGAAGGTCGCTCGTCAGCTCCAGCGCTCCGCGCCCGCGGCGACGCGATGCCAGCCGCTCCGAATAGTGCGCGCCGAGGACCAGCATGCAGGGTGTCAGCACCAGCGTCAGCAGGGTGGCGAAGCTCAGGCCGCCGCCGATCGCGGTCGACAGGTCGGTCCAGAACTGGGTCGAAGGCGCCCCGAAGGCGATGTCGCGGCCGATCAGGTCCACGTTCATCGCCAGCATCATCGGCAGCAGGCCGAGCACCGTCGTGACCGTGGTCAGCAGCACCGGGCGCAGGCGCTGCGCGCCCGCCCGCATCGCCGCCTCGACCGCGTTTGCCGCGCGCGGGCGCAGCTCGTTGAAGGTATCGATCAGCACGATGTTGTTGTTCACGACGATCCCGGACAGCGCGATGACGCCGATGCCGCCCATGACGATGCCGAACGGCCGCCCGGTGACGAGCAGGCCAAGAAAGACGCCAGCGGTGGAGAAGACGATGGCGCTCAGCACCAGGAGCGCCTGGTAGATCGAGTTGAACTGGGTCACCAGCACCAGCAGCATCAGGAACAGGGCGACGCCGAAGGCCGCGGTCAGGAACTGCATCGCCTCGCGCTGGTCCTCGTCCTGGCCGGCGAAGGCGACGCTGACGCCGTCGGGCAGCTCGACCGTCGCCAGCGCCTCCTGCAGTTCGGCGATCTTGTCGGCGGGCAGCAGGCCCTCGGCCACGTCGGCGCTGACCGTGATGACCCGGCTGCCGTCGATGCGCTGGATCGTGCCGGTCTTCGGCGCGGGCTGCAGCTCGACGAAGTTCGAGATCGGGATCAGGCCCAGCTCGGTCGGCACGCGGAGCTGCTCGAGCCGCTCGAGCGTCCGCTCGGCCGCGGGAAAGCGCACGCGGATCTCGACCTCGTCGTCGGCGTAGTCGGGGCGGTACTCCGCGATCGTGAGGCCCGCGGTCGTCATCTTCACCGCCTGGCCCAGCAGCGCCACGTCGGCGCCGTAGCGCGCGGCCCGCTCGCGGTCGACCATCAGCCGCCACTCGACGCCCGGCAGCGAGCGCGTGTCCTCGACATCGACATAGCCGCCGAGGCGCTCCATCACCGCCTCGATCCGGTCGGCCACCGCCTCGAGCACGCGGAGCGACCCGCCGGTGATCTCGAGCTGCACGGGCTTGCCCGTCGGCGGGCCCGACTCCTGCTCGCGCGTCTGGATCTCGATCCCGGGGATCCGCGCGATGCGCGCGCGCGCCTCGGCCAGGATCTGCGCCGCGGGCCGGCGCTCGTCCCACTCGGCGAAGTCGAGCTGGATCACCCGATCACGTCCTCGGCCAGCTCGCTCGCGCCGCGCCGGCCGCCGATCGTGCGCGAATAGATGTGGTCGATGCCCTCGATCCCGAACACCTGCGCCTCGGCGCGGCGCACCAGGTCGTCCTTCTCCCATACCGAGACATTGTCGCGCGACTTCACCTGGATCTGCGCGACCTCGGGCTCGATCTCGGGGAAGAACTCGACGCCGCGGCCGTAGTTGCCATAGGCCCAGATCGAGCCGATCAGCAGGCCGAGCGCCGCGATCAGCACCGTGCCGGGACGGCGGAGCAGCGAGCCGAGCAGGCGCACGTAGGCGCCCGTGGCGCCTCCGATGCGGCCGAGGTCGCCGCTCTCGGCCGCACGGAAGTTCTCGACCTGGGCGACGCTGCCCTCGCTCGGCCGCCCGACGAGGCCGCCGAGCACGGGGATGAACACGAGCGCCATCGCGAGCGAGGCGCTCAGCGTCATGATCACCGTGATCGGCAGGAACTTCATGAACTCGCCGACGATCCCCTGCCAGAAAAGGAGCGGCAGGAACACGCAGAGGGTCGTGACGGTCGAGGCGATGATCGGCCAGGCCATCCGCTGCGCGCCGTAGGAATAGGCCTCGTGCGGGGGGCGCCCCTCCGCCATCCGCCGGTCGGCCAGCTCGCTCGTCACGATCGCCCCGTCGACCAGCATGCCGACGACCAGGATCAGGCTGAAGAGGACGACGATGTTGAGCGTGAAGCCCATGAGGTTCATGATCGCGATGCCGGCGAGAAACGAGCCCGGGATCGCGAGCCCGACGAGCAGCGCGCTTCGCCAGCCGAGCGTTGCGACGATCACCAGCATCACCAGCAGGATCGCACTCAGCACGTTGTTCTCGAGGTCGCCGAGCATCGTCTCGATCTGCTCGGACTCGTCCTGCAGGAAGACGACGTCGAGCGCCGCCGGCCACTCGCCGCTCGCCCGCTCGATGGCCGCGCGGATCGCGGCCACCGTCTCGATGATGTTGGCGCCGAGGCGCTTCTTGATCTCGAGCGAGACGGCCGGCTGGCCCGCGATCCGCGCGAAGCCCTGGGGGTCCTCGAACGTGCGGCGGACGAGCGCCAGGTCGCGAAGCGTGACGACCGTGCCGTTCTCGACCTTCACGGGCAGGTCGAGCACGTCGTCGAGCGTCTCGATCACGCCCGGCACCTTGAGCGTCAGCCGTCCGGCGCCCGTGTCGATCGCGCCCGCGGCGATCAGCTGGTTGTTGCGCTCGACCCCCTGCAGCACGGCCTCGTAGGAGATGCCGTAGCTCTCGAGCGCCGCCGGGTCGACCAGCACCTCGACCATCTCCTCGCGCTCGCCGCCGATGTCGACCTCGAGCACGCCCCGGATGGTCTCGATCCGGTCCTTGAGCTCGTTCGCGACGGTAACGAGCGTGCGCTCGGGGACGGGCCCCGACAGCACCGCGGTCAGGATCGGGAAGAGCGCCACGTTGACCTCGCGCACCACCGGCTCCTCGGCGCCGGCCGGAAGCTCGGGCTCGGCACGGTCGACCGCCTCGCGCACGGCGTCGAGCGCCTCGTCAGCGTCGAAGCCCGGCTCGAACTCGAGCACGATCGAGGCATAGCCCTCGGCCGCCGTCGCCTTGAGCTCGTCGAGCCCCTCGAGCGACTGCATCTCGGTCTCCATCGGGCGGATCAGAAGGCGCTCGGAGTCCTCGGGCGCGATGCCCTGGTACGAGATCGAGACGTAGATGACCGGGATCGGGATGTCGGGCGCCGACTCCTTCGGGATCGTGAGATACGAGGTCGCCCCCGCGATCAGCGTCAACAGCAGCAACAGCAGCACCGTGCGGCTGCGGCCGAACGCGGCCTCGATCAGCGTCCTCACTGGCCCGGCTCCGCCCCGTCCTCGGCATCCGCGACCTCCTGTGAGACGGAGGCGCGCGCCCGGTCGGGGACCTCGCAGATCGAGGCGTCGGGCGGCGAGACCCGCGCCAGATCGGGCCCGAGATCCGCCGCGTCGGCGGGTGAGCTCGCGGCCTCGGGCACGACCGCCCCGGCCGCCCCCTCGCCCGCCTCGGCGAGCGCGACCGCGTCGCCCGCGCGCACGAAGCCCTGGCCGACGGTGATGACCCGCGCCTCCTCCGGCAGGCCCGTGACCCAGATGCCGTCGGCGCGCGCCTGCACGATCGAGACCGTGTGGAACTGGACCGTGTTCTGCGGCGACACCGTCTTGACGCCGAGCCGCCCGTCGTCGTTCAGCGACAGGATCGCGGGCGTCAGGAAGTGGGCCTCGATCTCGCCCGTCGGGATGCGCACCTCGGCGCTGATGCCCGATGGGATCGAGCGGTCGGCGTTGGGCGTGCGCACCTCGACCCGGAAGGTGCGGGTGCCGGAGTCGGCCGCGACCGAGATCACGCAGACGCGGCCGGCCTCGCGCGCGCCGGTCGCGTACTGGACGTCCGCCGGCGCCCCCACCTCGACCCGCGAGATGCTCTGCTGGGGCCCGCGAACCTCGACCCTGAGGGGCGCGTTGTCGATGAGCGTCGCGACCTCCTCGCCGAGCTCGACGACCTCGCCGACGCGGCGCTCGATCTCGTCGACCACGCCGTCGAACGGCGCCAGGATCGTCGTGTCGGCGACCTGCTGCTCGATCGTCGCCACCTCGGCGCGGGCCTCCTCGAGCGCCGAGCGCAGCTCGCGGATGCGCTCGGCGGTCGCGTAGCCCTTCTCCTGAAGCGAGATCCCGGCGTCGTAGTCCGCCTGCCGCTGCTCGAGCCGCGCCTCGGCCTCGGCGAGCCTGCTCGCGCGCTCGTCGAGCGCCAGCGTCATGATCGGATCGCCGGCCACGACCGTCTGCCCCTCCTCGACCGCGATCGATTC
>DATKCY010000047.1:0-2497 GCA_035512995.1 Thermohalobaculum sp.
GCTGCGCGGCGGCACCCTCGACCGCCAGACGCTCGAGCGCCAGGAGCGCCTGTTCCGCCGGCTGCTCGACGCCGGGCGTTCGCTCGAACGCGACGAAGACCCGACGCGCCGCGAGTCGCAGGCCGCCGACATGTCGCGGCCCGGCGCCGTGCCCGAGTCCGCGGGCGACATCGAAGTCGGGCCGCGCTACCCCTATCCGACCGATGCCGCGCTGACCGGTGTGTCGAACGCGGCCCGCCGGCTGATCCTCGACTACTTCGACCGCCTCAACACCGCGGCCGGACGCCCCGAAGGGAGCCGGCCATGAGACGCGTCGCACGCCTCGGCCGCAGAACCGTAACGGCCGTCGCCACCCTCGCCGCCGTTGCAGGTTTCACTGCCGTCTCGGGCGCCCTGCCGGCGGCCCATGCGGCGGCCCAATCGACGAGCGGGGCGCGCGCCGAGGAGAGCCGCACGCTCGCCCTCGCCATCCAGCTCGAGCGTTCGGGCCAGCCGGGCGAGGCCGAGCGCGCGCTCATCGAGCTGCTCGGCACGCAGCCGACGGCCAGCCAGGCCCTCGCCATGCTCGCCCGGCTCACCGAAGCCCGCGGCGCGCCCGACGTCGTACTTCCGTTCGCCGAGGCCGCCGCCGACGCGGCGCCCTACGAGCAGGGGGCGATTCACCAGGTGTACATCCGGGCGCTCGCGGCGTCGGGGATGTCGGAGCAAGCGCTGGCGACGGCCCGCAAATGGGTGGAGACCCGTCCGTCGGACATTTCAGGCTACGCCGAGCTCTCGAACACCTACGCCACCCTGGGCCGTCACGACGAGGCCGTCGCGACCCTTCTCGACGCTCGCGAGCGCGCTGACGACGACGATCTGTTCGCCCAGGAGCTGGCCGTGCTTCACGAGTCGGTCGGCCAGAGCGAGGCGGCGGCGCGCGAGTGGCTGCGCGTGCTCGCTTGGGGCGAAGCGGGGGTATCGGCGGTCGAGGCGCACCTGCGCACGCCGGGCGTCGAGCGCGAACGTGTCGTCGACTCGATCGAGCTCGTGCTGCAGGGGACGCCGGTCGGCATCGGGGCGCTGCGCGGCGGGGTCGACCTCGTGCTGCGGCTCGGCCGCGCCGAGACGGGCCGGCGGCTCGCAGAACGGGTCGTCGAGCGCGCCCCCGCCGAAACGCGGCGCCAGGTGTTGCGGAAGTACTATTCCGACGCGCGCGAGGCGGGGTACGCCGCCGACGCCCGCTGGGCAGCCGCCCGACTCGCGGCCGACGCCGCCGACGCGCGCGAACGCCTGCAGTGGGAGGCCGTCGAGGCGAGTATCGCCCTCGAGCTCGGCGATCGCGCCCACGCGCGCACGACGTTCGAGCGCATCCTGTCGGCGGCCCCGGAAGGCAGCGACACGCGCCGCCTCGCGATCAACAGCCTCGTCGTGCTGCGAGCCGAGGAAGACGACGACGCGGCCGAAGAGCTGATCGAACGGCACGCCGCCGAGTATCCGCGCGAAGACGCCGAGCTCGCCGACCTGGCGATCCGGTTGTCGCAGGCCCGCGTGCGGCGTGGCGACATCGGGGCGGCGCAACGCGCCCTCACCCTGGGTCCGCGCCAGCCGTCCGACGCCTCGACGGCCTCGCGGCTCGAGGCGCAGCGCGGGCACCTCGCCCTGTTCCGCGGCCGGGTGTCGGAGGCACGCGAACATCTCGAGACGGCCGGCACCATCCCGGGAGGTGACCCGGGTCAGCGCACCGAGATCCTGCTGCTGCTGGACGTGTTCTCCCGCGCCGACTCGGCCGAGATCGCCCGGCTCGGACGTGGCATCTTCGCCCTGCGCTCCGGCGGCGACCCCGACGCGCTGGCGGACGCGGCGCGCAGGTGGGCGGCATCGGGCGAAGCGGCCGGGACACCAGGCGCCCAGGCGGCGGCAGGGCTCATGCGCATGGCCGCCGGCGCCCTCGCGCACGACGGCTTCGCGGAGGAAGCGGCGGAGGTCCGGCGCGCCCTGGTCGAGGCGTTTCCCGAGACGCCCGAGGCGACCGGGGCGCTGATGGCCCTGGCGAGATCGGAGCTGCCCGACCGGCCCGACGCGGCGCGCGCCTGGCTCCGAAAGCTGATCGTCGAGCATCCGGGCAGCGCCCTGGCGCCCGTCGCTCGCCGCCTGTTGTCGGAGATCGAGGGCCGGGTCCCGCCAGGCGGACCGCCGGAGAACGCGGAGCGCAGCCTGTGAGGCGCGCCGCGTCCAGGCGGGTGGCGACCACGCGCCTCGCGACCGCGCTCGGCCTGGCGGCCGCTCTGGTCGTCGCCGCACCGGCGTCGGCGCAGTCGCTGCTCGTTCCGATGGACGAGGCGCAGGAGAATCACCTGCGCGCCTACGGCCTCGCCTACTGGGCGATCGAGCAGGGCGAGAGCGCCGAGTGGCTGCTCAACTACCGCGACGGCGCCTTCCTGCTGCCGAATCAGCGCCGGGTGGTCGAGCAGGCGGCGCTGCGCGGCGTGACGGTGCGGCCCCTGTCGGGCGCCGA
>DATKCY010000048.1:0-28873 GCA_035512995.1 Thermohalobaculum sp.
TAAACTGATTGAGCGGATCGATCGCGAGTGAGTGCCATCACACCAGCCTGCTCTGCTCCACCGCCGCCCTGACAAAATCCGCAAACAGCGGGTGCGGGTCGAACGGTTTTGATTTCAGCTCCGGGTGGAACTGCACCCCCACGAACCACGGGTGGTCGGCGATCTCGACGATCTCCGGCAACCGCCCGTCGGGGCTCATGCCCGAAAAACAGAGGCCCTTGTCCTCCAGCGCCTCGATGTAGCGGGTGGCGACCTCGTAGCGGTGGCGGTGGCGCTCCGAGATCGCGGTCGAGCCGTAGATGTCGGCGACGCGGGAGCCGTCGCGCAGCACCGCGTCGTAGGCGCCGAGGCGCATCGTGCCGCCCTTGGGGTCCGCCACCTCGCGCTTGATCGTGCGGTTGCCCTCCAGCCACTCCTTCATGTGGTAGACCACGGGCTCGAAGCGGCGGACGTCCGTCGGCCCGCCGGTGCCCGTGCCCGTGCGCTCGTGCTCGAATTCCTCCGACCCCGCGGTTTCAAAACCGGCGAGGTTCCGCGCGGCCTCGATCACCGCCATCTGCATGCCGAGGCAGATGCCGAGATAGGGCACGCGCTTCTCGCGCGCGAAGCGGGCCGCGGCGATCTTGCCCTCGGTGCCGCGCTCCCCGAAACCGCCGGGGACGAGGATGCCATGAAAACCCTCGAGCAGCGGCGCCGGGTCCTCGCGCTCGAAGATCTCGGCGTCGAGCCATTCGCGCTCGACCCGGACGCGGCTGGCGATGCCGCCGTGGGTCAGCGCCTCGGCGATCGACTTGTAGGCGTCGCCGAGCTGGGTGTACTTGCCGACGATGGCGATGCGCACGGCGCCGTCGGGGTGGTCGATCGCGTCCCTGATCTCCTCCCACTTGGCGAGGTCCGGGCGCGGCGCCGGCGTGATGCGGAAGGCGTCGAGCACCGCCTGGTCGAGCCCGACCGCGTGGTAGGCGAGCGGCGCCTCGTAGATCGAGGCCATGTCCATCGCGGGGATGACCGCCTGGGGGCGGACGTTGCAGAAGAGAGCGATCTTGTCGATCTCCTTCTGCGGGATCGGATGCTCGGTGCGGCAGACGAGGACGTCGGGCGCGAGGCCGATCGCGCGCAGCTCCTTGACCGAGTGCTGGGTCGGCTTGGTCTTCAGCTCGCCCGCCGCCGCGATCCACGGCAGGAGCGTCAGGTGCAAGAAAATGCACTGGCCCGGCGGGCGCTCCTGGGCGAACTGGCGGATCGCCTCGAAGAAGGGCAGGCCCTCGATGTCGCCGACCGTGCCGCCGATCTCGCAGAGCATGAAGTCGGGCTCGTCCTCGCCGAGGGCGAGCCACGCCTTGATCTCGTCGGTCACGTGCGGAATGACCTGGATCGTCTTGCCGAGGTAGTCGCCGCGCCGCTCGCGGTCGAGCACGTTCTGGTAGATGCGCCCCGACGAGACGCTGTCGGTTTTCTTGGCCGCGACGCCGGTGAAGCGCTCGTAGTGGCCGAGGTCGAGGTCGGTCTCGGCGCCGTCGTCGGTCACGAACACCTCGCCGTGCTCGAACGGCGACATCGTGCCGGGATCGACGTTGAGGTAGGGGTCGAGCTTGCGCAGCCTGACCGTGTAGCCCCGCGCCTGCAGCAGCGCGCCGAGCGCCGCCGCCGCCAGACCCTTGCCGAGCGACGAGACGACCCCGCCGGTGATGAAGATGTAGCGCGCCATGCCCGTACCCCGTGGCCCGGGGCCGTGCCCCGAGGCTCTGTTCTGTGCGGCTGCCGGGGGAGCTTTCCCGCGGCGCCCAAGATGTTGCTCCACGGGAGTTTAGGAATACTGGATTCGGGGGGAGGGGGCAAGCGCCGCCGCGGTCTGGTGCGGCAGCCGGGCCGTTGCGGGCGCCCCGGGGTCAGTCGCGTTTCGGGTAGAGCACGTACTCGCGGTCGCCGAGGAAGAAGCGCTCGGCCTTCAGGCGCTTCTCGGACGGGTCGGCCGCGGGCTCGCCGATCGCGCGGATCTCGACGCCGGGGGCCAGGTCGCCGTCCTCGACGCCCGCGCGCTCGTTCCGCCAGGGCTGGCCGACCTCGACGGTCCAGTTCTCGCCGTCGGCATCGACGGTCAGCTGGCCGTGCGGGTTGCCGAGGGAGGCCTCGGTGATGATGCCGGTCAGTTCGATATTGCCGCCCGTCGTCCACGACCAGCCGTGGTGGGCGAGGGCGGCCCCGGCGGAGAGCGCGACGAGGGCGGCGGCGGCGATCAGGGACTTCATGTCGGCTCCTGGGGTTGGCCTCTTCCCGTGGGAGATAGGAAGAGATCGCGGCGCCGTCGAGCGCCTCAACGGTCCTGAGTGCCCTCGACCTCGCTGCCGTCGGAGCGCAGGGCGCCAGCGGGCGGCCGGCCGGCCAGGTGGATCAGGTAGAGATTGCGGGCGTAGATCGTGAAGCCGAAGAGCTGCGCCACGATGATGACCACGTCCTCGCGCAGGATGCCGTAGACCAGCAGCATCGCGGCGCCGATCATCGAGAGCCACCAGAAGACCGGCGGCACGATCGAGCGGCGCGCCCGCTCCGACACGATCCACTGCACGAGCATCCGGCTCATGAAGACCGTCTGCGCCGCGAGGCCGAAGGCGGCGAGACCGACTCCGAACCAGTCGTCGACGAGCAGAAGCTCCATCAGCCAGTGGCGGTCGTCCATGCTGCTGCTCCCGATGCTGCGGGCTGCGACCCTAGCCGATCAGGGGTCCTCGTGCACCACGACCGGCAGGCGGCGCCGGCGCATCAGCCACCAGACGCCGATCAGGTCGCCGGCGCCGACATAGGCGCGGTGCAGGTTGCCGTATTTCGAGACGCCGGCCGTGCGCGGGCGGTGGCCGACATCGACGAGGCGCACCTCGAGCCCCTCGCGCCGGACCAGCGCCGGGATGTAGCGGTGCATGTGGTCGAAGAAAGGCAGCGCCAGGAACACGTCGCGCGGTATCGCCTTCAGCCCGCAGCCGGTGTCCCGGGTCGCGTCGCCGAGCAGCGCCGAGCGGATGCGGTTGGCGGCGGCGGAGGCGAGCCGGCGGGACGCGCTGTCGCGGCGGGTGCGGCGCTGGCCCGCGACGAGGCCCGGGGGGTTCTCGGCCTCGAGCAGCGGCGCGAGCAGGCCCGGGATCTCCGAGGGCGGGTTCTGCCCGTCGCCGTCGAGGGTGCAGACGACGGGCGCGCGTGCTGCAAGCACGCCCGACCGGAGCGCCGCCGACTGCCCGCAGGTCTTCTCGTGGCGCACCTCGCGCAGCCACGGGAACGCGCCCCGCGCCTCGGCGATCCGGCGGGCGGTGGCGTCGGTCGAGCCGTCGTTGACGAAGATCGCCTCGAAGGCGCCGAGCGGCGCGCAGGCCTCGCCGATCTCGCGCGCGAGCGCGGCCACGTTCCCGGCCTCGTTCAGCATCGGGGCGATGACGGTGAAGCGCGGGGTCATGCGGTTGGGGCTCCCGCCCGCCGCGGGGCCGGAGCGCGGCGTCGCGCTCGGGCCGGAGCCGGCGATCGGCAGGTCCGCCCGGCTACTCGGCCGGCGGCGGCGTCGCCGGCGCGGCGGGCGCTGTCTCGGGCTCGTCGGCCGCCGGCGGAAGCAGGTCGCCGCCGTCGAGGTCCGGAAGCGGCAGGAACTCGCCTTCCTCGCCGGCCTCGATCGTGTCGAAGACCGAGCCGACCTCGCGGCCGCCCGACAGGATCGTGAGCATGATCGAGGTCGCGATGAATGCGACGGCGAGCCCCCAGGTGAGCTTCGAGAGCGCCGTCTCGGCCCCGCGCGAGGTCACGAGCCCGCCGCCGCCGCCGCCGCCGATGCCGAGCGCGCCGCCCTCGGACCGCTGCAGCAGCACCACCGAGATCAGGCAGAGCGCGACGATCAGATGGATGATGAGGAGGACGTTCTCCATGACTTTCGTGCCCGTGATCGGTTGTGCCCGCCGGCGCCGCGCACCGGCAGCGCCGTTCTGGCTCGGCGGCGCTTCTAGACCAGATGGGTCCGGCCTGTCGACCGGAAAAGGGGGGCGCCGCGCGCGTTTGCGCCGTCTTCACCATCGTCTGCCAGCCTGCGCGCCGGTGCGCCGCGAGCGGGCCGGCGCGGGTGAGCCGACGGGGGCGGGAACGGAAGCGGTGTTCGAAGGGGACAGCTATCTCATCCTGATCGGCGGAGGGGAAGTCGCGCTGGCCGCGCTGTCCGGCCTGCTGGTCTTCCTCGCGGTCGCGTCGGTGCGGGTCGTGCGGCGCTACGTGAACCTGCCGGCTGCCGTCCCGGCCCTCGGCATCGTGTCCTTCTGGGTGTTCGTATGGGTGACGCCGCAGATCTACTATCTGCTCTACATGGCATTGCTCGAGGAGCTCGAGTTCCGCTGGATCGTCGGCTGGCCGCCGGGGCCGCAACGGCTGATGTCGCTGCTGGCCTTTCAGGCCGAGGCCACGAAGGTGGACGTGGCGCTCGGGGTGCTCGGCTGGGTGATGGTCCTGGCGGCCTTTCCGCGGGCCTGAGACCGGCGGGAGGCGGCTCATCCGGCGATGGCGAGCAGGAGGGCCGCGGCCAGGACCAGGCCCCAGGCGCGCCAGACGAGGCCGATGCTCCGCTCGATGTCGGCCGGGCCGGCGCCGGCCGCGCCCTCGGGGTTCAGCCACGGGTCGGCCGTGATCCGCCCGCCATAGCGGCGCGGGCCGGCGAGGCTGAGGCCGAGGCTCGCGGCCAGCGCCGCCTCGGGCCAACCGGCGTTGACCGACTTGTGGAGCGGGGCGTCGCGGCGCATGACGGCGAAGGCGCGGGCACCGCCGCCCACAGCCGCGATCAGCAGGCCGGTCAGGCGCGCCGGGAGCCAGTTGAGCAGGTCGTCGAGGCGCGCCGCCGCCCAGCCGAACGCCTCGTGGCGGGCGGTGCGGTGGCCGATCATCGAGTCGGCGGTGTTGACGAGCTTGTAGACGGCGATCCCGGGCAGGCCCGCGACCGCGAACCAGAACGCGGGCGCGACCACGCCGTCGGAGAAGTTCTCGGCCGCGGATTCGATCGCCGCGCGGGCGATGCCGGCCTCGTCGAGGCTTTCCGGGTCGCGGCCGGCGACGCGCGCGACCGCGATGCGCCCCTCTGCCAGCCCCCGGCGGAGCGCGGCGGCGACGTCCCCGACGTGCTCGACCAGGCCGCGGTGCGCGAGCAGGACGGCGGCGCCGAGCGGCTCGGCCAGCGGGACCCGGGCGAGGAGGGCGGCCGGGAGCGCCACCGCGACCACCAGCAGTCCCAGCCCGACAGCGCCCCTGGCACGGCGGTGCGTGCCCCTGTTGAGCCGCCGGTCGGCCAGCGCGACGGCACGACCCATGAGCACGACCGGATGCGCCAGCCGCTGCCAGAGCCAGCGAGGCTCGCCGAAGAGCGCGTCGAGGAGGAGAGCGGCCGCCAGCATCAGAGCGCCTCACCGGGCGAGCGGCAGGGGGCCGGGCCGCCGGCAGGATCGCTATTCGCCGAGGCGCACGCTTTCGGTCTGGAAATACTCGGCGCTCGAGAAGCCTGCCTCGTCGAGCGCCATGTCGGCGCCGATCGTCAGCGCCGCGGTCGCGATGATCGCCAGCAGAAACGCCTTCATGGGCGGTGTCCTCCCCTGTCGCCGACGCCGTATGGCGGGCCCGTGTTCTCTCTCAGGAAGCTTATCAGGTCCTCCCGGTCCTCGGCCCGCTTAATCCGCTGCATCGGCATCTTCGAGCCGGGGGTGAAGTGGTCGGGCCCTTCCTCGAACAGCCGGTGGATCGTCTCGTCGGACCAGACGATCGGCGCGTCCGCGAGGGCCTCGGAGTAGGAATAGTCCTCGACCGCGCCCGCGGGGCGGCCGAACAGGCCGTGGAGCGTCGGCCCGGCGCGGTGGCCGCCGTCGGGGGTCAGGGTATGGCAGATCGAGCACTTGCGCACGAACTGGCGCTCGCCGTTCGTCATCTCGGCCGGGTCCTTCTGGAAGTGGCGCTCCCCCGCCGCGAACAGCGCCTCCCCTTCGCCGGCGGTGCCGGTCACGGGCCAGATCGCGGCGTCGTCGGCGAGCCCTCCCGCCAGCAGCCGGGCCTCGGCGCCCACCCAGTCGAGCGCCCAGATCGGCCCCTCGACCGCGGCGCGGAAGTCGCGGGCGAAGTCCCATCCGCCGGTGTCGACGACGCTGATATAGCCCTGCCCGTCGCCGACGCCGATGGCCGTGCGGTCGGCGGCGAGCGCGAGCGCCAGGATCGGCCGGCGCTCGGCCGTCAGGTCGGCGACCTCGGCCCGGGTCGCGAGGTCGATCACCCGGACCGCGCCGTCGACGGCGCCGTAGGCGAGCCAGCCCGCGGCCTCGTCGACGACCAGGTGGTTGACGCCGAACCCGTGGCTGACGAGCTGGACCGAGGGTCCGCCGCCCGTCGGCCAGGCGCGGACCGTGCCGTCGTAGGAGGCCGACCAGAGCATCGTGCCGTCGGCCGAGAAGACGACGTCGTTGACATTGCCGCGGTGGCCCTCGAGCCAGCGGATCAGCCGGCCTTCCTCCAGGTCCCAGAGGCCGATCCGCCCGTCCCAGCCGGCGCTGGCGGCGCTGGCGCCGTCGGGCGCGATGGCGGCGGTCAGCACCTTGCCCTCGTGCCCCTCGAGCCGGTGCAGGATATCGCCCGAGGGCAGGTCCCAGACGATCACGTCGAAGTCGTCGCCGGCCGAGAGCGCGCGCTCGCCGTCCGGATGGAAGGCGACGGCGTTGACCGCCGCCTCGTGCCCCTGGAGCCAGCGGATCAGGCGGGGCTCGGCGCCCGAGAGGTCCCAGTAGCCGACGGTGTAGTCGAAGCTGGCGGTCAGCGCCCGGCTGCCGTCGGCATTGGCGGCGACGCCCTTGACCGGCCCGCCGTGCCCCTCGAGCCGGGCATAACCCTCGCCCGCCCGGGCGGGCACGGGCAGGGATGCCGCGAGCGCCAGCGCGACGGCGGCGCACCTCCAGACCGACCCGAGCCTGTCCCCCGGTCCGCGTCGGGAGCGGACCGGGCAGGCATCGGCGTTGGCGCCGTTGCTCCCGTCTCCCGGCGGGAGAGGGATCGGGGGCGGGGGCCGTCGCATGACCGGCACCGGGCGGCTACTCCGCAGGATGCGCCGCGGGTCTGCCGGCGGCGCGGTCGGGTCCGGCCTTGCGGTCCTTCTCCTCGACCCAGAGGTCGTGGTGCTCCTCGGCCCATTGGCGGTCGACCCAGCCCGAGCCCATGGCCGCGAACGCGCCCTCCATGCCGAGGGTGCCGATATAGATGTGCGCGAGGATGACCGCGATCATCGTCAGGCCGACATAGGAGTGCCAGATCTGCGCGTATTGCTGCTCCTGCTGGCGCGTGAGCTCGGTGGACAGGGTCGAGCCCCAGACCGCGTCGACGCGGAGCTCGTTCAGGATGCCGAAGGTCTTGGCGAACATCGGGATCTCGTAGGGGAAGAGCAGCGCGAGCCCCGAGAGCGAGACCGAGGCCCCGAGCAGGATCGTCGCCCAGAAGACGACCTTCTGGCCCGCGTTGAACTTCCTCGCGTGCGGGTGCGAGCGGCCGATGAAGCCGCCGCCCTTGGCGATCCACTTCACGTCGGTCCAGGTCGGGATGTTGTGCCAGATCCAGAAGATGAAGATCAGCACCAGCGCCAGCATGAACGGCCAGGCGATGTTGTTGTGCAGCCACTTGCCCCAGAGCGTCACGTCGGCGAAGGCGGCCTTGCCGACATAGGGCATGACCCAGTCCTTGCCGTAGAGCAGGTTGAGGCCCGAGAGCGCCAGCAGGATGAAGCTGGTTGCCAGCGTCCAGTGCGCGAAGCGCTCGATGCCCGAGAAGCGCTCGATCAGCACGCCGGACCTGCCGCCCTCGATGCGGATGCGGCCGCGGATCAGGAAGAAGAGCGCGAGCAGCACGATCATGCCGCCGATCACCCAGGCGCCGAACTCCTGCAGCGGGCCGCCCTTCTCGCGCCATTCGAGCCAGCCCGTGCCCGAGCTGTCGACGAGCACGCCGAGCTTCTTGTCTGGGATCGACACCGTGCCCTGCTCGCCCTGGCGGATCGCGCCCCAGATGTTCGTGTCGGACTCGAACCCCTGGGTCTCGAGCGCCCCGGGCTGGCCAGGGGAGGGGCCGACCTCGTCGGGTGCCCGCGGAATGCCCGGCGCGGTCGGGATGTTCGCCGCCGCATCGGCCGGCGGGCGCACCGAGCTCGACGGCTCCGCCTCGCCCGCGCCCGCGGGGGAGGGCGCCGGGACCGGCCCGCTCCCCTCGGGATTGACCGCGTCGTCCGGCGGGCGGACGGACGACTGCGCGTGCGCCTGGCCGAAGACCACCTCGTCGAGCACGAAGCCGACCTGCAGCAGCGTGCCGGCGAAGGCGAAGAGCGCGAGCGTGAGTGCGCAGAAGGCGACCGCGAGGCCGCGGCGGGATCGGTGCATCTTGGGGCCCCTCCCACGGGAGTCCGTCAGTCGATGTAGGATGGCCCCCGCGCGGCTCGAGGCCACCCGGGGGCGAGCTTATCGCAAGGCGGCGCGGGAGGGGTGCCTCCCGCGCTGCCTGCCTCAGATGCCGCCCTTCTGCTGGTAGGCGGTGCCCCAGCCCCAGGCGCCCGAGCCGAAGCCGCGGGCCACGACGCGCTCGCGGTAGATGTCCGAGACGTCGTCGCCGTCGCCGGCGAGCAGCGCCTTGGTCGAGCACATCTCCGCGCAGAGCGGCAGCTTGCCCTCGGCGAGGCGGTTCCGGCCGTACTTCTGGAACTCGGCCATGGAGTGCGCCTCCTCGGGCCCGCCGTTGCAGAAGGTGCACTTGTCCATCTTGCCGCGGCTGCCGAAGTTGCCCGCCTGCGGATACTGCGGCGCCCCGAAGGGGCAGGCGTAGAAGCAGTAGCCGCAGCCGATGCAGAGGTCCTTCGAGTGCAGCACGACCCCGTCGTCGGTCTGGTAGAAGCAGTCGACCGGGCAGACGGCCATGCACGGCGCGTCCGAGCAGTGCATGCAGGCGACCGAGATCGAGCGCTCGCCGGGGCTGCCGTCGTTGAGGGTCACGACCCTCCGGCGGTTGATGCCCCAGGGAACCTCGTGCTCGTTCTTGCAAGCAGTCACGCAGGCGTTGCACTCGATGCAGCGCTCGGCGTCACAGAGAAACTTTACGCGTGCCATTCAGGTCTCCTCCCCAGCCCTCAGGCTTTCTCGATCTTGCAGAGCGTGGCCTTGGTCTCCTGCATCTGGGTGACCGAGTCATAGCCGTATGTCTGCGCTGTGTTGCTGGCCTCGCCGAGCACGTAGGGGTCGGCGCCGGGCGGGTACTTGTCCCGCAGGTCCTTGCCCTGGAACTGCCCGCCGAAGTGGAACGGCATGAAGGCCACGCCGCGGCCGACCCGCTCGGTGAGCATTGCTGCCACCCGGACCCGGCCCTTCTCCGGCCCCTCCACCCAGACGGCATCGCCATTCCGAATGCCGCGGTTGTTGGCGTCGAACGGGTTGATCTCGACGAACATCTCCTGCTGGAGCTCGGCGAGCCACGGGTTCGACCGGCTCTCGTCGCCGCCGCCCTCGTACTCGACGAGGCGCCCCGAGGTCAGGATCAGCGGATACTCCTGCGAGTAGTCGTCCTTCTGGATCGAGGCATAGAGTGTCGGCAGGCGGTAGGCGCGCCTGTCCTCGTAGGTCGGGAAGGCCTCCACCAGGTCCCGCCTGTTCGTGTAGAGCGGCTCGCGGTGGAGCGGCACCGGGTCCGGGAAGGTCCATACGACGGTCCGCGCCTTGGCGTTGCCGAAGGGCGCGCACTCGTGCTTGATCGCGACCCGCTGGATGCCGCCCGAGAGGTCGGTCTTCCAGTTGACCTTGCCCAGGCTCTCGTCGTCCGAGCCGCCGGCGACCCGCTCGATCGCGGCCATCTCCTCGGGCGTCAGTTCCTCGTGCCAGCCGAGCTCCTTGAGCATCGCATAGGTGAACTCGGGATAGCCGTCCTCGATGTCCGAGCCCTTCGAGTAGACGCCCTCGGCGAGCAGGTTGTCGCCGTTCCGCTCGACGCCGAAGCGGGCGCGGAATGTCAGGCCGCCCTCGGAGACGGGCTTCGACATGTCGTAGAGGAGCGGGGTGCCCGGGTGCCCCATCTCGGGCGTGCCCCAGGAGGGCCAGGGGAGCCCGTAGAACTCGCCATCCGCCGGCCCGCCGAGCGCCTTCAGCGTCGTGCGGTCGAAGGTGTGCTGGTTCTCCATGTGCGTGCGCAGCCGCTCCGGCGACTGGCCGGTGTAGCCGACCGTCCACATGCCGCGGTTGAACTCCCGCGTGATGTCCTCGACCAGCGGCTCGTCCGTCTCGGCGTTGACCTCGATGTTGCGGAACAGCCGGTCGGCGAAGCCGAACTTCTTGGCGAACTTCGCCATGATGGTGTGGTCGGGCAGGCTCTCGAACAGCGGCTTGAACACCGTCTCGCGCCACTGGAGCGAGCGGTTGGACGCGGTGACCGAGCCGTAGGTCTCGAACTGCGTCGCCGCCGGCAGCAGGAACACGCCGTCGGTGCGGTCGCTGAGCACCGCCGAGAAGGTCGGGTAGGGATCGACCACGACGAGGAGATCGAGCATCTCCATCGCCTTCTTCATGTCCGGCAGGCGGGTCTGGCTGTTCGGCGCGTGGCCCCAGAACACCATGCCGCGGAGATTGTTCGGCTGGTCGATGTTTTCGGCGTCCTCGAGCACGCCGTCGATCCAGCGGCTGACCGGGATGCCGCTCTCGTTCATCAGCGGCTTGTCCTTGCCGTCCTTGTCCTTGACGACGGCGAACTGGCCCTTGAGCCAGTCGAGGTCCTCCTCCCAGACGCGCGCCCAGTGCGCCCAGCCACCTGCCGCGAGGCCGTAGTAACCGGGCAGCGTGTGGCTGAGCACGCCGAGGTCGGTCGCGCCCTGCACGTTGTCATGGCCGCGGAAGATGTTGGCCCCGCCGCCGGAGACGCCGATGTTTCCGAGGGCGAGCTGCAGCACGCAGTAGGCCCGCGTGTTGTTGTTGCCGTTCGTGTGCTGGGTGCCGCCCATGCACCAGACCAAGGTGCCCGGCCGGTTGTTCGCGAGCGTCTGGGCGACGCGGTGGAGCTGCGAGCCGGGGACGCCGGTGACGTTCTCGACCGTCTCGGGATCCCAGTTCGCGACCTCCTCGCGGATCTGGTCCATGCCCCAGACGCGGGTGCGGATGTACTCCTTGTCCTCCCAGCTGTTCTCGAAGATGTGCCAGAGGATGCCCCAGATCAGCGCGACGTCGCTGCCCGGTCGGAAGCGCACGTACTCGTCGGCGTGGGCTGCCGTGCGCGTGAAGCGCGGGTCGCAGACGATCAGCGGCGCGTTGTTCTCCTCCTTCGCCTTCAGGATATGCAGCAGCGAGACGGGATGCGCCTCGGCCGGATTGCTCCCGATCAGGAGCATCGACCGCGAGTTGTGCATGTCGTTGTAGGAGTTCGTCATCGCGCCGTAGCCCCAGGTGTTCGCAACACCCGCGACCGTGGTCGAGTGACAGATCCGCGCCTGGTGGTCGACGTTGTTCGAGCCCCAGTAGGCGGCGAACTTGCGGAACAGGTAGGACTGCTCGTTCGAGTGCTTGGCCGAGCCGAGCCAGTAGACGCTGTCGGGCCCGCTCTCCTCGCGAATCTCGAGCATCTTGTCGCCGATCTGGTTGATCGCGTCTTCCCAGCTCAGGCGCTTCCACTCGCCGCCCTCGAGCTTCATCGGGTACTTGAGACGGCGCTCGCCGTGCGCGTGCTCGCGCACCGACGCGCCCTTGGCGCAGTGGGCGCCCAGGTTGAACGGGCTGTCCCAGCCGGGCTCCTGGCCCGTCCAGACGCCGTTCTGGACCTCCGCCAGCACGGTGCAGCCGACCGAGCAGTGGGTGCAGACCGACTTGACGATGTCGACCTTATCGCCGGCCATCTCCTGCGCCTCGGCGCGGCGGACGGTGCCGCCGACGGCGCCGAGCGCCGCGAGCCCGCCGACGGCGAGGCCGGAGCCGCGCAGGAAGGCGCGGCGGTCGACGGTGCCTTCGGTGACCTTCGACAGGATCGACTCGGTACGGGGGCCTCTCGCAACCCCGTTGGTCTTCTTCCTGAGCATTCTTCCTCTCCCCTGGATACTTGTCACCTGGCGCCTCGGGTTCAGGGCCTCACGCAACCGTCCCCCGCCCGGCACCGGGCGCCGACCGCGTCCGTCAGAAACGGGCGCTGTCGAGGTACTTCTTCACGTGCTCGGTCTTGCGATAGCCGGTGGCGGTGCCGCCCTCGACGGCGGCCTCGGCATCGTCGGTGCCGGCCATCGTCGCGACCGCCGCGGCCGGGGCCGCGGTCGACGCCAGCTTGAGGAAATCGCGCCGGCTCGAGCCTTTGCGGTCTTCGCTCATCTTCCGTTCCTTCTTCCGCTTCGGCCCCCGGCGGGGCCGCTCACTGACAAAGGGCGGCCCGTCAGCCGCCCATCCTGAACGCCTCGCGCTCGATCTCCATGAACGCGCGGCCGATCGCGCCCACCGGCGCGTAGAAAACCGATCCCTTCGCGCCCTCGAGGTCGGTGAAGAAGTGGCCGGCCCAGGGCCCGAGATGGGTCGCGAAGAAATCCTTCTGGGTCTTCAGGTCCGCAGGCTGGCCGAAGCGGCCGCGGATCAGCCCGCCCATCATCTCGGCGAGCGAAGCGATGTTGTCCTCGGGCTCGTAGACGTTCTCGGCCCGGCTGATCGACAGCCGCGCCATGTCGCTCCTGAGCCGCGCCAGCGGCTTCTCGTTCAGGAAGCCGGTCATGTAGTAGCTGGCATAGGGGAGCAGCTCGCCCCGCCCGACGCCGATGAAGAGCTGGTTGAACTCGCGCTCGACCGCCTGCCCGGTGGCCGCGCGGGCGACGCGCGAAAGCGCGCCGACGCCCTGGCCGAGCGCGCTGGAATCACCCTCGAGGGTCGAGACCTGGTCGATCAGCGTCCGCGACGGCGGCCGCGCGAGCAGCGCCGAGAGCAGATCGTAGAGATCCGCGCGCAGAACGTCTTCTTCCGCGATATCTCCGCGTGAGGCCTGTTGAGCCTTCGTCACGCGCCTCCTCCCAAAGTCGTTCTTGCCGGGGCGTCCTGTGTCCGGCGTTCGCCTCTCTCGCAAGGAGGCTTGGATCAAGGTTCTACCAGATTTTGGGGGAGGTCAAACAAAATGGGCATCCCGCGCCTCACAATCGCATGATGCGGCGGCCTCCGGTTGTCGCGCGCACGGCCCGCGGCCAGTCGGGGGAGCATGGCATTCTCCATGATCGTCCTCGTCGCGCGGCGGCGCTGCTGCCCGGGTCGCGGATGGCCGCCCGAGCGGCCGCTCAGCCGACGTCGAAGTCGAAGCGCATGCGGCGGCGGGGCGGAGCGTCCGGCGCGCCCTCCGCGTGCTCCGCGTGCTCGCACTCGCGCTCGCCCGGGTCCTCGGGCGCGCGGGTCACCGCTGCGTCCGCCTCTCCCTCCGGCGGTGCGGGAGGCTCGCCCGGCTGGTCCGGTGCCGGCGCCTCCGGCTCGTCGCCGCCCTCCGCGGCGGACGCCTCCGGAGCGGCGCTCTCCCGCGGCATCCGTGCGTCCGGCGCCTCCGGCTCCGCCTCGCCGGCGAAGCGGTCGAGGTATCCCCGGCCCGCCCGGTACGCCGTCTGCAGGTTCGCGACGACCCGCGCCTTGTCGGTATAGTCCTCGCCGTAGTCGACCAGCATGTCGAGGTTCGCGAGCACGGGGTTCGTGCCCCAGAGCCGGCGCAGCGCCTTGCGCCGGATGAACTCGGGCACCGCCTCGGCCATGAAGGCGCGGAAGTCGCTGCCGGGGCCCAGCGTCTCGGGGTCGGGCAGGCCGAGCTCCTCGAGGATCTCGGCCTCGGGCCGCTCGGGCGCCGGGTCCGTCCCGGCGGGCGCCGGCGCCGCCGGGTCCTCCGCCTCGGCCGGGGCGTGGCGGGCGTCCTGCTTGCGGCGCGACCAGCGGGACAGGAAGTCCGCCTCGCCCTCCTTCGGCCGCCGGCTCAATGCAGCCGTCCCTTCCGCCGCCCGGTGGGGCTGCGGTAGACGTCGGTCTCCTGGCGGATGCGCGGGTCGCCGCGGCCGTCCTCGACCGCCTCGACATCGACCCGGTCGCGCTTGCGCTTGACGAACGCCTGCTCGCGGTGGTGCCGGGCGACGAAGTCGCCGAGCCAGGCGACCAGCGCCGGGGGCATCGGCACGGGCTCGACCAGGTCGTCGCCGGCGTCGGCATGGTCCTGCGCCTCGAACGGCGAGGCGGTGACGGCGAAGACCTCGTAGGCGCGCCCGGTGCCGGCCGCCGGCCGCAGCACCACGTAGACGGAGGGCGGATCGTTCGCGAGCGCCACCGCATAGGCCTCGGTGTCGGCGCGGTGGACGGTCAGGTCGAGCGTCGCGGCGTGGTACTCGACCGCCTCGCCCTCGCGGCGCAGCTCGCGCCAGTCGGCCGCGGGCGCGCCCGGGATCACCGCGACCGGCCGCCAGACCCATTTCGCCCAGCGGGTCACGCCGGGCTGGCGGCGGACCACGATGCCGACGGGCAGGCTCTCCGATCTCTCCATGGCCGGTGCGGGACCTTTCGGGCTGGCCGTTCTCGTTTTGTCGTGATACTTGGCCCGAGACAGAGCCCGGCGCAAGGCAAAGCGCGGGGCGCCTCCGCCAGCCCGGGCCCGGCCGGCGCGGCGCGGAGGGCCAGGACGACGGACACGGGATACGGAGAATGGCCGAGACACGGCTGATGCTCTGCGACTGCCTGGGGACCCACGCACCCGACGCCGCGGCGATCGGCAAGGGCACCGGGCTCGCCTGCGACAAGGTGCACCGGCATCTCTGCCGCGACGAGGCGCATGCGGCGGCCGCGGCGCTCCGCTCGGGCGACGAGGTCGTGATCGCCTGCGGGCAGGAGGCGCCGCTGTTCCGCGAGCTCGCCGACGAGATCGGCGCCGGCGACCGGCTGACCTGCATCGACATCCGCGACCGTGGTGGCTGGACGGAGGATCCGAGGCCGGGGCCGAAGATGGCGGCGCTGATCGCCGAGGCCCGGCTCGACGCCCCGCCGGTGCCGCTTATGGAGGTGGCCTCCGAGGGCGTCTGCCTCATCCTCGGGCGCGGGCAGCAGGCGGTGGACGCGGGCTCGCGGCTGGCGGGAGCGCTGGCCGCGACCGTCATGCTGGTCGAGCCGGACGAGGTCGTCCTGCCGCGCGAGGTCGAGCTCGACGTCGTCGCGGGGCGGGTCACCAACGCCCGAGGCGCGCTCGGACAGTTCGAGCTGCGCGTCGACGCCTTCGCGGAGATGGAGCCGGGCGGGCGCGGCCACCACGGCTTCGGCGCTCCGCGCGACGGCGCGCGGACCTCCTGCGACGTGATCGTGGACCTGACCGGCGACATGGCCCTCTTTCCCGCGCACGAGAAGCGCGACGGCTACCTGCGCGCCGACCCGGGCGACCCGCTTGCAGTCGAGCGGCTGCTGTTCGAGGCGGCGCAGCATGTCGGCACGTTCGAGAAGGCCCTGTTCATCCGCTTCACCGAGTCGCTCTGCGCCCATTCCCGGGCGCAGCAGCCGGGCTGCACGCGCTGTCTCGAGGTCTGCCCGACCGCCGCGATCGCGCCCGCCGGCGACACGGTCGCGATCGACCCGCACGTCTGCGCCGGCTGCGGCGCCTGCGCCGCCGTCTGTCCCACGGGTGCGGCCGCGACCGACGACCCCCCGGTCGAGTTCCTGTTCCGCCGGATGCGGACGCTGGCCGAGGCCTACGCTCGGGCCGGCGGAGGGGCGCCGCGCCTGCTCGTCCACGACCTCGAGCACGGGGCGGAGATGATCCGCCTCTCGGCCCGCTTCGGCCGCGGGCTGCCCGAGGACGCGATCCCGCTCGGCGTCCCCTCGCTCGCGGCCTTCGGCCATGCCGAGATGCTGGCGGCCCTCGCGCTCGGGTTTTCCGGCGTCGACATCCTGGCCGGCCCGAAGACCGACCGCGCCACGATCGAATGGCAGATGGGGCTCGCCCGGGCCATCACCGCCGGCGTGGGCGCGGCGGGCGAGCGGCTGCGGCTGATCGAGCCGGCGGACCCGGACGCGCTCTCCGACATGCTCTACGGAACGGGCGCCGAGCCACTCGGCATCGAGCCGATCCTGCCCCTCGGCGGGCGGCGCGACACCACCCGGCTCGCGGCGCGGGCGCTGGCGGGCGGCGCGCTGCCTGATGCGCCGCTCGACCTGCCCGATGGCGCGCCCTACGGTGCCGTGCTGGTCGACACGGAGGCCTGTACGCTCTGCCTCGCCTGCGTCGGCCTCTGTCCGACCGGCGCGCTCCTCGACAACCCCGACCGGCCGGAGCTCAGCTTCCGCGAGGAAGCCTGCGTCCAGTGCGGCATCTGCGCCAACACCTGCCCCGAGGACGCGATCACGCTCCGCCCCCAGCTCGATCTCTCCGACGCCGTCTTCCAGGGCCGCGTGCTGAACGAGGAGGAGCCCTTCGCCTGCGTCGAATGCGGCAAGCTCTTCGGCGTGAAGTCCACGATCGAGAACATCACCGCGAAGCTGCAGGGCAAGCATTCGATGTTCACGAACTCGGACAACGCGCGGCTGATCCAGATGTGCGACGACTGCCGCGTGCGCGCGCAGTTCCATTCGGCCGACGCGCCGTTTTCCTCGGCCCCGCGACCTCGCGTGCGCACGACCGACGACTACATCAAGGACAGGAGCAACTGAGCCCGGGGAGGGCCGGCCGATGAGCGAAGAGAGCTTCGACGAAGAGTTCAACATGTCGATGCGCAAGTTTCTGAAGCGGGTCGGCGTGACCTCGCAGCAGGAGATCGAGGAAGCGGTCAGGGCGCAGAACCCGGGTCCGGGGACGCTCAAGGCCAGGGTCGTGCTGACGGTCGACGGGATCGACCTCCGCCACGAGATCGACGGCGAGATCAAGATCGGGGAGTGAGCATGGCGGTGAGCCGCGAGGCGGTCGAGGCGGCGCTCGGAAAGATCGTCGATCCGGGGCAGGGCAAGGACCTGATCTCGGCCGACATGGTGCGCGCGCTGACGGTCCAGGGCGACCGGGTCAGCTTCCTGATCGAGGTCGACCGGGCGCGGGGCGAGGCGATGGAGCCCGTGCGCAAGGCGGCCGAGCAGGCGGTCGGCGCCGTCGAAGGGGTGGCCTCGGTCTCCGCCATCCTGACCGCGCATTCGGACAGCCCGAGCCAGCCGCAGGCGCGGAGCGCGCCGAAGGGGCCGCCGCCCGAGCTGAATATCGGCAAGAAGAAGCCGGCCGAGCCGGCCGACAAGCGCATCCCCGGCGTCGACAGCGTCATCGCCATCGCGTCGGGCAAGGGCGGCGTCGGCAAGTCCACCGTCGCCGCCAACCTCGCGATCGCGCTGGCGGCCCAGGGCAAGCGGGTCGGGCTGCTCGATGCGGACGTCTACGGGCCGTCGCAGCCGCGGATGATGGGCATTTCCGGCCGGCCGTCCTCGCCCGACGGCAAGACGATCCTGCCGCTCCGCAACCACGGCGTCACCTGCATGTCGATCGGCTTCATGGTGCCCGAGGGCGAGGCCGTCGTCTGGCGCGGCCCGATGCTGATGGGCGCGCTCCAGCAGATGCTGCGCCAGGTCGAGTGGGGGCGGCTCGACGTCCTCCTCGTCGACCTGCCGCCCGGCACCGGCGACGTGCAGCTGACGCTCGCGCAGAAGGCCGAGGTCACGGGCGCGATCGTCGTCTCGACGCCGCAGGACATCGCGCTGCTCGACGCGAGGAAGGCGATCGACATGTTCAAGAAGACGAGCGTGCCGATCCTCGGCCTGATCGAGAACATGGCCTCCTACATCTGCCCGAGCTGCGGGCACGAGGCGCACATCTTCGGCCACGGCGGCGCCCGGCGCGAGGCCGAGCGGCTGGGCTTGCCCTTCCTCGGCGAGGTGCCGCTCGACCTCTCGATCCGCGAGGCCGGCGACAGCGGCGCGCCGATCGTGGCCTCGCGGCCGTCGAGCCCGCAGGCGCAGGCCTTCCTCGACATCGCCGGGCGCATGGCCGAGGGCCGGGTCGCCGCCGAATGACGCTGGCCGAGGCGACGGAGGACCCGCTCTTCCCTCCGCTCCTGCGGGGCGAGGAGGCGCCGCGCGGGCAGGACCCGTTCGCCAAGGCCGTGGCGCTGGCGTCCCTCGGCACCGACGCCGGGCGCCTCGTCTGGGCGCGGGACGCGACCGCGATGCGGGCCGCCGTCGTGCTGGCGCCGGAGGAGCCGCTGGGCGACGCGATCACCGTCGTCTTCGCCGTGGCGCTCGGCCTCGGCGACGCGCTCGGCGCGCTCGCGCCGCCCGAGGTCGCGGTGCACCACGTCTGGCCGGGCGGCCTGAAGGTGAACGGCGCCGACTGCGGCGGGCTCCGCGCCGCGGCCTCCACGACCGATGACGGCGCCGTGCCCGACTGGCTGGTGGTCGGCGCCGAGGTCCCCTACCTGCCGGCGGAGGGGCAGGAGCCCGGCGAGCGCCCCGACGAGACGGCGCTCGCGCTCGAGGGCTGCGTCGACGTGACCCCGCTCCGCCTGCTCGAGAGCTTCTCGCGACACATGCTGGTCTGGATCAACCGGCGCGAGGACGAGGGGCTGGCGCCGCTCCACGCCGCCTGGCGCGCGCGCGCCTGGGGGATCGGCGAGGAGCTGCCCGGCGGCGGCACCTATCTCGGCCTCGACGAGCGGGGCGGCCAGCTCGTCCGCGCGGGCCGCGAGACCGAGCTCCGCCCGCTGACCCGGCTGCTCGAGGCGCGGCCGTGAGGCTCGCCCGCACGCTCCGTTTCGATGACTCGGACGAGCGGGTGTTCGAGCGCGCGGCCGAGCCCGACGAATGGGCGGTCTCCGGCGCCTTCGAGTTCTCCGACTGGACCGAAGCCCAGGTTGCGGGCAAGGCGCGGCAGGCCTTCGCCAATGGCTGGCTCGGGCTCGAGAGCTTCGGCCGCGCGACCTTCGTCGCCACGGCCGAGGTGACCGAGGCGGAATACGCGCGCCTGGTCGAGCGGCTGGCCGGGCACTTCGTCGAGCGCTACGGCGCCCCCGACCTCGACGCCGCCCGGCCCGTCGCGTTGGACGAGCTCGCCCACATGCAGGACATGTGCGCCGACCACGACCCGAACACCCTGCTGGTCGTCGAGCGCCGGCTGGTGGACGCCGGCGTCGCCGAGGCCTTCCGGGCGATCCGCTCGCAGGAGGCGACCCTGGACCTGGTCGCGATCCACGGCTCGCTCGACGAGTGAGGGGCGGGCCTCCGCATCGCTTGTTCCCTTGCCTCGAGGTGACCCCGGATCAAGTCCGGGGCAGCGCGGTCGCTGAGCGCGGGCCGTGGGCGGCGAGAGGAGGCAGACCATGAAGCTGATGCGCGTGGGCCCGAGGGGCGCGGAAAGGCCGGCGATGCTGGACGGGGCGGGCGTTGTCCGCGACCTCTCCGGCATCGTCGAGGACATCGCCGGCGAGGTGCTGTCGGAGGAGGGGCTCGCGCGGCTCCGCTCGGTCGATCCGGGCTCGCTGCCGGAGGTGCCGGCGGACACGCGCGTCGGCCCGCCCGTCGGCCGCGTCCAGAAATTCGTCTGCGTCGGGCTGAACTACGAGGACCACGCGCGCGAGGCGGGGCAGGCGATCCCGACCGAGCCGATCCTGTTCGGCAAGGCGATCTCCGCGCTCTCCGGCCCCGACGACGCCATCGAGCAGCCGCAGGGCTCGACCAAGCTCGACTACGAGATCGAGCTTGCGGTGGTCGTCGGCCGCACCGCCAAGAATGTGGCCGAGGCCGACGCGATGGCGCACGTGGCCGGCTTCGCCGTCTTCAACGACGTCTCCGAGCGGGCATTCCAGATCGAGCGCCAGGGCCAGTGGATCAAGGGCAAGAGCCACGACGGCTTCGGCCCGCTCGGCCCCTGGCTGGTCACGAAGGACGAGATCGCCGATGTGGGCCGGCTCGACATGACCCTCGACGTGAACGGCGAGCGGCGGCAGACGGGGAACACGGAGACCCTCATCTTCTCCGTGCCCCATCTCGTCAGCTACATCTCGCAGTTCATGACGCTCCACCCGGGCGACGTGATCCCCACGGGAACGCCGCCGGGCGTCGCGCTGGGGATGGCGGAGCCGAAATGGCTGATGCCGGGCGACGAGCTGCGGCTCGAGATCGCGGGCCTCGGCGTCCAGCGCCAGGAGGTCGTCGCGAGCGGCTGATCTAGAACCGGAGCGGCGGGCGGCGGCCGTCGCCGGCGAGCACGAGGCGGCCGTCGAGCAGATAGGCCTCGCCGACACGCACGCCGCTGCCGGGCGCGGCAGCCGCGGGGCCATAGGCGAGGGCGCCGAGGTCGAACGCCATCGGCCCGAGGCGCGGCAGGTCGCTCGTCAGCGTCACCCGGAGATTGGTGAGCGGCGTCGCATGGCCCCGTGCGTCCAGCACCAGCGTGTCGCCGACGCGGGCGACCGGGCCGACGGGCAGGCCGTGCCGCTCGGCGTCCTGCGGCGCGGTGCGCTCGCGGAAGAACGGGCCGATCAGCGGCACGCCGGAGAAGTCCAGGTGGTCGGCCCGGCGCACCTCGCGCGCCCGCGACGGCAGCGCCGCCTCCCACGCGCCCTGCCGCGTCACGATCACCATCCGCTCGGGCTCGAACCGCCCGCCGCGCTCGCTGCGGAAGCTGACCGGGAAGTGGATCGAGTAGTCGGTCTCGGCGCGCGTCGTGCGCCGGTCGTTGCCCTGTCCGGCCTCCGCGGCGGCGGACAGCGCGACGGCGAGAGCGGCGAGGAGGACGATCGGCAGGCGCATCACGGCTCCGTTCGAGGCAGGAGGGTCCACCGAGGCTGAACGCGGGCATGCTCCGCCTCCGTCGCGCGGCCCGGGGCGCGTGCGGGTTGCCCCGCGCCGGCTTGACCCCGCCTCCGCCGGCGCCACGTCGCCCCGCGGCGGCAAGCAGCGCAATGCACAAGCAGCACAAGCAGCACAAGCAGCAGAGGAAGAGTCCCATGCCCGATCGCGTGATCCTGATCACCGGAGCGTCCTCCGGCATCGGTGCCGCGAGCGCCCGCGCCGCGGCCGAGGCCGGGTGGAAGGTGGCGCTTGCCGCGCGCTCGGAGGAGAAGCTCGCCGCCCTCGTCGACGAGATCGGATCCGGGCGGGCGCTCGCGATCCCGACCGACGTCACCGACGAGGACTCCGTCAAGGCGATGGTCGCGAAGGCCGCGGGCTTCGGCCCGCTTGCCGCCGCCTTCGCCAATGCCGGCACCGGCGCCTCGAGCTTCGGCGCCGAGCAGGGCGACACCGCGAATTGGCGCCAGATGGTCGACATCAACATCTGGGGCCTGCTGCTCACCGTGCGTCACGCGCTGCCCGAGCTGCACAAGGCAGAGGGCGGACACATGCTGCTGACCGGCAGCCAGGCCGGGCGCACGGTCATGAAGGGCTCGGTCTACGGCGCGACCAAGTGGTTCGTGCACGCCTTCCGCGACAACCTCGCCCAGGAGATGAAGGAGTGGGGCGGTCGCTGCACGGTCATCGCGCCGGGCATGGTCGACACCCCGTTCTTCGACGAGCCGAAGCCCGAGGGCCTGCGCCCCGAAGACGTCGCGCGCGCGGTCGTCTATGCGCTCGAGCAGCCGGCCGGCGTCGAGATCGGCGAGATCTTCCTGCGTCCCGTCTGACGCCCGGGCGCCGGTCGGAGGAGATCGCACCCCGCCGGAAAGCAAAGGGCCCCGCGCACAGCCCGGTATGCGGTGCGCGGGACCTTGCCTGCGAATTGAAATGGCAGGACACCTTTTAGGCAGGCAGCCGGAGCCTAGGGGGGAATCGACCGCTGCGACTGTGACTGTCGTCACACCTGTCGCAGAAAATCGAAAGCGGCGCGTTTTTCATGGCCGAAAACAAAGGTTGCGCCTCGCAGGGGGACGAGGCGCAACCGATGCTCACAACACACACAGAGAGAAGCTAAAGTCACGAGCATTCGAAGGGGGATCGACGAATGCATGGATGAGCCTAGGCGAATCGGCGCGCCCGGGCTGTGAAATACATCACAACTCCATCGCGAGGCGCCGGCGTCCTGCCGGGCTGGCGACGGCCGCCGCCCCTACTCGTCGAGAAGGTCGCGCATCGCCTCGACATCGGTGATGATCAACCGGCGGCGGTCGCGCCGGATCAGGCCCATGTCCTTCAGCTTCGACATGTCGCGGCCGACCGCCTCGCGCTGGCCGAAGATGACGCTCGCAAGCTGCTGCTGCGTCGGCAGCGGGTCGACGATCGCCGTGCCGGGCTCCTCGCCGGGGCTCGACAGCCGCAGAAGCTCGGCGATCAGCCGCTGCCGGGCGCTCATCGCCGTGACGCCGACGACGCGGGAGGACAGCGAGCGGACCAGGTCGACCAGATAGGTGAGGTGGGCGCGCAGCACGTCGCGGTCGGTCTCGAGCACCTCGTTGAAGCGGGCCGCCGTCATGCGGGCGATGCGCGAGCGCTCGACCGCCACGATGTTGGTCGAGCGCGGCTTGCCGTCGATCGCCGCGAGCTGCCCGAACCCGTCGCCGCTGCAGAGGTCCGACAGCATCACCTCCCTGCCGTTCGCGGTGTAGGTGGCGGCGCGGACCCGGCCGCTCAGGATGAAGAAGACGTCGTCGTCGTCCTCCTCCTCGCTCACGATCATCGCCGACGGGGCGTAGGCGCTCTCGCTCCAGTAGCGCTCGAGCGCCTCGCAGCCCGACAGTCCGCAGGCCCGGAGCGTGCTTCCCTCGGCGAACTTCTCGAAGATCTCCCGCTTCACGCGCGCCCCCGCTGCGATCGCCGCGGCAGAACCGCCGCCGAGCCATCCCACCGAGCCCTCCCGCCGCCACCTGCGAGCCTACCGCGCCCGCGCGCCGTGTCCAGCCGCGCGGGACAGGAGCGGCCAAAGTGACGAAGTGCACAGAATCGCTCCCCCCGGAGGTGCTATCCAATCGGCAACCGACAGGAGGTTGCAGAGATGGGACGGCATTCTTCCTACGACGACACATGGCGTGAGAAGGCCCGGACCGGAGGGATCTCCGAATGGGTTCCGATCCTGATCCTCGTGGCCGTGGTCTTCATCCTGTTCTAGATGCGCATGACCAGGTAGCCGCTGGGGGGAGCTCTGCTGGCGGACCGAGAGATGATGACAGCCGGGCGCCCGGGCTCACTCCTCGGGGAGCCCGGCCTTGCGCAGTCCGTCGACGTAGTGGTCGATGATCGCCCGGTCGCGGTACGGCGGACGATGCCTCCACTCCGCCAGGGTGAAGTTCGGGTGCAGGCGCAGGACCTCCGCCGCCGCAGCGCGCGCCTCCTCCATGCGGCCGAGATGGGCATAGTTCGCGGCGAGCAGCCGCGAGCCCTCGCCCGGGTCCTGCATGCGCAGCACGGTCGCGATCACGTCCTCCGGGCGGCCGAGCGCGTTGTAGGCGTCGCCGAGGTACCAGAGATACCAGTCGGGATAGTACGGGTTGAGGCGCATCGCCTTCTCCATCAGCTCGAGCGCGCGCTCGGGGCGATCGGCATAGACGTGCGCATCGGCGTACTCGGCGATGATGTCGGCATCGTTCGGGTTGAGCGCGAGCGCGCGCGTGTAGTGGGCGAGCGCCTGGTCGTGCCGCTTGTGGTAGAGCTCGGCGAAGCCGCGCTCGGCGTAGCCGCGCGCATCCAGGGTGTCGTGCAGGATCGCCCGGCCGGCATAGTCGAGCGCCGCGTCGAGCGAGGCCTCGGGCGACGCCGACCAGCGATAGCGCCAGTCGAGGTTGTGGGTGCGCGAGAGCGAGCTGTAGGCCCGTCCGTAGCTGGGCGCGATCTGCAGCGCCTCCTCGAACAGGCGGCGGGCGTGGGCGTTCTTCTCCTTCGTGTAGGCCTCGATGAGTTGCCGGCCGCGCAGGACCAGGCCGTAGGCCCGCGTGTCGTGCGGGTTCTGGCTGTCGTCGCCGCGCAGATGCGCGAGGTCGATTTGCAGCGCGAGGCGCGAGGCGACGGCGCCCGCGATCTCCTCCTGCAGCTCGAAGAGCTGGTCCATGCCGATCTTGGACGTGTCGCGCCAGAGGACGGCCTCCGATTCCGCGTGGATCAGCTCGACGGCGATCCGCAGCCGCTGCCCCTGGGCGTGCAGGCTGCCGCAGAGCAGGTAGCGCGCGCCCAGACGGTCGCCGATCTCGCTCGTCGAATTGGTGCCCAGGCTGAACAGGAACGACGAGTGCTGGGCGATGACGACAAGGTTGCGGAAGCGGCTGAGGTTGTCGATGACGCTGCCGCCGATGCCTTCCGCGAGGTGGTCGAGCGCGGGGTCGCGCGACACGTTGGTCAGCGGCAGCACCGCGACCGAGGGCTGGCCCGCGGGTTCCAGAACCGGCTTCTCGCGCCGCGTCTGGGCGGGGCGCGGCGACGCTGTCGCGGCCTCGACCGCGAACACCTCGATCTGGCGCGCCAGGTTTTTCAGCGTCGGCCGCCCCAGAGACCTGAGCGACACGCCGGACGCCGAGGCGACGGAGTCGGCGACTGGGCGCGTGACCACGACGCCACCCGGCTCCGCCATCGTCTGGAGCCGCGCCGCGACGTTGATGCAGTGTCCCTGAAAGGTGCCGAAGTTCTCGGCCACCTCGCCGTTAGCGATGCCGATTCGCACCTCGATCGGGTCGCCGGAGCTCCAGACCGCATGGTCGCGGAACTCCTTCTGGATTTGGACTGCGAAACCGACGGCCTTCTGCTGCTCGTCGAACAGTGCCAGGATGCCGTCGCCGCTGACGTTGACGACCTCGCCGCCGTATTCGCGGCTGAGGGATTTGAAGAGCTCGAATGAACGAACGATCTGGGGGAGATTGTGCTCTTCGTCCTGCTCGAGCCTGCGGCTGTAGCCGACCACGTCGGCGATCATCACGGTCGCGGAACGCCGTGCTTCCTTGCGGAAACCGGAAGACGGCTCCGTGTCCGTTGACTCCATGGATGCACCCCGGCCGGTCGAGCACGGCATAGTCACACGGCGCCGCAGCAATTTCCAGCGTCCGCGTCGGGCGCCGAGATGATCCGCGGAGCCGCGCGAAGGGGGGTAGAAGGCAGGGGGGATGTACTCTTCGTGGCGATGATAGATTTCCTTCCGCCAGAGGGGGTGACGCTGCGGCGGGCGCGGCCCGGCGACTTCGCGTTCGCGGAAGCGCTCTATCTGTCTTCGACGCGCCCGCTGCTGACGGCGCTCGGCGCATGGGACGAGGAGGGCGCGAGGACGCGCCTGCGCGCCGCGTTCGACCGGCATCCGCCGCTCGTCATCCGCGCCGACGGCGAGGACGTGGGCTGGGTGCAGGTGTCGGTCCGGCCAGGCGCGATCCACCTGCACCAGATCCACCTCGACGACGCCTGGCGCAACCGCGGGATCGGCTCGCGGCTGATCGGCGACATCATGCGGGCGGCGCGGAAGGCGAAGCTGCCGGTCACGCTGAACGTGATCCACGGCAATCCGGCGGTCGAGCTCTACAAGCGGCTCGACTTCGTGATCGTGAACACGGGCCGCGAGCTGCTGCAGATGCGCTGGCAGGAGGACGGTCCGGACGCCGCGGCGGCCACGGAGCCGCCGCCGGCGTCGCAGACGTGAGGGAGGGGCGCCCGGTCGCGGCTCCCCGGTTCCGTGACGGCCGGGCGGCGCGCGCGGGGGGCCCGGCCGCGGCCGCTCAGCGCCGCCGCAGGTCGGCCCCGCTCCGGAGGTCCGCGCCACTTCTGAGGTCGGCCCCGCTCCGGAGGTCCGCGCCGCTGCGCAGGTCGGCTCCGCTCCTGAGGTCCGCCCCCGCGGTCGCGCCGCCCATCAGCGACGAGGCGAGGAGCTGCTCGAAGGTGCCGGTCTGGACGTCGAGCCGCATCGAGAAGTCGCCCTTGTCGTAGTCCCAGTAGCGCAGGTTCCGGTGCTCGGCGCCGCTGCCTCCGCCGGAGGCCGGTTCCGAGAACTCCCAGTCGCGGGCGGCGACGCCGGATTCGTCCATCGTGGTGTGCCCGTCCTTGCGCGGCATCTCGGTGCCGTTGCCGTGGACGACGAAGAGCGCCGGGACGCGCAGGTCGTGGTAGTGGCCCTCGAAGCTGAAGCCGTAGATCCTTGCGAGCACGGGCTTGTTGCCCTTCGCGTCCGGCCTCAGCTGCTCCCGCAGGAAGTTGTTGCGGCCGAGCACCGGCGGATCGGTCAGCCCGCCTGCCGGGACATTGACCGTCAGGTTGTCCATCACTCGGCCGAACAGCTTCACGCCCGTCGGTGCCAGCAGATTCTCAGTCATCTTCCTCTCCCTGTTGGATTTTTCATGCGAGGGGGGCGAGCGCGCCGCGACGGTCCGGCGCCGGAGCGACGGTGTCGGGCGTCACGGTGCGCGACGAGAAGGCGTGGCTCGACTCGTCGGGCGGAGCGAGGCGCGGGCCGGCGCGGACCAGGCCGATGCCGCGCCAGCGGAAGCTCGAGGCGATCTCGCGCCGGTGGCGGCCGCCGGTCAGCGCGCGGTCGACGGCCATCAGCGTGTCGCCGACATCGGCATAGTCGAGGTCGTCGGCCGACAGCCGCTTCCACGTCTCGGCGAGCGCCACGCCCATGTAGTCGCGGGTGTCGACCAGCGCCTGGCGGAACCCCTGCCGCCGCGTCCGGTAGGCGGCGTCGAAGCGGGGCTGGATGATGCGATCGTATTCCGGGTGCTGCTCGAGCTGGTCGGAGAGATCGGCGAGGTCGCGGCCGATCAGGCCGCGCTCGACCAGGATCTCCTGGAACACGTCGACGAGCGTGTCGAACAGCGCCCCCGTCAGCGGCCGCGACAGGTCGTGCTCGTCGTCCCAGCCGTCGGCGAACTGCCACATCTTCTCGGAGTGGCTGGCGAGGCGGACCTGGTCGGTCGCGGAAAGCTCGGCGAAGCGGTTGAGCTCGTTGTAGGAATAGAGGTTGCCGCTGGTCTCGTCGAGCAGGTCCACGACCATCGTCTCGAAGTTCAGCGCGGCGAGGATCGAGACCATGTCGGCCGCCGACTCGTGGAAGCCGAAATACTCGCCCGCCTCGCTCAGCCGGCTGGGCACGCCGAGCGTGCCGTAGATGATCAGGTGCCCGAACTCGTGCGAGATCACGTCGAAGTTGAGCGCGTAGGATTCGGCGGTGCCGTCGTCGTGGTGATGCCCGCCGATCTCCATGAAGCCATAGCCGACATGGGCGTTGTCGAAGCTCGGCAGAACCAGCGCCTCGAGCCGCGGGAAGTCGCGCGCGAAGTGCCAGGTCAGCGGATAGCCGAAATAGCGCTCCCAGACGTCCATGGTGAAGCGGGTCGCGCCGAACACATGCGCCTCGGCGAATTCCGGCGTGCCGGGGGGGATGTGGTCGAAGTGCCCGTCGGGGCCGGGCGACACGCCGCGCAGGATGTCCCCGCGCCAAGGCGGCAGGTCCAGGATCTCGCGGCCGGAAGCATCCTCCCGCACGCCGTAGGGGTGGCGCTTGCCCGGCGGGTTGATCATGTAGACCCGGTCGTCCTCCGGCCCGGGGCCGACACGTCCGGGCGGGGTCGAGATGGTCACCGTCTCGGGTGGCCGGGGGCGTCCGCTCAGCGGGGACTGCGGAAAGAGCAGGAATCGCGTGCCGCCGAAGATGCCTGCAGGCTGAAACACGTGCCCCCCGAAATACCCAGGCAATCGATTTCCGCGATCAATAGTCCCGCTGCCGGGCCGTCCCGGCACGATACACGTACTCGCGGCGCAGCGCATCATCGAATTCCCGGACGTCCGCGAAGCCGAGCGTGCGGGCATGGCCGGCGAGGTCCTCGGGCATCGGCCGGCCGAGCCGCCGCTCGAAATACCACAGGCGGAGCTCGAGCGTGCCCGGAACGGGCGCATGCGGTGGGACGCTCGCGGGCTTCTCGCGCGCCCGCCGCGCCAGTCGCGCGTAGTCGCCTCGCAGCCGCAGCTCGTCGAGCATGTCTCGATCGAGGTCCCCGCCCCCGGACTGCATCAGCCGCTCGAGCCGCGCCTCCTCGACGAGCAGGAGCTCGAGCGTCGGCGCGTCGAGTGCGTTCTCGGCGAGCCAGTCGTCGAGCGCCGCACGGGTCCAGAGGCCCTGCGCCTCGCGCAGCCTTATGAGCGCCGCCCCGGCGTCGTCCGTGCCCGCCCCGCGCCCCTCGCGCGCGGCCAGGCGGCGGAGCAGGGCGCGGGCGCGCACCCGCTCGACCGCCTCGGGCCCCTCGAGGCGCAGCTCCTCGAGCACGGCCCCCGCCTCCGATCCTGGTCCCTCCCGGTCCGCCGCCCGCGCGACGAGCGAGTCCCAGAGGGAGGTCCATTCGAAGCGGAAGCCGGCCGCGGGCGTCTCCTCTCGGCCGAGCGCCTCCTCGATCGCCCCGACCATCTCGAGCGCGTCCTCGCGCTTGCGGTCGATCCGCCCCTCGGGCAGCCAGTCCGCCAGCGCCGCCGCCTGCTCCGGCGCCAGCCGTCGAAGGTGCCCGGCCAGCGCCGACCACTGGCGGTCGGGGAAGTGCAGCGCCTTCGCGAACCCCTCCAGCCGAGCCCGCTCCTCGGCGCCGACCACGCCCTCGGCCTCGGCGCGCCCGAGCGTCGCGCGGATGTTCACCATCGCCTCCGAGAGCGCCGGATAGCCGAGCTCGGCCGGGCCGTGCTGGACCGCGACCTCGTCGTCGTCCTCGATCAGGCCGTCGCGATAGCCCTCGAAGATGCGGCCGATGCCCCGCATGCCGAACGTGTGCAGCTCGGCCGCGCGGAGCGCGCCCATGCTGGCGCTGCCGAAGACCGGGATGCCCTGCGACAGCGCCCACAGGATCTCCTTGTGCCAGACCGACGGGGCGCCGGAGAAATAGCCGTCGACGATGCCGATGGCGGCGGGCCGGCGCTCGGCCGCGCGCAGCACGTCGCCCTGGGCCGCGGGCGGCAGGAAGGCGACCTCGCCCGCGAGCCGGACGTGCTCGCGCCCGAGCGTC
>DATKCY010000049.1:0-15683 GCA_035512995.1 Thermohalobaculum sp.
CGCGAACCTGCCCCTGGGCCTATAACCAAAGAGAGAGAGGCGGACCCGAATCCGCCCACAGGGGCAAGATCGGGCAGGGACAGGGGCAGGAACGCAATGATCGGCGGATTGTTCGGCGTCTTCTCCAACGACATGGCGATAGATCTGGGGACAGCGAACACGCTGGTCTACGTCAAGGGCAAGGGCATCGTCCTGAACGAGCCGTCGGTGGTCGCCTACCAGACCGCCAACGGCAAGAAGCAGGTCAAGGCGGTCGGCGAGGACGCCAAGCTGATGCTGGGCCGGACGCCCGGCTCGATCCAGGCGATCCGGCCGATGCGCGACGGCGTCATCGCCGACTTCGAAGTCGCCGAGGAGATGATCAAGCACTTCATCCGCAAGGTGCACTCCAGCGCCTGGATGGCGAAACCGGTCATCGTCGTCTGCGTCCCCTACGGCGCCACCGCAGTCGAGGAGCGGGCGATCCGCGACTCGGTCCTGTCGGCCGGCGCGCGCAAGGCCATCCTGATCCCCGAGCCGATCGCGGCAGCCATCGGCGCCGGGCTGCCGATCACGGAACCGACCGGCAGCATGATCGTCGACATCGGCGGCGGCACGACGGAGGTGGCGGTCCTTTCGCTGTCCGACATCGTCTACGCCCGCTCGGTCCGCGTCGGCGGCGACAAGATGGACGAGGCGATCATCTCGCACCTGCGGCGCCAGCATAACCTGCTGATCGGCGAGGCGACCGCCGAGAAGATCAAGAAGGCCATCGGCACGGCGCGGATGCCGGCCGACGGCGTCGGCGACCGCATGGTGATCCGCGGCCGCGACCTGCTGAACGGCGTGCCGAAGGAGCAGGAGATCACCCAGGGCCAGATCGCCGAGGCGCTGGCCGAGCCGGTGCAGCAGATCGTCGAGGCGGTGATGGTGGCGCTCGAGGCGACGCCGCCCGACCTCGCCGCCGACATCGTCGACAACGGCGTGATGCTGACCGGCGGCGGCGCGCTGCTCGGCGACCTCGACGTCAGCCTGCGCGAGCAGACCGGCCTCGCCATCACCGTGGCCGAGGAGCCGCTGCACTGCGTCGCGCTCGGCACGGGGCGCGCGCTCGAGCATCTCGACCGGCTGGCCCACGTGATGAAGGTCAGCGCCTGAGCGGCATGGAGGCGAGCGCTTGCCCCGTCCCGTCGTCGACCCGGAAGAGGCGGACCGGGAGCCGCGATCGCGTCTCGTCCGCCGGGTGATCGTCGGCCTCGTCGTCTTCGTCTCGCTGGTGCTGTTCGCGCTCTGGCGCTCGGACAGCCCGCGGGTCGAGCAGCTCCGCATGGCGGTCGTCGACGCGTTCACCCCCTCGATGAGCTTCGCCACCGCGCCGATCGCGCTCGCCGCCGACATGATGCGCGACTGGCAGAGCTTCATCGACGTCTACAACCAGAACCGCGTGCTCCGGCGCGAGATCGAGCGGCTGCGCGGCTGGCGCGCGGCGGCGCGCGCGCTCGAGGAGGAGAACGCCCAGCTCCGGGCGCTCAACAACGTCCAGCTGAGGCCGAAGACGACCTTCGTCACCGGCGACGTCATCGCCGACTCCGGCGGGCCGTTCCGCCGCTCGGTTCTGGTCAATGTGGGCCTCCGCGAGGGGGTCGGCGAGGGCGCCGCCGCCGTCGACGGCGTCGGCCTCGTCGGGCGGGTGGTCGGCGTCGGCGACCGCGCGGCGCGGCTCCTGCTCCTGACCGACTATGCCTCGCGCGTGCCGGTGGTCATCCGCCCCTCGGGCAAGCGCGCGATCCTCGTCGGCGACGGGACGGCGCTGCCGCTGCTCGAGTTCGTCGACAACCCCGAGGAGATCAAGCCCGGCGATGCGATCATGACCAGCGGCGAGGGCGGCGTGCTGCCCCCGGACCTGCCCGTCGGCCAGGTCGTGCGCACGCGCTCGAGCGGGCTCCGCGCCCGGCTCGCCGCCGACTACAGCCGGCTCGAGTTCGTGCGCGTGCTGCACTACCGTCCCGAGACGCAGATCAGCACGTCGGGCACGCTGATCGTGCCCGAGGAGGGCGAGGGGCTGATCGGGCCGCCCGCCCCGCCCGCGACCGAGGACGGGGACGCCGCCGCGGGCGAGGGCTGAGCGGCGATGACCCTCCAGCGCCTAGCCCGGCTGTCGCTCCTCGTCCTGCTCGGCATCCTCGCGATCTTCGCCGAGGCGGCGCCGGTCGGGCATCCCTCGGGCGGGCTGCCCTCGCCCGACCTCCTGTTCCTGGTCGTCGCCTTCTTCTCGGTCCGGCGCCCGAGCACCCCTCTGATGGTGCTCGTCTTCGCCCTCGGGCTGATTCGGGATCTTTTGACCGACGCGCCGGTCGGCGCCGGCGCGCTCACCCTCTTCGCCGCGTCCGAGGCGTTCCGCGCGCTCAGCCGGCGGCTGCGCTCGGCGCCGGTCGCGGCCGAGCTGCTGGCCGTCGCGGTCGTCCTCGCGGCCACGTTGGCCGTGCAATGGCTCCTCGTTGTCCTTACATTCCTGCAACCACCGGCGCCGTTCGTGCTTGTCAGGCAGTGGGCGCTGACGGTCGCGCTCTATCCGCTCGTGATCGTCGTGCTCCGGTGGATGTTCCGGATCGGCTGGCGCCGGCCGCGCAGGTACTGAGGACGCGAATGCCCTGGCGGAAGCAAAAGATACGGGATTTCGGGTTCGGAGCGCCGAAGCCGGGCGAGGTGCGGAACGCGCCGAAGCTCACGCGCCGCGGCTTCGTGCTGCTCGGCGTGCAGCTCGCGGTCGCGGGCGGGCTCGCCTGGCGCATGCGCCAGCTCCAGCTCGTCGAGCACGACACGTACCACCTGCTGGCCGAGGAGAACCGGATCAACCTGCGCCTGATCGCGCCTGCCCGCGGCGAGATCTTCGACCGCCACGGCGCGCCGCTCGCGCTCAACTCGCAGAACTACCGCGTCGTGATGGTGCGCGAGCAGGCGAAGGAGCCGGAGGAGATGCTGAACCGGCTCGGCTACATCATCGACCTGCCCGGCCACCAGCGCGACAAGGCGCTGAAGGAGATGGCGAGCAAGAGCTCGTTCGTGCCCGTTCCCGTCGCCGAGCACCTGAGCTGGCGCGAGTTCGCGGCCGTCAACGCCAACGCCCCCGCCCTGCCCGGCGTGCAGCCCGAGGTGGGCATGAGCCGCTTCTACCCGAACGGCCACGGCACGTGCCACGTCGTCGGCTATGTCGGCCGCGTCTCGGAGCGCGACATCGAGACCGAAGAGCAGGAGCGCGGCGCGGTCGACCCGCTGTTGACGCTGCCCGAGTTCCAGATGGGCAAGACCGGGGTCGAGCGCGCGCGCGAGCTGGAGCTGCGCGGCACCGCCGGCAACCGGCGGATCGAGGTCAATGCCGGCGGCCGCGTGGTGCGCGAGCTCGGCCGCACCGAGGGCGAGCCCGGGGCCGACCTGCAGCTCACCCTCGACCTCGACCTGCAGCAGTACGCGCTCGACCGGCTGAACGGAGAGAGCGCGGCGGTCGTGGTGATGGACGTGCGGACGGGCGACCTGCTCGCGCTCGCCTCCTACCCGACCTTCGACCCGAACCTGTTCGTGACCGGCATCTCGTACAAGGACTACGCCGCCTATCGCGAGGACAAGTACCGGCCGCTGCACAACAAGTGGGCGAACGGCCTCTACCCGCCCGGATCGACCTTCAAGATGATGGTCGCGATGACCGGGCTGCACCACGGCATCATCAAGCCGGGGGCGAGCGTCTTCTGCAACGGCGGCTACAACCTCGGCAACCGGCGGTTCCACTGCTGGAAGAAGGGCGGGCACGGCCACGTCGCCATGCTCCAGTCGCTCGCGCAGTCCTGCGACGTCTATTATTACGATCTCGCCAAGCGCTGCGGCATCGACAACATCGCGGCCATGTGCAACCGCTTCGGCCTCGGCGTCGACCACGAGGTCGACTTCCCGTCGCTGAAGGCCGGGCTGATCCCGACCCAGGAGTGGAAGAAGCGCGTCAAGGACGACGGCTGGCGCCAGGGCGACACGCTGAACTCCGGCATCGGCCAGGGCTTCGTGCTCACCTCGCCGTTCGAGCTGGCGCTGATGACCGCGCGCCTCGCGAGCGGCAAGGCGCTGAGGCCGCGGCTGGTGCGCGCCCGCGGCGGCGTACCGCTGCCGGTCGAGGAGCCGCCCGCGCTCGACATCGATCCCGAACACCTCGGGATCGTGCAGCGCGGCATGTTCGAGGTCGTGCAGGGCGGCACGGCCTACCGCTCGCGCATCGCCGACCCCGCCAACCAGATGGCCGGCAAGACCGGCACGAGCCAGGTGCGCAACATCACCAGGGCCGAGCGCGCGCGCGGCGTCACCCGCAACGACCAGCTCCCGTGGGAGCGGCGCGACCACGCGCTCTTCATCTGCTACGCGCCGTTCGAGGCTCCGAAATACGCGGTCTCGGTGATCGTCGAGCACGGCGGCGGCGGCTCGGCGACCGCGGCGCCGATCGCCCGCGACGTGATGGTGCGCGCGCTCTACGGGCCGAACCCGCCGGCCAGCGCCTTCCCGGGCGGCGAGATCCCGGAGACCTTCAGCCCCCTCGCCCAGCCCTCGACCGAGACCGGGCGGGTGCGCACGTGAGCCGCGCGGAAGGCCCTCCGGCATGAGCGTGGTGGAGCCGCAGCGGACCATCGGCGCGCGCAGGGCGCCGCCGCTGACGCTGCCGCGCAAGATCCTGCGGCTCAACTGGGCGCTGATCCTGCTCGTCTCGGCGATCTCCGGCATCGGCTTCCTGATGCTCTACTCGGTCGCCGGCGGCTCGATGGACCCTTGGGCCGGCGCGCAGATGACGCGGTTCGGCGTCGGCATGGTGGTGATGCTGATCGTCGCGCTCATCAACCTGCGCTTCTGGCGCTTCATGGCCCCCTTCGCCTATCTCGTCGCGCTGGTCCTGCTGGTCGCGGTCGAGTTCGTGGGCGTGACCGGCAAGGGCGCGCAGCGCTGGATCGACCTCGGGCCCATCCAGCTGCAGCCGTCCGAGATGATGAAGATCGGCCTGGTGATGGCGCTGGCGCGCTACTACGACTGGCTCGCCCGCGGGCGGGTGTCGAACCCGATCTGGCTGGTGCCGCCGCTGGTGCTGACGGCGGTGCCGACAGCCCTGATCCTGAAGCAGCCGGACCTCGGCACCGCCGTCCTCGTCGTCTTCAGCGCGGTCGTCGTGATGTTCCTCGCCGGCGTCAGCTGGTGGTACTTCATCACCGCGGCCGGACTCGCCGCCGGGGCCGTCCACGCCGTTTTCGCCTCGCGCGGGCAGGACTGGCAGCTCCTCAAGGACTACCAGTACCGGCGCATCGACACGTTCGTGAACCCCGAGAACGACCCCCTCGGCGCGGGCTACCACATCACGCAGTCGAAGATCGCGATGGGCTCGGGCGGGCTCCAGGGGCGCGGCTTCATGCAGGGCACGCAGAGCCGGCTGAACTTCCTGCCGGAGAAGCACACCGACTTCATCTTCACGACGCTCTCGGAGGAGTTCGGCTTCATCGGCTCCGCCTCGCTGCTGACGCTCTACGCGCTGGTGCTGGTGTTCTGCTTCATCGCGCTCGCGAGCACGCGCGACCGCTTCGGCGGCCTGCTGATCGGCGGCCTCGCGGCCACCTTCTTCTTCTACTGGGGTGTCAACATGGCGATGGTGATGGGGGTGTTGCCGGTCGTCGGCGTGCCGCTGCCGCTGGTCAGCTACGGCGGCTCGGCGATGCTGGTGCTCATGCTCGCCTTCGGGCTGATCCAGAGCGCCTATGTCCACCGACGCTGAAGGGAAGCCGATGACGGCCGACATCCTTCCGCCGGACCCCCCGGTCGTGCTGTTCGCCGGCCCCGAGGACGCGCGGGCCGCCTATGCCGAGCCCCTGGGAAAAGCCGCGGAGCGGGCGCACCTTGCGCTCGATCTGCGCATGGACCCCGCCGACGCGGAGGCCGGGGAGGTCGACTACCTGATCTTCGCCGCGAACGGCCCGGTCAGGGCGTTCGACGGCTTCACGCGCCTCAAGGGCATCCTCAGCCTCTGGGCCGGGGTCGACGGCATCCTGAAGCTCGACCCTCCGCACGACGTGCCGCTGGTGCGCATGGTCGAGGACGGCATGACGCTCGGCATGGTCGACTACGTCATGGGCCACGTGCTGCGCCATCACCTCGACATCGACCGATATATCGATGCCGAGCCGGTCGCGGTCTGGGAGAAGGACCACCCGCCGCTCGCGTGCAGCCGCCACGTCGGCGTGCTGGGCCTGGGCGCGCTCGGCGCGGCCTGTGCCCAGGCGCTGTCGCGGCACGGCTTCGACGTCTCCGGCTGGTCCCGGAGCCGAAAGGAGATCCCCGGCGTCACCTGCCGCGACGGCGACGAAGGCCTGGAGCAGGTCATCGGGGAGGCCGAGATCCTGGTCCTGCTGCTGCCGCACACGCCCGACACCGAGCGGCTGATCGACGCCGATCGGATCGCGCGGATGCCCGAGGGCGCGGTCCTGGTCAACCCGGCGCGCGGGCCGCTCATCGACCACGACGCGCTGCTTGCGGCGCTCGACGCAGGGCGGCTCCGCCACGCCACGATGGACGTGTTCGACGAGGAGCCCCTGCCCGAGGAGCACCCCTACTGGCGCCACCCGCGCGTGACGGTCACGCCGCACATCGCGAGCGCGACGCGGCCGGAGACGGCGGCGGAGGCGCTGGTCGGCCAGATCGCGCGCGCCGAGCGAGGCGAGCCGTTCGCCCACGTTGTCGATCGCGGGCGCGGCTACTAGACTTCGGCTCGGGGATCGGCGGGCATCACGATGGCGGACGGGGACAAGACGGAACAGGGACGGCGCCCCCGGCTGCTGCGGCGCCGGCGGGTGCCGCTGTCGCAGCGCCTGCAGGCGAACTTCCTGACCGGCCTCGTCGTGGTCGCGCCCCTCGTCATCACGATCTACCTGACCTGGGCGTTCATCGAGTTCGTCGACGCCCGCGTCGTGCCCTGGGTGCCCTCCGCCTACAATCCGCGCGCCTGGCTGAACGTCGACCTGCCGGGCTTCGGCCTGCTCATCTTCCTGCTCGCCACGACCTTCGTCGGCTACCTCGCGCGCAAGGTCTTCGGGCGGCAGCTCATCCGCTTCGGCGAGACGCTGATCGACCGCATGCCGATCGTGCGCTGGATCTACAACGCGCTGAAGCAGATCGTGGAGACGATCCTCAGCCAGTCCGCGAGCTCGTTCCAGCAGGCCTGCCTGATCGAGTATCCGCGGAGGGGCGCCTGGGCGATCGCCTTCGTCGCGACCGAGACCAAGGGCGAGCTGCTCGAGAAGTCGGGCGAGGAGCGGATGATCTCGCTGTTCCTGCCGACGACGCCGAACCCGACCAGCGGGTTCCTGCTGTTCGTGCCGGCGCGCGACGTCCACCTGCTCGACATGACGGTCGAGGAGGCGGCGAAGCTCGTGATCTCGGCCGGCCTCGTCTCGCCGCCGACCAAGGCCGAGAAGCTGGCGCACGAGCGGTCGGCGGAGAGCCGCAGGCGCGCGCTCGCCCGCGCCGTCCAAGCGGGCGCGCCGCCGCCTCCGGGGCCGGGGCAGGGTGGCGGAGGCCAGACGTGAGCACGCCGGCGGCGCCTTGGCGGAGAACGTCGCCATGACCACGGCGCCCTGCCCGCAGCAGGCGCACGACCCCGACTACGAGACGTGGTTCGCGGGCTGCTTCGACCGCCCCGCCGGCGACGACCCGTTCGACGACTGGTACTGGACGGCGCTCGACGACCCCTTTGCCCTTTCGCCCTCCATCGCCGCCCGGCACGTCCTCCGGCTGCTCGAGGATCCGGGCCGGCAGCTCGAGACGCACCACCCGAACCAGATCGCGTCCGGCCTCAAGTACATCTTCGACCCCGGCTGCGGCGGCGACGCGCGACTGATCGGCGCTCCCGAGGTGGCGCAGGCGGACCGGCTGGCGTTCGCGGCCCGGATCGACCGGCTCTACGGCGAGCTCTTCGGGCCGCTCTGCCCCCCTGTCCTCGGCCACCTGTCCGAGGAGGGCGGGCGGCTTGCCGGCCTCGCCTACATGTTCTGGGACGTCGTCTGTTTCGACATGCCGCCGCGCGAGCAGGACGCGCAGGCCTTCCGCGAGGCCCTGCTCGAGGCGATGGGGCGCACGCTGGCGCTGCCGCACGCGGGCGCGCAGGAGGGCGCACTGCACGGCCTCGGCCACTGGGGCAGCGCGAACCCGCGGCTTGCCGAGCGGATCATCGACCGCTGGCTCGACGAGGGGCGGCCGGCGCGGCCGGAGCTCATCACCTACGCCCGCGGCGCCCGCTGCGGCTGCGTCCTGTAGCGGCAGGTCGCGGCACGCCCTCCGCAGTCCGCCGACTGCCCCGCGCGACTGCGGCGAACGCCTGCACGCAAGCCCCCTTGGGGCTTCTCCCCAGCAAATGCACCACTCGCGGCCCTTCCGCGCACCAGCCGCCGGCAGCCCACTCTCGCCAGGCGGCAGAGCCGCGCGGCGAGGGCAGAAACCGATCGCGGCGTCCATCGGACGCCGCGATTCCGCCCGGGCGCGAAAGCCGGAGCCCCCGCGCCCGGGCGGCGCGCTCCCGTCACTCCGCCGGCTCTCCCGCCTCCTCGAGCGTCGCGATGCGCACGCCGCCCCGGGCCGTGGTGGTCACGCCCAGGATCTTGAGCTTGCGGTGCAGGGCCGAGCGCTCCATGCCGATGAAGCTCGCGGTCTTCGAGATGTTGCCGCCGAAGCGGTTGATCTGGGCGATCAGGTACTCGCGCTCGAAGAGCTCGCGCGCCTCGCGGAGCGGCAGCGAGGCGATCAGCCCCATGACGCCGCCGAGGCCCCCTGCCCCCGCCTCGCGGCCCGAGGCGCCGGGTAGCTCTTCGGCCGAGACCTCGCCCTGCTCGCTGCCGAGGATCAGCACCTGCTCCATCATGTTGCGGAGCTGGCGGACATTGCCCGGCCACTCGCGCGTCTGCAGCGCCGCCAGCGCCCCGTCCGACAGCCGACGCCGCGCCAGCCCCTGCTCGCGCGCGAAGCTCTCGAGGAAGTGCTCGGCGAGCTCGGGGATGTCCTCGCGCCGGCGCTCGAGCGAGGGCACCTCGATCGGCACGACGTTCAGGCGGTGGAACAGGTCCTCGCGGAACCGGCCCTCGGCGATCTCGAGCCTGAGGTCGCGGTTGGTCGCCGAGACCACGCGCACGTCGACGCGGACGGTCGACGTGCCGCCGAGACGGACGAAGGCCTGGTCGACCAGCACGCGCAGGATCTTCGACTGCGTGCCGGCCGGCATGTCGCCGACCTCGTCGATGAAGAGCGTGCCGCCGTGGGCACGCTCGAACAGGCCCGGCACAAGGCCGTGGTCGGAGGACTCGCGGCCGAACAGCACCTCCTCCATCCGGTCGGCCTCGACCGATGCGGCGTTGACCACGACGAACGGCCCGGCCTTCCGGTCCGAGCGGGTGTGGATGTAGCGGGCCGCGACCTCCTTGCCCGTGCCCGGCGCGCCGGCCAGCATGATGCGGCTGTTGCCGCGCGCCACCTTCTCGAGCTTCGAGCGCAGGCCCGCTGTCGCGTGTGACGAGCCGACGAGGCGCCAGCTGGACTCCTCGCCCCGCTTGAGCCGGGCGTTCTCGCGCCTCAGCCGGCTCGCCTCGAGCGCGCGGCTGACGACGACGAGCAGCTGGTCGATGTTGAACGGCTTCTCGATGAAGTCGTAGGCGCCCTGCTTCACCGCCGCGACCGCGAGCTCGATATTGCCGTGGCCCGAGATGATGACGACCGGGATGTCGGGATTGTCCCGCTTGACCCGCTTCAGGATCTCGATGCCGTCCATCCGGCTGCCCTGCAGCCAGATGTCGAGGATCACGAGGTCGGGCGGCGCCTTGTCGATCTCGCGGAACGTGCCGTCGGCGTCCTCGGCCGTGCGGGTCGCGTAGCCCTCGTCCTCCATGACGTCCGAGATCAGGTCCCGGATGTCGGCCTCGTCGTCGACGATCAGTACATCAGCCATGTGCTGCCTCACCCCTCTCGCTCTCCCCCGGCGCGACGGCGCCGGATACACGCCGCGCGCTCGCCCTCGGCAGGCGGAGCGTCACCTGCGCCCCGTCCAGCCCGTCCTCCTCCGCCCGCTCGGCCGCGGGCACGTCGCCCAGCATCAGCTCGCCGCCGTGCTGCTCGACGATCTTCCTCACGATCGCGAGGCCGAGCCCCGTGCCCTTCTTGCGGTGGGTCACGTAAGGGTCGGTCAGGCGGTCGCGGTCGTATTCCGGCAGGCCGGTGCCGTTGTCGCTGACGATGATGCGGTAGTTCCGCGAGCCGGCCTTCAGCACCACCCGCACGCGTCCCGGCGGCGCCTCCTCGCCCGCGGCCGCGGCCTTCTCGGCCCGGCCCTCGATCGCGTCGCCGGCGTTCTGCAGCAGGTTGGTCAGGCACTGGGTCACGAGCCCGCGGTCGCAGAGCACGGGAAGCGTCCGGTTCGGGATCGAGACCTCGTAGGCGATGCCGGGCTGCGCCTCCTCCTGCAGCAGCACCGCCTCGCGCACGACCTCGGCCAGGTCCTCCTCGACGATCTTCGGATCGGGCATGCGCGCGAACTTCGAGAACTCGTCGACCATGCGCCGGATGTCGCCGGCCTGCCGGGTGATGACGTCGAGATACTGCTCGAGCTTCGCGGCGTCCTCGCCGCCCTTGGCCACGAACTTCCGCCGCATCCGGTCGGCCGAGAGCTGGATCGGGGTCAGCGGGTTCTTGATCTCGTGCGCGATCCTGCGCGCGACGTCGCGCCAGGCGGCCATGCGCTGGGCCGAGGCGAGCGCCGTGATGTCGTCGAAGGTGACGACCTGCCCCTCCTCGGGCCGGTCCGAGGACTTGGGCGTGACCCGCGCCAGGAACTCGCGGAGCTCCCCCTCGACCGTGTGGCGGACCTCGCCGCGGGCGACGCCCGCCGGCGACGTGCGCGCCTCGGCCACGAGCGCGCCGAGCGTCGGCGCGACGTCGCCGAGCGCCGTGCCGAGCACCTCGTTCGGGTCGAGGCCGAGCAGGTCGACCGCCGCCTCGTTCAGCAGGTCTACGCGGCCGTCGGCGTCGAGGCCGATCACCCCGGCGCTGACGCCCGCCAGCACCGCCTCGATGAAGTCGCGCCGGCGCTCGGTCTCGGCATTGGCCGAGACGAGCGCGTCGCGCTGCGCCTTCACCTGGCTCGCCATGCGGTTGAAGGTGCGGCTGAGCAGCGCGAACTCGTCGACGCCCTGCTCCTCGGGAACCCGGGTGTCGAGATCGCCGCCGCCGAGCCGGTCGGCGGCCGCGGCGAGGCTGCCGACGGGCCGGGCCAGCCGCTCGGCGAACCAGAGCCCGAGCAGCACGGCCGCCATGATGACGAGCAGCGCGAAGCCGAGATAGATCAGCGCGAAGTCGGTCAGGATCGACCCGCGCTCGCGCTCGAGCTGGTCGTAGAGCTGGACCGTGTCCTGCGTCTCGTCGAGCAGGCGCAGCACCTCGCCCTCGACCTTGCGGCTGACGTAGAGGAAGGCGTCGAAGAAGTTGGTCAGGTAGACGAGCGCCCGGATCTCGTTGTTGGCGTCGTCCTCGAGGATCACGACCTCGCCCGCGCGGGCGCGCGCCAGCTCCTCGTCGCTCGGCGGCTCGAACGAGAACAGGTAGCTGAACTCACCGCGCGCCAGGATCTCCTTGTCCGAGCTGAAGACGAACGCCTCCGGCAGCTCGCGCAGGAGCGCCTGCTGCGCCACCACGTCGTTCAGCCGCTCGGCGTCGAAGCCCGCCGCGCCGTAGCGGTTGAGGTCGTTCGCCATCGCCAGGATGTCGCCGCGGATGTTCTCGCGGTGCTCGCGCTCGTAGGCCTGGGCGGTCGCGAGCGAGTTGCGCACGACGCTGTTGATCTGCTCGGAGAACCAGCTCTCCATGCCGAAATTGACGGTGAGCGTGGCGAAGATCGCGACGATGACCGTCGGCACCAGCGCGATCAGCCCAAACACCCCGGCGAGCCGCGTGTGCAGCCGCGATCCGGCCGAGCGGCGGCGCCGCGCCGCGACCAGCCGGCTGATCTGCAGCCCGATGACGCCAGCGAGCACGAGCAGGTAGAGGATGTCGAGCGCCAGCACCGCACGCAGCGTGTCCGACGCACTGCCGCGCGCCTCGGCGCGTCCGAGCAGCACGGTCGTCAGGATCGCGAGCAGCGGCCCGAGCGCCACCAGCGTGATCGTGCCCCCGCGCCCGATCCAGCGGGGCAGCCAGAACAGCCGCCCCGGATCGGCGAGCGCGTCGCGCACCGCGGCGCGCACGCGCGCCTGGAGCCGCGCGGGCAGCAGCCGCAGCAGCCGGCCCGGCCGTCGACGCCCGGGCGGGTCGTCCGGATTGTCCGCAAAGGCCACGGTGCTGCTCAAGGCCCTCTCGCCTGCTCTCGTTATTGGGGCAAGGGATCGAGCCTGTTGCCCATCTACATCAGTTTCTTGCCACGTGTGACCGGAATGTCAAGCTCCCTGATCTTCTTCCGGAGCGTGTTCCGGTTGATGCCGAGCAGGTCGGCCGCCCGGAGCTGGTTGCCGCGCGTCGCGTTGAGCGACAGGGCGATCAGCGGCAGCTCGACCTCGCGGATCACGCGGTCGTAGAGGCCGGGCGACGGCAGCGCGTCGCCGTGGAGCGCGAAGTAGCGGCTGAGGTGGCCCTCGACCGCGGCGCCGAGGCTGTCGGCAGCCTCGACCGACGCCGTCGCCTCGTCCGCGCCAGCGCCCGCCTGGGCGAGCTCCTCGTCGATGAACTCGGCCGAGATCACGTCGTCGGGGCAGAGCGCCGCGAGCCGCCGGATCAGGTTCTCGAGCTCGCGCACATTGCCCGGCCAGGCCTCCGCCTTCAGCCGTTCCATTCCCTCGGGCGAGATGCGCTTGCGCGGCAGGCCCTCCTGCTCGGCCCGGCGCAGGAAGGCGCGGGCGAGGTCGGGGATGTCGCCCGCGCGCTCCGCCAGCGGCGGCAGGCGGATCGGCACGACGTTCAGCCGGTAGAACAGGTCCTCGCGGAACCGGCCCTCCTGGATCAGGTGGCGCTGGCTCTGGTTGGTGGCGGCGACGATGCGGACGTCGGCGCGGTGCGGGGTGCGGCCGCCGACGGTGGTGAACTCGCCCTCCTGGAGGACGCGCAGGAGCCGGGTCTGCGCCTCGGGCGGCATGTCGCCGATCTCGTCGAGGAAGAGCGTGCCCCCGCGCGCCTGCTCGAAGCGCCCGGCGGCCCGCTGGTGCGCGCCGGTGAAGGCGCCCTTCTCGTGGCCGAAGAGCTCCGATTCGATCAGCTCGCGCGGGATCGCGGCCATGTTGACCGCGACGAAGGGGCCTTTCGAGCGGCGGCCGAAGTCGAGCAGCGCGCGCGCGACCAGCTCCGTGCCGGTGCCGCTCGGCCCCGTGATCGTCACCGTCAGGTCGGTCGTCATCAGCCGCGCCATGACGCGGTAGACCTCCTGCATCGCGGGCGAGCGCCCGATCAGCGGCAGGTTCTCCTCGCGCTCGGGCGCCGCCTGCTCGGGCCCGGCGGGCCGCGCGCGGGCCGCGCGCGACTCGAGCGCCTTGCCGACATGGCCGACCAGCGCCGCCAGGTCGAACGGCTTCGGCAGGTACTCGTAGGCCCCGGCCTCGGCGGCGCGGATCGCGGTCAGCACCGTGTTCTGCGCGCTCATTACGATCACGGCCAGGTCCGGGCGCCTGCGCCGGATCGCGGGAAGCAGGTCCAGCGCGTCGCCGTCCGGCATGTGCACGTCGGTGACCACGATGTCGCCCTCGCCGTCCTCGATCATCTTCCAGAGCCCGGAGCTCGAGCCGGTCGCCCGCACGCGGCAGCCGGCGCGCGAGAGCGCCTGGCCGAGCACCGTGCGGATCGAGCGGTCGTCGTCGGCCAGCAGCACGGTCGCGCCCTGCATCACTCCGCCTCCTCCGGCACCGCCGCCGGCCCGCTCTCCGCGCGCTCGTCGGCGAGCGGCAGCAGCATCCGGAACATGGTCCAGCCGGGCTGGGATTCGCACGAGATGACGCCGCCGTGGTCGGCGACGATCTTCGAGACGAGCGCGAGGCCGAGCCCCGAGCCGTTGCTCTTCGAGGTCACGAACGGGTCGAAGATGTGGCGCTGCAGCTCCTCCGGCACGCCGGCGCCGTTGTCGCCGATCGTCACCTGCAGCGGCAGGCTCTCGCGCCCGCCGCCCGGCAGCGCGATCTTCATGCCCGCCCGGTAGGCGGTGCCGACGCTGAGGATGCCGCCGACCTTCGGCGTCGCCTCGGCCGCGTTCTTCAGAAGGTTCAGCATCACCTGCATCAGCTGGTCGGGATCGGCGAGCGTCGGCGGCAGCGACGGATCGAAGCTCTCGATCACACGCAGGTGCGAGGCGAACCCGGCCCTGGCCGAGCGCACGGCCCGGTCGAGCACGTCGTGGATGTTGACCGGCCGGTAGCGCCCGGGGCCGATGTCGCCGAACTGCTCGACCCGCGCCATCAGCTCGCCGATGCGGTCGGCCTCGTCGCGGATCAGCCGGGTCAGCTCGCGGTCGCCCTCGTCCGCGTTCATCTCGAGGAGCTGCGCCGCGCCCGAGATGCCGGCGAGCGGGTTCTTCACCTCGTGCGCGATCAGCGCCGCCATGCCGGCGAGCGAGCGCGCGGCGCCGCGGTGGTTGAGCGAGCGGTCCATCGATTCGGCCGCCGTGCGCGGGTGGAACAGCAGGATCGCGCCGCCCTCGCCGTCGGCGAGCGGCACCGCGTGCAGGTCGACCAGCCGGGGCGGCCGGTCGGGCCAGCCGAACTCGACCCCGAACTCGGCCATCGCGACGCCGCGGCGCAGCACCTCGCGCATCAGGTTCGCGGCGCGGCTCTCGGGTCCCGCGAGGCGGTCGAGCGGCTGGCCGGCGAGCTGGCGCGCCGACTGGCCGAGGAAATCCTCGGCGGTCGCGTTGACCTCGCCGATCCGCCCCTCCTGGTCGACCGTCAGCGTCGGCGCCGGAAGCCCGTGCCAGATCGCCTCGAAGTCCGGCCGGCTCACGCCGCGAGCTCCCCTGCGTCGGCGAGGCCGGCGCGAAGCGCCGCGAGCACGTCCCCGGGCTCGGTCATCCGCACAAGGCGGTCGCGGAGGGCGCGTCCGCCGGGACGGCCCTCGAGATACCAGCCGAGGTGCTTCCGGATGTCACCGATGCGGATCATCTCTGCCCAAGAAATGTGCAGGGGGCCGCCTGTCTCTAGCGTCCGCCCTTGTAAGGTGCAAGAGCCCGCTCTATCAGGTGGCTCGATGCTTCTCGCCGAGCCCCGCCGCCCATGACCACAGCCGCCGTGATCGTCGCCGCCGGCCGGGGCCGCCGCCTCGGCGGCGCGCCGAAGCAGTACCGGCCGCTCGCGGGCGAGACCGTGCTGACGCGGACGCTGCGGGGCGCGCTGGGAAGCGAGGCGGTCGACCTGGTGCTGGTCGCGATCCATTCCGACGACCGCGCCGGCTACGACGCCGCCGTGGCGCCGCTCGCCGACCCGCGGCTGCTGCCGCCCGTGGCCGGCGGCGCGGAGCGCGCGGACACGGTGCGCCTGGCGCTCGACGCGCTCGCGCCGCACGCGCCCGCCGCGGTGCTGGTCCACGACGCGGCCCGGCCCTTCGCCCCGCGCGGCATGGCCGGCCATGCCGCGCGGGGCGAAGGGCCGGGCCGCGTCGTGGACCAGCACCGCGGCGGGCGCGTGCGGCGC
>DATKCY010000050.1:0-16682 GCA_035512995.1 Thermohalobaculum sp.
CTCGCGGTCGTCGCCCGCCTCGCCGACCGGGTGCTGGTGATGCGCGCCGGCCGGGTGGTCGAAGAGGGCCCGACGGCCGCGCTCTTCGGCGCGCCGCGGCATCCCTACACCCGCGCGCTGCTCGCCGCGAGCCCCGAGCCCGACCTCGAGCACCGGCTCGACCTCGGCACGGTCGCCGCCGGCGCCGGCGCGCCGTCGAGCTGGCCCGAGCCCTTCCGCTACGAGGGCGATGCGGCGCCGCCGCTGGTCGAGGTGACCGCCGGCCACCGCGTGCGGCAGGCGGCATGACGCGCCGGGGAAAGAGCCGTCGTGAGGCGGGCGTCCGGAGCGTCCTCCTGCTGCTGGCCCTCCTGGCCCCCCTCGGCCGCGCGGCGGCGGAGGAAGCTCCGCCCCCTACCCTCCCGGTCGAGGACGCGGCGGCCGCGGCCCTGCCCGAGGCGCTGGTCGAGTCGCCGTCGCTCGCCGACGCGGTCGACGCCGGGACCCTGCCGCCGGTGGCGGAGCGGCTGCCGGCGGAGCCGCTGGTCGTCGACCTCGAGGCCATGGGGCGGGAGCCCGGCCGCCACGGCGGGCTCATGCGCATGTTCGTCGGGCGGGCCAAGGACGTGCGCTACATGGCGGTCTACGGCTACGCCCGGCTCGTCGGCTACGACCGTGATTACGCGCTCGTGCCCGATCTCCTCCGCGCCTACGAGTGGAGCAACGAGGGGCGCACGATCACCCTCCACCTCCGCCGCGGCCACAAGTGGTCGGACGGCCATCCCTTCACCACCGAGGACTTCCGCTACTACTGGGAGGACGTGGCGCTGAACGAGGAGCTGACGCCGGGCGGGCCGCCGGGCGAGCTGCTGTCGATGGGCGAGAGGCCGGAGGTCGAGATCGTCGACGAGACCACCATCCGCTTCACCTGGATGGAGCCCAACCCGCGCTTCCTGCCGGCGCTGGCGCAGGCGCGGCCGGTCTACATCTACCGCCCCGCCCACTACCTGAAGAAATATCACGAGAAGTACGCCGACCCCGAGCGCCTGGCGGCCCATGTCGAGGAGGAGAGGGCGCGGAGCTGGGCCGAGCTGCACAACCGCGCCGACAACCTGTACAAGTTCGACAACCCGGCCCTGCCGCTGCTGCAGCCCTGGGTGAACACGACCGAGAAGAACAGCCAGCGCTACGTGCTGCGCCGCAACCCGTTCTACCACCGGGTCGACACCCAGGGGCGCCAGCTGCCCTATATCGACGAGGTCCAGCTCGAGATCGCGGCCGCCGGCCTGATCCCGGCCAAGGTGACCCTCGGCGAGGCGACGCTGCAGTCGCGCTCGCTCGGCTTCTCCGACGCGCCGGTGCTGAAGATGGGCGCCGAGGCCGGCGGCTACGAGGTCCATCTCTGGCGCTCGGGCGCGGGCTCCGAGGTCGCGATCTACCCGAACCTCACCTACGGCGACCCGGTCTGGCGCGCGCTGTTCCGCGACCCGCGCTTCCGCCGCGCGCTCAGCCTCGGCATCAGCCGCAAGGCGATCAACAAGGTGCTCTATTTCGGGCTCGGCGCCGAGCGCGCGAACGCCGCCCTCGAGGAGAGCCCGTTCTTCGACCCGGAGAACGCCACGGCCTACGCCGGCTTCGACCTCGAGCGCGCGAACGCCCTGCTCGACGAGATCGGGCTGACGGAGCGCGACTCCTCCGGCGCGCGCCGCCTGCCCGACGGCCGGCCGATGCAGATCGTGATCGAGACCGCCGGCGAGCGGCGCGAGGTCGCCGACACGCTCGAGCTCGTCGCCGCGACCTGGGGGCAGCTCGGCATCCGGCTGCTCGTGCGCCCGCTCGACCGCGACATCCTGAGGAACCGCGCCTTCGCGGGCAGCGCGATGATGGCCGCCTGGTTCGGCTGGAACAACGGCGTGCCGACGCCGGACTCGAGCCCGCAGGAGCTGGCGCCGGTCGACCAGGCCAACTTCTCCTGGCCGAAGTGGGGGCAGCACTACCAGACCAAGGGCGACGCCGGCGAGCCGCCGGACATGGAGGTCGCTGAAGGGCTGCTCGAGCTCTACCACGAGTGGTCGAGCACCGCCGACGAGGCCGCGAAGGCCGCGATCTGGCGGCGCATGCTCGACATCCACGCCGACCAGGTCTTCGTGATCGGCACCGTCAGCCGCGCCCCCACTCCGGTGGTCGCGGACAAGGATCTGCGCAACGTGCCCGAGGTGGGCCTCTACACCTGGGATCCGGGGGGCCAGCTCGGCATCCACCGGATCGACGAGTTCTGGCTCGACGACGAGGACGGCCTCGATGCCGAGCCGCGCGCCGCGGCCGAGGCCGGGGCCGGATGATCCGCTACCTCGCCCGGCGCACGGCGACGATGGCGGTCACGCTCGTCGTGGTCTCGGCGCTCGTGTTCCTGATCATCAACCTGCCGCCCGGCAACTACATCTCGAACCAGATCGCCGAGATGCGCTCGACCGGGCAGGCGGCCGGCATCGCCAAGGCCGAGATGATGATGGAGGAATACGCGCTCGACCGCCCGCTCTGGCAGCAATACCTGATCTGGCTCGGCGCCATGCCCGGCCCGAACGGCTTTTCCGGTCTGATCCAGGGCGACTTCGGCTGGTCGTTCGAGCTCGAGCGCCCGGTCGCCGAGGTCGTGGGCGAGACCGCCTGGCTGACCGTCGTCGTCAACGCCGCCGCCCTCGTCTTCGTCTATGTCGTCGCCCTGCCCCTCGGCGTCATCGCGGCGGTCCGGGCCAACACCTGGATCGACTACCTGGGCTCCTTCGTCGGCTATATCGGGCTCGCCACGCCCAACTTCCTGCTCGCCCTCATCATGCTGTTCTACGGCGCGCGCTATTTCGACATCCCGATCGGCGGGCTGATGGCGCGCGAATACGAGGGCGAGCCGATGAGCTGGGGCAAGGTCGGCTCGATCGCGACGCACCTGGTCGTGCCGACGATCGTGATCGGCACCTCGGCCGCGGCCGCGGTCATGCGCCGCCTGCGCGCGAACCTGCTCGACGAGCTCTACAAGCCCTATGTCGAGACCGCGCGCGCCAAGGGGGTCGCGCCCGTGCGGCGCACGATCCGCTATCCGCTCCGCATGGCGCTGAACCCGTTCGTCGCCGACATCGGCAACCTCGCGCCGCAGCTCGTCTCGGGCTCGGTCATGATCTCGGTCGTGATGAGCCTGCCGACGCTCGGGCCGATCCTGCTCCAGGCCTTGCGCGCGCAGGACATCTTCATGGCCGGCTTCATCCTGCTCTTCGTCTCCGCGCTCACCCTCGTCGGCATGCTCGTCTCCGACATCCTGCTCGCGGTGCTCGACCCGCGCATCCGCCTCTCGGGGGCGCGCCAGCGATGAGCGAGACGCGCCCCGGCCCCCTCGACGACCAGCCGCGCGAGGTGCTCGCCGGGCGCCCGCCGCTGCCGGGCGCCGAGCACTTCGTGGCGCCCGGGGGAGAGGACCGCGAGACCGACCGCGTCCTCCTCGACCGCGCCGACCTCGACGCGCCGACGCGCGTGCTCATCTGGCGCCGCTTCCGGCGCCACAAGCTGGGGCTGGCCTCGCTCGTCTTCCTCGTGCTCGGCTACGCCCTTCTCCCGTTCCTCGAGGTGCTGGCGCCCTATCCGCCGAACCTGTTCGACGAAGACAATATCTACGCGCCGCCGCAGGGGCTCCACCTCTTCCACGACGGCGCCTTCACCGGCCTCCACACCTATCCGACCGCGACCGTCTACGAGCCGGAGACCGGCTTCGTCGTCCAGCGGACCGACTACGACCGCCCGCTGCCGGTGCCGCTGTTCGCGACCTGCGGCGAGCCCTACCGCCTGCTCGGACTGATCGAGAGCCGGTTCCGCGTGATCTGCCCTCCGCAAGACGGCGCGCTCTTCCTCGTGGGCTCCGACCGGCTCGGCCGCGACATGCTGAGCCGGATGATCTACGGCGCCCGGCTCTCGATGACCATCGGGCTGATCGGCGTCGCCGTCTCGTTCGCGATCGGACTCGTGCTCGGCGGCATGGCGGGCTTCTTCGGTGGCTGGATAGACAGCCTCGTGCAGCGCGCGATCGAGGTGTTCCGGAGCCTGCCCGAGCTGCCCATCTGGCTCGCCCTGTCGGCGGCGCTGCCGATCCACTGGGGGCCGATCACCGTCTTCTTCATGATCTCGGTGATCCTCGGGCTGCTCGACTGGCCGGGCCTCGCCCGCGCCGTCCGCTCCAAGTTCCTGGCGCTGCGGGAGGAGGATTACGTCCGCGCCGCCGAGCTCATGGGCGCCTCACCGTCGCGGATCATTGCGCGCCACATGATGCCGAACTTCACCAGCCACCTGATCGCGTCGGCCTCGCTCTCGATCCCCGCGATGATCCTCGGCGAGACCGCCCTCTCCTTCCTCGGCCTCGGCCTCAGGCCGCCCGCCGTCTCGTGGGGCATGATGCTGAACGACGCCCTGAACCTCGCCGCCGTCGAGATCTATCCCTGGCTGCTGGCGCCGATGATCCCGGTCATCCTCGCGGTCCTCGCCTTCTCCTTCGTCGGGGACGCCCTCAGGGACGCCCTCGACCCCTATTCGTGAGGCGAGACCGGTCCCTTTGCGGCCGGCGCCGCGCCGGCCCCGCCTAGCCGTCCATGAAGCCCTCGCGGCGAAGGTCCTCGGTCGCGCGCTCGATGCCGCGGCGGAGGATGCCGGTCATCTCGTCGATCTGGGGCTCGGTGATCGGCAGCGGCGGCGACATCACCGACATCTGGTAGAGCGGCCGCACGAGCAGCCCGAGCTTCTGGCAGTGCTCGTCGATCCGGCTGCCGATCGTGATGTTGACGTCCTCGCGGTCGCGTCCGTCGCCCGAGACCGAGCATTCGACGCAGGCCATCAGCCCCATGCCCCGCACCTCGCGCACGATCGGCAGATCCTCGAGCTCGCGGAGCCGTGCCTGGAAATGGGGCCCGATCTCCCGGACGTGCTCGAGAAGCCCTTCGCGCTCGATGATCTCGATGTTCTTGAGCGCCGCGGCGCAGGCGACCGGGTGCCCGGAATAGGTGAAGCCGCTCGAGAAGACGGCGTCCTTCTCGCCGTCCTCGGCCATGCGCTCCAGCACCCGGTCGTGCACCAGCGCCGCGCCGAGCGGCACGTAGCCCGAGGTCAGGCCCTTGGCGCAGGTGATGATGTCGGGCTCGATCCCGAACACCGCCTCGCTCGCGAAGAAATGGCCGAGCCGGCCGAAGGCGGTCACGACCTCGTCGGAGATGTAGAGCACGTCGTGCCGGCGGCAGACCTCGAGGCAGGCGGCCTGGTAGCCCTCCGGCGGCACGATGACCCCGCCCGAGGCGAGGATCGGCTCGGCGACGAAGGCCGCGACCTTTTCCGGCCCGACCTCGAGGATCTTCTCCTCGAGCTCCCGCACGCGTGCGTCGCGGAACGCCTCGACGCTCTGACCGTCCGGCCGGTTCAGCGGGTTCGGCGAGGACAGGAGGTGCACGAAGCCCTTCTCGAGGGTCATCATGTCCCGGTCGGCCCGTTTCCCCGAGCAGGAGGCCGTCAGATAGGTGCTGCCGTGATAGGCGTCGCGCCGCGAGATGATGTGCTTGCGCTCCGGCCGCCCGCTGGTCGCGTTGACGAACATCGCGAGCCGCAGCGCCGAGTCGACCGCGGTCGAGCCCCCGGTCGCGAAGAAGACGTGGTTGAAGCCCTCGGGCGCGATGTCGGTCAGCTTCTGGGCGAGCTCGGCCGCCGGGGCGTTGGTCAGGCTCCACGGGCTGAAGAAGCCGAGCCGGGCCGCCTGCTCGGCGATCGCGTCGGCCATCTCGCGCCGTCCGTGCCCGATGTTCACGCACCACATGCCGGCCGGGCCGTCGATCATGCGCTTGCCGTCGGAGTCGTGGACATGGATGCCGGTCCCGCCGGTGATGACCGTCCGCTCCTGCTGGCCGAGGCCGGAGAGCGCCTCCCACGGATGGATCCAGCGGTTGTCCTTGGCCTGCAGGGTGGCGGTGTCGAAGCCGGCTTTCGGGGCCATCGGAGCGGTCCTCTGCTTCGCGCGGCGTCTCTCCGGCCTCGGGGGCTGCCCGCCCGGATGCGGGCGGGGGCCGCGGGCGAGAGTTGGTAGCCGCAGGAACTCCCGCCGCGACGCGCCGCGCTCATTGACTGATGATTCAATCAAATACTATGGCCATGCCCTTGTCAACGCTTGAGTATGTGCCCGTTGGCGGATACGCTTGCCGAAACGGGCAACAGGGGTGAGAGGCGCCACGTGCGCGACGCGATAAAGCACCTGCGCCGGACCGAGCTGATCGAGGCGACGATCCGCGTGATCGGGCGCCGCGGCTTCTCGCGCACCACGCTCGCGCATGTGGCGGCAGAGGCGAAGCTGTCGCCCGGCATCGTCAGCTTCTACTTCAGCTCGAAGGAGGGGCTGCTGCACGAGACGCTGGCGCATCTGGCGGCGGAGTACGAGAAGACCTGGACCCGCTCGGTCCGGGCGGTCGGGGACGATCCGGTCGCGGCGCTCGACGCGATGATCGAGGTCGATCTGGGGCGCGAGGTCTGCGTGCGCGGCACCGTCGCCGTCTGGGTCGCGTTCTGGGCGGAGATGCCGGGCCGGCCGCGCTATCGCGTGCTCTGCAACGAACTCGCCGAGCGCTACTTCGAGCAGGCGAGGAGGATGTGCCACGAGATCGCCCGGCGGGGCGGCTACGACGACCTCGACGCCGACACGATCGCGCGCGGGCTCAACGCCATGATCGACGGCTTCTGGCTCGACCTGATGATGGACCCGAAGCGGTTCGACCGGGCCCGTGCCAAGCGCGCGTGCCGGCAGTTCCTCGCCGGTGTCTTCCCGGCGGAATTCGGCCCGCTCGCCGCCGGCGCGGCGAGCGGCCGCCGGACCGGCTGACGGCAGCGCCTCAGCCGAGATAGAGGCCGTGCGAGAGATCGGCGTCCGGGCGGGGCCCCAGCGCGTAGGTGCGTGCGCGCAGCCACTCCATCAGCGCCTGCGGGTCGCCCGCGCGCCGCACGATCTCGCGCTCCGGCAGTGGCTCGCCGATGCGGATGCGCAGCGGCCCGCCGACGCGGCTGTCGAACTCGCTGATCATCAGCGCCATCCTGAGCGTGTAGTTCAGGTGGCTCGCGACCTGGAACAGCCGGCTGTTGTGGCCGTCGAAGTGGACCGGCACCACGCGCGCCCCCGACCGCGCGATCATGCGCGCGGTGAACGGCTTCCAGACCGTGTCCATCGGCCGCGAGAACGGCTTCGCGGCGGTCGAGACGGTGCCCGCGGGAAAGACTCCGATCGCCCCGCCCTGCGCGAGATAGGCGAGCGCGTCGCGCCGCGTGCGCACATTGACCGCCCGGGCCTCGCGCGTGCCGGAGAAATCGACCGGCAGGATGATGTCCTCGAGCTCCGGCGCCTTGCGGAAGACGGAGTGCGCGATGATGCGGAAGTCACTGCGCGCCGCCGAGAGAATGTGGCCGAGCGCGAGCCCGTCGAGGATCCCGTAGGGATGGTTCGCGACCAGCACCAGCGGCCCCTCGGCGGGAATGTTGGCGAGGCCGGCGCCGACGAGGTCCATCTCGATCCGGTAGCGCTCCTGCATCACCTCCCAGAACGAGCGGCCGCCTGCCATCTCGGTCTCGTAGCCGTCGGCCATGCGCAGGAGGCGCGGCCGGCCGGTCAGGTTCTCGAGCGCGCGGATGAGGAATTTGCCCGGCCGCGACCGGGCGGAGCTGCAATAGCTGATCTCGCGGGGCGCTGCGCGGTGCGGCATTGTCGTGACCGCCGTTCGATTCGGTGGTCGAACGCTACGCCTGGTCGGCGACATCCGTGTGACGCATCTGCTGACGCGGCTCGGCACCCGTCGCGGCGTCCCGCCGCGACGGCCCTGCCGGACCGGCTAGCCGCCGGCGCGCTCGAACTCGAACCCGATCAGGACGGCGCAGCCGTGGACATCTTCGGCCAGTCGGAATCCGTTCTCGATCGGCTCCACCACGCAGGTGATCGGGAACTGGGTGCGCCCGACGTCGCCGGAGACGTCGAAGAACGTGATCGCATTGGCGTCGAGCGAGTAGCTGCCGTCGACCCGGGTGTCGGAGTCGGCGCGCGTCATCGTGAAGGTGCCGTCGGGGTTGAAGGCCGCCGAGAGCGGGTCGGCCGCGTACGCGCCAGGCTGGATGAACTGCTCGGCCGAGGCCATCGCCTCACCCTCCTGCTCCGACGTGGCAGCCTGGCCCTCCTGGCTGGTGGTCTGCTGCTCACCCTCCTGACCGGTAGTCTGCTGCTCGCCCTCCTGTTCGGACGCCGCCTGCTCGCCCTCCTGCTCGGACGCCGCCTGCTCGCCCTCCTGCTCGGACGCCGCCTGCTCGCCCTCCTGCTCGGACGCCGCCTGCTCACCCTCCTGCTCGGACGCCGCCTGGGCCTGCTGCTCCTGCGACGCCGCCTGGGCCTGCTGTGTCTGAGCGAGCATGGCCTGCTCGATCTCCGCCAGCCGGGCGCTCCGCTCCTCGAGCGTCGTCGACAGGTCCGCCAGCTCGGCCTGCAGCTCGGTCCGCCGCTTCTGCGCCGCCTGCACGTCCTCGGCGAGCTGCTGGCGCTCGTTCGTCAGCTCCTGCACCGTCTCCTGCAGCTCCGCCTTCTGCTGCTGCAGCGGCTCGGTCTCCTGCTGCATCTGGGCGAGCTGCTGCTCGGCGTCGGCTGCCTCCTGGCGCGCCTGCTGAACATCGCGCTCCGCCTGCGCAACCTGGTCGGAAAGGGCCGACGCATTGTCGTTGAGCTGCGAGATCGTCTGGCGAAGCTCCGCCTCCTCCTCGCGCGCCGCCACCAGCCGCTCGCTCAGCTCGGCGCGGTCCCGCTCGCCCTGGGCGAGCTCCTCGCTCACGGTCGTCAGCTCCTGCTGCGCGGCGGCGAGGTCGTTGCGGGCATCGCTCGCCTGCTGCTGCGCCTCGGCCAGCGCCTCCTCGGTGGCGGTCATCTCCTGACGGAGCGCCTCGGCCTCGGCCTTCGTCGCCGCGAGCTCGGCCGTCGCCGTCTCCTGCTGGGCGCCGAGGTCGGCAAGCCGCGTCTCGGTCTCGCTGACCTGAGCCTGCAGCGTCTCGAGGTCCTCGCCCGCCTGGGCCTGAGCGTCGACCTCGCTCGCGAGCGCCTCACGCTCGTCCTCGACCGCGACGAGCTGCTGCTCGGAGGCGGCGATCTGCTCCTGGAAGCCCGCGAGCTGCGCCTCGTACTCGTTCTCGGCGGAGGTCGCGCTGATCAGGAGTACGATCACGATGACCCAGCCGATCGCCGCGGCGGCGGCGAGCGCGAGGGACACCGGGCGGCGCATTTCCTGCTGTATGTCGATAGCCACTGGTCGTGCTCCCTTACTCAGAACGTTTGCTGCGAGGCCGTCGGCGGCCCTTGCCCGTCCCTGCCGCAGAGCAATGTGTTCCTGCTTTCGCGGCTGTCGACCGGGCGACGAATCCTCGCGTGAAGGACCCTGTCAAGAGAGACGACGCCGCCCGCGCACGCAAGGGTATCCGCGCCGGAGCGGACTGCCCGGCGCACCCTCTCCGCCGCCGGCACCGCCTCAGCCGTCGAGCTTGACGCCGATGCGCCGGGCACCGGCGCGGGTGACGCTTTGCCGCGGCGCCGGGCCGCCCCAGGCCGCGGCCCGCTCGGCCAGCGCCTCGGCGCCGAGCGTGATCGTGTAGGCGGTCGCGCCCCCGGTCTTCGCCAGCTCCTCCCACGACACCGGCACCGCGATCGGCGCGCCCTCCCGCGCCCGCGGCGAGAAGGGCGAGATCGCGCTCGCGCCCCGCTTGTTGCGCAGCCAGTCGAGATAGATGCGCCCCGGCCGGTCCTTGAGCCGCGAGGAGGCGGTGAAGCGTGCCGGGTCGAGCTCGGCGATCGTCTCGGCGAACCCCCGCGCGAAGGCCGAGACGACATCCCAGTCCTGCCGCCGCTCGAGCGGGCAATGCAGGTGCAGCCCCTTGCCGCCGGTCAGCAGCGGGAAGCTCTTCAGCCCCGCCTCGTCCAGCACCTGGGCAAGCGACGGTGCGATGGAGACGATGGTCTTCCAGTCGACCCCCTCGCCGGGATCGAGGTCGATCACCAGCCGGTCCGGGCGGTCGATGCGGTCGGCGCGGGCGCCCCAGAGGTGGATCTCGAGCGCCCCGATCTGCGCGCAGGAGACGAGCGCCGCGCGGGTCGGCAGCGCTACGTAGCTCTTCTTCTGCCCCTTGCTGTCGGCGATGCGGACCGAGCCCAGCGCCTCCGGCTCGCCCTTCTTCGGGTGCTTCTGGAAGAAGCACTCGGCGCCGCTGCCCTCGGGACAGCGGACCAGCGTCACGGGCCGGCCGTCGAGCCAGGGCTGCATCGCCTCCCACGCACGGTCGAAATAGCCGGCGAGGTCGCGCTTGGTCGCGCCCATCGAGGGATAGAGCACGCGCTCGGGGTTCGTCAGGCGGACCCCGGCGGGGGCGTCGTCGGTCGCGGGCATCGGCTGGGCCTCCGTCCGGGTCAGGCGCTCGAAGACCGGGTGGCGCAGGTGGCCGTCGGCGGTGAACTCGGTGAAGCGGACTTCCGCTTCGAGCGCCGGGCTCGCCCAGCGGGCGCCGCGCCGGGCCTCCGCCGGAAGCTCGACGAAGGGCGGGGTCTTGCGCTCGAGCCGCTCGAGCAGCGCGCCGATCCGCTCGAGGTCGTCTCCGTCGAAGCCGCTGCCGACCCGGCCGGCATAGACGAGGCCGGCGTCGGTTGGCGTGCCGAGGAGGAGCGAGGCGAAGGGCCGGCCGTGGGCGGTCGACCGGCTCCAGCCGCCGACGGTGAAGCGCCGGCGGCGGATGCAGCGGATCTTCAACCACGACTTCGACCGTCCGCTCCGCCAGGCGGACTCGAGGCGCTTCGCGACGATCCCCTCGCCGCCCCGCTGGCAGGCGAGCGCCGCGATCTCCGGCCCGTTGCCGACGATGCCCTCGGCGAGCGAGAGCGGCGCGACCAGCCGCGGGAGCGCCCTCGACAGCCGCTCCTTGCGCTCCCGGAGCGGCCGGCCCGCGATGGTCTCGCCCATCAGCCGGGGCGCGTCGAAGATGACATAGGCGATCGGGCCTCCGGTGGTGAGGGCCGCCTGGAGCGCCGAGAAATCCGCCTGCCCGTCCCCGGCCGCCGCGACGATCTCGCCGTCGAGGAGCGAGGAGCGGAGCCCGAGCCCCGCCAGCGCCTCGGCGACCGGGCGGAAGCGCGCGGTCCAATCGTGGCCGTTGCGGGTGAAGCAGCGGACGGCGCGCCCGTCGATGGCGGCAAGCATCCGGTAGCCGTCGAACTTGGTCTCGTGCAGCCAGTCGTCGCCCGACGGCGCCTCCTCGAAAGCGGTCGCCAGCATCGGCGCGCGGAACGGGGGCGGCGAGCCCGGGGCGGCGGCCTTCGCGCCCTCCGCGATCTCCTCCATCGTGCGCCCCGTCGTGACGGAGCGGTCCCAGCGCCCGATCTCGAGCGCCGGGTCGACGAAGTCGTCTTTCTCCTTGATCAGGAGCCAGTTTTCCTGCTTCGCAATGCCCTTCGGGTCGCGAGTCTCCCTGCCCTTCGGCTTCATCCTCACGAGCACGAAGCGGCCGCGCAGGCGCTCGCCCGCGAGGGTCATCTTGAGCTCGCCCCGGGCGATCCCCGCGGCCGGGTCGCCCTCGGTGCCGAAGGCGCCGCGGTCCCACAGCATGACGGTGCCGCCGCCGTACTCGCCCTTCGGGATCGTGCCTTCGAAGCTGCCGTAGTCGAGCGGGTGGTCCTCGGTCCGGACCGCCAGGCGCCGCTCGCGGGGGTCGAAGCTCGGGCCCCTGGTCACGGCCCAGGAGACGAGCACGCCGCCGACCGCGAGGCGAAAGTCGTAGTGCAGGCGCGTCGCGGCGTGCTTCTGGACGACGAACCAGCCGTCGGGCGCCTCCTCGCCCGCGCCCACCGGCTCGGGCGTCCGGCCGAAGTCGCGCCTGGCCTGGTAGGCGCCGAGGGTGCCGCCGGCGTTCATGACCCGTCAGGCTCCGATCAGGCGACCTTTTTCTTGCGTGTGCCGCCCGAAGACGTCGAGCGCTTCTTCTTGTTCTCGCCCAGGCTCTGCTTCAGCGCGGCCATCAGGTCGACGACCTCGCCCTTCGGCTTCGCCTCGTCCTTGCCGACGGAGGTGACGGCGACCTTGCCCCTGGCCTTGTTGCGCACGAGCTCCTCGAGCGCCTCGGCGTAGCTGTCCTTGAAGGCGGCCGCGTCGAACGGCTTCGACTTGCGCTCGATCAGCTCCTCGGCGAGCGACAGGAGCTCGGGCTCCGCCTTGTCGGTGCCGATCTCGCTGAAATAGGCGTCGGCGGCGCGCAGGTCCTCCTCGAAGCGCAGCGTCTCGAGCACCATGCCGCGGTCGCAGGGCTTGAGCGCCCCCACATACTCGCGCCCGCGCATCGTGAACTGGCCGAGGCCGACCTTCTTCGACTTGCGAAGCGCGTCGCGCACCACGCGGAAGGCGTCCTCGGCGAGATCGCCGTCGGGCGCGACGAAATAGGGGCGGTCGAAATAGATCGGGTCGATCTCGCAGACGTCGACGAACTGCACGAGGTCCATCGTCTTCTTGCTCTCGAGCCGGATCTCGTCGATCTCCTCGGGCTTCAGCAGCACGTACTCGCCCTTCCGGATCTCGTAGCCCTTGACGATCTCGCCGGCGTCGACCGGGCCGATGCCCGGCACGACCTTCTCGTAGCGGATCGGCTTTCCGCTCGGCTCGTGGATCTGCCGGAACGAGAGCTTCGAGCCGCTTTCCACGGCCGAGTAAAGCTTGACCGGCATCGACACCAGCGACAGGCGGATGTGGCCGGTCCAGACGGGGCGTCCAATGGCCATCTCTGGCTCCTTCGCATTGGTCTTGTTCGCCGGGAATGGTAACGCGCCGGTGCCTTGCTGCCACCGGTCCCGCGCCCGGCGGCTCGCGCCGCGCCCGGCCCCGGGCGGAGCTCGGGCCCCGGGGGGAGGCGGAGGGAAACGCTGGCTGCACGGCCGGCTCCGCGGCGGTGCCGCGGCCGCCTGAGAGCGGGGCCGGCCCCGCGAGAGCCTCCGGTCGGCCGCCTACAGGGTCGCGTTGATCGCGCCGCCGTCGAGCACGAGGTTCTGGCCGGTGACGTAGCCGCCGTGCGCCGAGCAGAGGAAGGCGCACATGGCGCCGAGCTCCCCGGGCTGTCCGAAGCGGCCCGTGGGGTTCTCCGCCGCGCGCTCGGCCTGCACCTCCTCGACCGGGCGGCCGGTCTTCGCGGCGAGCGCCTCGGAGGTCTTGCGCAGGCGGTCGGTCTCGAACGGCCCGGGCAGCAGGTTGTTGATCGTCACGCCCCTCGAGGCGACCTTGCGCGCGAGCGCCGCGACCGCGCCCGTCAGTCCGGCGCGCGCGCCGTTCGAGAGCTCGAGCGTCGGGATCGGCGCCTTGACCGAGAACGAGGTGATGTTGACGATCCGGCCGAAGCCGCGGTCCATCATGCCGTAGACGGTCGCGTGGATCAGCGCGAGGGGCGAGATCATGTTGCCCTCGACCGCCCGGCGCCAGTCGTCGGGCCAGAAGTCGCGGAAGTCGCCGGGCGGCGGGCCGCCGGCGTTGTTGATCAGGATGTCGGGCTCGGGACAGGCGTCGAGGAGCGCCTGGCGGCCCGCATCCGTCGTCACGTCGCAGGCGACCGGCGTCACGGCGACACCGTGCCGCTCCGCGATCTCGGCTGCGGCCTTCTCGATGTCGGCAGCCGTGCGCGCGCAGATCACGAGGTCCACGCGCTCGGCGGCGAGCACCTCGGCGCAGGCGCGGCCGAGCCCGCGGGACGCGGCGCAGACGATTGCCCTGCGCCCTTCGATGCCGAGGTCCATGCGGTCTCCCCAATCCGACATGCAGGCCCCGGGGCGGCGCCGGGGCCGACAGGAAACAGGCGGCACCGGAACCGATGGTCCCGGGCGATCAGCGGCCGACGCCGCGGACCGGCCCAGCACTAGAACCACCAGCGCTCGCCGTCCATGTCCCAGTTCGAGGCCACCTTCCCGGGGAATACTGCCTCCCCGGCCGCTGCTCAAGCACCGGGGGCTCCGGACCAGTCGGCGCTCCAGCTCCGCAGCGCCTCCATCACGGGGCGAAGGGCCTCGCCCTTCTCGGTCAGGCTGTAGCAGGCGCTCGCCATGGGCGCGTCTTCGGGCTGCCTCGCGAGCAGCCCCCGCTCCTCCAGCCGCTGCAGGCGGCGGCGCAGCGTCGCGTCCGTCGTGCCGCAGACGCGCCTGTAGGAGTGGAAGGTCGAGATGCCGTGCAGGGAGGACCACACGATCAGCAGCGTGTGACGGTCGCCGAGCGCATGCGCGGCCGCCTCCATGTAGAAGGAGGCCTTGCTCTCGTTGCTCATGCGTACACTCGAATCCCGAAGCAGCCGCGGCGGCGGGGATGCCGGTCGCCGTCGGGCAGGACGCTAGCCGCGGCGCCCGGCGCGTGTCCTTACATCCCGATTAACGCCCGTTCATGGTCGAACGCCGGGCGGAAGCCGATCGGGTGCGGAACTTCTTGTCCACGTCTCCGGTTCCGCCGATGCTCGCGGGTCTTTTCGCCACGACGCGGCCTTCTCTGCCGGTTAACGTCGTTTCGCGGCGTGCCGGCCGAGGGGGCGGGGGCGCGAGACGGGGTCGGGCACGGGAGAGTTTCTGGTGGACACGTGGACCATCGCGCTTCGCCTCGGGCGGGTCTCGGCCCTGCCGACGGTCTGGACCAACGCGCTCGCAGGCGGCGTGCTCGGCGCCGCGGCCGCGCGCGACGCGGCGCCGCTCTGGACCGCCGCCAGCATCCTGCTCGCGGCGCTCTCCCTCTCGCTGTTCTACGTGGGCGGCATGTGGCTCAACGACGCCTTCGACGCAGACGCGGACGCGTTCGGGCGCGAGGACCGGCCGATCCCGTCGGGGGCGATCGAGCGCCAGACGGTCTTCTTCGGCGGCGGGCTCCTGCTCGCGGGCGGGGTCCTGCTCACGATCCCGCTCGGCGGCACGGCCTTCTTCGTCGGCCTGGCGCTCGCGGCGACGATCGTCGCCTATGACTGGCTGCACAGGCAGACGCCGTTCGCGCCGCTCATGATGGGGCTCGCGCGGTTCCTGTCCTACGCCCTGGCCGCGGCGGCGGCAGGCCGGTTCGCCGGGGTCGCAGTCGTCGGCGCGATCGGTCTCTTCGCCTATGTGGTCGGCCTGGCCTACGCAGCGCGGCAGAAGGAGATCGACCAGCTCGAGCGTGCCTGGCCGCTCGCGGTGCTGGCGGTGCCGCTGCTGGCCTCGGGCGTCGGCGCGCTGCCGGGCTGGCTCTCGCTCCTGCTCTGGCTCGGGCTTGCCGTGTGGACCGCCTGGGGCCTGCGCCTGCTCCTCCGCCGAGGGCCCGGCGACGTGACGCGGGCGGTCGTCGCGCTGACCGCGGGAATCGCGCTCTACGACGCCGTGCTGATCGCGTCGGCCGAAGCGCCGGCGCTCGCGCTGCTGGCGCTCGCGGCCTTCGGCGCCACCCTTGCGCTGCAGAGGCTGGCGCCGGGGGCGTGACCGCGCCGTCGGGTCCGGCGGCGTCGCCCGGAAAGGAAACCGATGCTCCGGCTGATCACGCTCTTCGTCGCGCTGGCGGTGCAGAGGTAGGGCCATCTGCCCTCGATCCGGAACGATCCTCGGCGAACAGAGGAAGAGTGGCATCTGGGGTTGACTTCAGCCCTGACAGAGGCGTTCCCCTGCGAGCGCTGATCTTTTCCACGGACCCTCTTAACGAACTCTTCGGGATGCTGGCCCACCAGTGGAGCAGGTCTGCATCGGGGCTGGGAAAGGGTTGCACCGTCGGTGATGAACAATGTTTTTGCTCGAACGGTTGATTGTTTGAGTTGCCTGTTCATCGCGCCTGAAGTAGATCCTTTCGATCAGCAGAGGAGGTTCATATGGCAGAGTTCGAAGAGTTCGTCCGCAAGGAGCGGGAAGGGCTGTCCCGCCGCAGGAACGAACTGATCGATCAAAGGAAGGATCTGGATCGCCAGATCCAGGAGATCGAGCGGGAGTTCGCCGCAGTAGAAGCCTACGAGCGTGCGAAGAAAGGCGGGGGAGCAACTCCGGTTGCATCGGGAAGCCGACGCCGCACGGGTATCCGGCAGAACGTGCTCGAGGTCATCAAACGGAACAAGGGCGGCATCAAGCGCGCGGACATCCTGGACAAGATGAGCGTCAAGGGCGACAAGCGGGCCGAGCAGTCCATCTCGAACGCGCTCAGCAATCTGAAGAAGCAGGGACACATCACGCTCGAGGACGGCGCCTACAAGCCAGCGGCCTGACCGGAACACGGTCGGGCCGGTGGCGCGGAGGTCGCGCCCGCCACTCGCGGGAGGTCCGTGATGCCTACTCCGTCACTTTCTTCGACAGAGCGGACAATGGCCAGGGCAGACCGTTTCAGGGCCGCCGGACATCAGGCGCATCGAGTCCGGGATCGCTGAGCGGGACGACCTGCGCCACGAAGGCGTAGACGGGGAAAGCTGCGCACCAGTTGCCGGAACTCCTCCTGGCGCTCGTCGTCGTCGAGCGCCAGGAACCGGTCGACTGCAGTGGACGATCTTCTCCAGCGGACTACCTGCTCGAGCGCGGCGCGGCGCTCCAGTACCGGCGCCTCCGTCCGGGGCAAGGGCGGCGCTGATGGATGAAGTCCAGCCGTGCCCGTATTCGACGTCTCGTCGCTCGATAGCGTGAC
>DATKCY010000051.1:0-2635 GCA_035512995.1 Thermohalobaculum sp.
AGGGGGCGTCCCAGGCGAGGCCCGCCTGCTCGACCAGCTTGCGGATCAGCGAGTAGCCGTTCGAGTGCGGGCCCGAGGCCGCGAGCCCGAGCAGCACGTCGCCGGGGGCGCATTCGACCGGCAGCAGCGTGCCGCGCTCCGCCGCGCCGACCGCGAAGCCGGCGAGGTCGAAGTCTCCGGCGGCGTAGAGGCCCGGCATCTCCGCGGTCTCGCCGCCGATCAGCGCGCAGCCCGCCTCGCGGCAGCCGGCGGCGATGCCCTCGACGACCTCGGCCGCCTGGTCGAGCGCGAGCTTTCCGGTCGCGAAGTAGTCGAGGAAGAAGAGCGGCTCGGCGCCCTGGCAGATCAGGTCGTTCACGCACATCGCGACGAGGTCGATGCCGACGGTGCCGACCCGACCGCTGTCGATCGCGACGCGGAGCTTGGTGCCGACGCCGTCGGTCGCGGCGACGAGGACCGGATCCTCGTACCCTGCCGCCCTGGGGTCGAACAGCGCACCGAAGCCGCCGAGCCCGCCGATCACGCCCGGCCGCAGCGTCGACTTCGCGGCCGGGCCGATGCGCTCGACCAGCGCCTCGCCGGCCTCGATGTCGACGCCCGCCTCGCGATAGGTCAGCCGCCCGGACTGTCTGGTCATCTTGGCTCCGCCCCGCAAAATCCCGCGGGCGATCCGGCTTGACCGCCGCTCGCCGCGCCGCCTAGAGAGAACCACCTTCGGGCCCGTAGCTCAATCGGTCAGAGCAGACCGCTCATAACGGTTTGGTTGCAGGTTCGAGTCCTGCCGGGCCTACCATCGCTGCTCCCGGCGGCGCGGCGCATGGGCGCAGGGGAAGGGCGGCTATCGGGAAATCTCTGCGGCCTGCGGCAGGCGCAGGCAGTCGGGCACCTGGCCGGGCTCGGCCCCGTACTTGCTGACGAGGACGGCGAGGCGGGAGGGAATGCCGGCCCAGGCGTCGCAGACCGACCCGACATCGATCGCGACGCCGCCGAGCGTGCGTACCCGCTCGCAGTAGATCTTGCCCCAGATGCCGGCGCCCACGAGGAAGAGCTGCCCCGGCGAGCGCACCTCGATGCGGTCGCAGGTCCGCTCGAGCTCCTCGAGCGGGTAGGGCGACTCGCCGCCTGCCCGCGCGAACTCGAGGTACCGGTTGGGCACGCCGTAGGAGCCGACCTCGCGCCCGAGCAGGCGCGCGAGGCTCGGAGCGAGCTCCGCATGCGCGGAGATCAGGGCGATGTCGCCCGCCTCCGCCATGAGCCGGAGCAGCGTTCCGTCGGCCGACAGGTCGTAATGGATCCATGCGCTGCAATAGGCCTGGCCGTCCGGCAGGTGCGCCCGGCCGAGATAGCGATGGAGCCGCGCGATGCGCATCGCGCCGTCGTAGCGGAGCCGTGCATCGAAGGGCCGCAGCCTGAACCTCGCACGGAAGGCGGCGAGCGCCTCGTCCTCCGGCGCCGCGAAGTAACGGGCCGGGAAATCGACCCCGACGATGTCGTCCCTGATCCCGAGGATGTCCGCCGACTGCACGGCCCGGGCGAGCCGGTCCGCGAGCCGGCGGAGGTAGGACGGCTCCACGTCCGGACCGAAGTGCTGGCAGGCGCTGGCCCAGAGATGCGGATCCGCCGGCGTCGGGCGCGTCAGCACCATGCCCTCGCCGTCGCCGAGCCGGATCAGGGACGCGGCCGCGCCGCTACGGATCGACCCCGCGAGGCGGTGCGCGACGTCCTCGGCCGGCGCAAGCGGGAAGTCGCAGCGCGGATAGGATTTCATCCCGGCTCCCCCGATAGGGCGTCGGCCGTCGAGCCCGGCGCTCACGCGCGCAAGGTTGCGTCCAGTGCGGTGCCGAGCTTCTCCACCAGCTCCGCCACATGCGCGTCCTCGAGGATGAAAGGAGGCGCGAGGAGCACGTGGTCGCCGCGCTTGCCGTCGATCGTGCCGCTCATCGGATAGCAGATCAGGCCCGCCTGCTGCGCCGCCTTCTTGAGCCGGGCCGCGACCTTGCGGCCCGGGTCGAACGGCGCCTTGCTCTCCCGGTCCTCGACCAGCTCGATGCCGCGGAACAGGCCGCTGCCGCGGATGTCGCCGACATGGGGGTGCTGGCCGAAGGCGTCGTGGAGGGCGCGGTCGAGATGCTCGCCCATGGTCATCGCCCGCTCGGCCAGCCCTCCGCTCAGCTTCTCCACCACCACGCCCGCGGCGGCGCAGGCGACCGGGTGGCCCATATAGGTGTGGCCGTGCATGAAGGCGCCCGAGCCTTCGGCGATCGCGTCGTGGATCGTGTCGGTGCAGAGCGCGGCACCGATCGGCTGGTAGCCGGCTCCGAGGCCCTTGGCGATGCAGAGGATGTCGGGCGCGACGCCCTCCTGCTCGCAGGCGAAGAGGGTGCCCGTGCGGCCCATGCCGCACATCACCTCGTCGAGGATCATGAGCACGCCGCGGCGGTCGCAGATCTCGCGGATGCGCCTGAAATAGCCTGTAGTCGGCGGCACGGCGCCAAGGGTCGCGCCGACAACGGGCTCGGCGACGAAGGCCATGACGTTCCGGGGCCCGAGCCGCTCGATCTCGGCCTCGAGCTCGTTCGCCGCGCGCTGGCCGTATTCGGCGGCGCTCTCGTCCGGCCGGCGGTCGCGGTATTCG
>DATKCY010000052.1:0-11145 GCA_035512995.1 Thermohalobaculum sp.
GGCAGCCCCGGCCCCGCGACCGGGCCTCCTCCGTGAAGAAAGCGGCCCCGGGTCGAGCCCGGGGCTGCACGCAGGCGCGGGGCGCGCGCGCCGCGGGCCCGCCGAGGCGGCAGCCCGACTTCCGGAAAGGCGTCAGATCGCCCAAGGCCGCCGTTTCCTCGGCGACCGCGCTTCGCTCGGCCTCGAGGAACTGCCGGACGGCGCGGTCGAAGCCGGGGTCGGGGATGTAGTGCAGCGAGTAGGTCGTGACCGGCTCGTAGCCGCGCGCGAGCTTGTGCCCGCCCTGCGCACCGGCCTCGACGCGGCCGAGCCCGTGCGCGAGCGCGAACTCGATGGCCTGGTAGTAGCAGACCTCGAAGTGCAGGAAGGGGTGGTCCTCGACCGAGCCCCAGTAGCGGCCGAACAGGGTCTCGCGCCCGATCACGTTGAGCGCGCCCGCGACCCAGCGGCCCTCGCGCTCGGCCAGGATCAGCAGCACGTCGTCGGCCATGCGCTCGTGCAGGAGCTCGAAGAAGCGGCGGTTGAGATAGGGCCGGCCCCATTTCCGCAGCCCCGTGTCCTGGTAGAAGGTCCAGAACGCTTCCCAGTGCGCGGGCTCGAGCGCCGCTCCCGTCAGCCAGTGGATGCGAATGCCCGCCTCGACCGCGCGGGCGCGCTCCTTCCTCAGCTGCTTGCGCTTGCGCGACGACAGCGCGCCGAGGAAGCCCTCGAAGTCGCCGTAGCCGCGGTCCTGCCAGTGGAACTGCTGGTCGGTCCGCTGCAGGAGGCCGAGGTCCCGCCCGAGCTCCCACTCCCCGCGCGTGCAGAAGGTCGCGTGGAACGACGAGAGGCCGTTGCGGCGGGTGAGCTCGCTCGCGGCGGACAGGAGCGCCGTCTCGACCGTCTCGCGCGCCAGCGGCCCGTCCGGCGGGACGAGGAGGCGCCGCCCGGTGACGGGGGTGAAGGGCACGGCGGACTGGAGCTTCGGATAGTACTCGCCGCCCGCGCGCTCCCACGCATGCGCCCAGCCGTGGTCGAAGACGTACTCGCCCTGGCTGTGCCCCTTGAGGTAGAGTGGCATCACGCCGAGCACGGCGCCGCCCTGGCGCGCGACCAGGTGCTGCGGCGCCCAGCCGGTGCCGGCCGCGACGGAGCCGCTCTCCTCGAGCGCGAGCAGGAATCGATGGGTGAGGAAAGGGTCGGCGGCGCGGCCGCCCGCGGCGGCGTCTGCGCCGGCCGCGCGGTCCCACGCGGCCGCGGGGACCGCCGCCACGGCCTCCGCGACCGAGACCTTGATCGTCGTCTCCTCGCTCACCTCGGGGATGTTTCGGCCCGCATGCGCCAGAGGTGGGAGGCCCGGACAGCGGATCAAGCACCTGCGGCGCGTGAGCGCTCCCGCAGCGTCTGCCCGTGTCGGGCAAGCCGTCGGCGGCAACGGCGGCAACGGCGGGGACTTGCGTCGCGGCGCCGTCGGTCCTATTCGTGCTGCGCCCGGACGCGGGCGCGCGTGGCCGGCGGGCCTATGGGGGCATTCTCGGCCGCGGCCGGCGCTCGATGGGAAACGATCGTCCGAAAGGTGGACCGAATGCGTAAGCGGATCGCGTCCGTGCTCTTGGCCTTCCTCGTGTCCGCCTGCGCCAGCGGCGAGCCCGGCGAGGGACAGCTGATCGCGGACCCCTATGAAAACGTCAACCGCGAGATCCATTCGTTCAACAAGGGCATCGACACGGCGGTGGTGAACCCGGCCTCGAAGGCCTACGACTTCGTGACGCCGGCGCTCGGCAAGTTCCTGATCAGCAATGCGCTGAGCCACCTGACCCTGCCGGGCGCGTTCGCGAACCACGTGATGCAGGGCGATTTGGGCGACGCGGGCGAGACGCTGGCCCGCTTCACGCTCAACACGGTTCTCGGCGCGGCCGGCTTCCTCGACCCGGCGACCGAGTTCGGCGCCGACTATATCGAGACCGATTTCGGGCTCACGCTGGCGGAATGGGGCGTCGGCACCGGCGCCTTTCTCGAGCTGCCGCTGTTCGGCCCCTCGACCACCCGCGACGCGGTCGGCCGGGTCGTCGATTCGATCTTCGTGCCGACCGGCTATCTGGTCGGCAGCGACGTCGTCTGGGGCGTCCGCGCGCTCGACCTGCTCGACACGCGCGACCGCTATCGCGCGCTGATCGACGACGTGCTCTACGAGTCGGAGGACAGCTACCGCGCCTCGCGCAACGCCTATATCCAGAACCGGCGCAGCGTCCAGGCGGGCGAGACGCAGATCGAGGCGCTGCCGGATATCTTCATCGAGTGACGGAACCAACGCCCGCCGCCGTTGTTGCCCTCGGCACCTAATCCAAGGGAGAGTTTGATGCATATCGACCGGCGTTCCTTCCTCGCTCGCGGCACCGCGGCGCTGGGCCTCGGCACGGCTGTCCTCGGCGGCGCGCTGCCGCTCCGGGCGCTCGCGGCGACGGCCGAGCAGGCGCAGGCGCACGTTGTCCAGACGGTCGAGGAGGTGCTGCTGCTGGTGCAGGCGCCGGGCGTCGCCGAGACGAAGGCGCCGCAGCTCCGCCAGATCATGGAGCAGCGGGCCAGCATGCCGCAGATCGCCCAGGCCGCGGCCGGCATCGCCTGGCGGCAGATGACGCCCGACCAGCAGGCGCGCTTCACCGACGCCTTCGCCGACTATATCGCGAGGATCTACGCCCGCCGCTTCCAGGAATACGAGGGGCAGCAGATCCAGGTGACCGGCGTGCGCGACGCGGGTCAGAAGGGGCATCTCGTGCAGTCGAGCGTGATCGGCGGCGGTGCGCCGATCAGCGTCGAGTGGCTCGTCTCGGACCGCAGCGGCCGGGTCGCGATCAACGATATCGTGATCGAGGGCGTGTCGCTGGTCCTGACCCAGCGCGAGGAGATGGCGCAGATGCTGGCGAGCCGCGGCAGCGACGTCGAGGCGCTGATCGCCGCGCTGGGCTGACAGCCCGGCTTCGCGCTTGCGGGCGAGCCCCCCTCGGGGCTTCCCGCCGGCCGGAGCGCCGGTCGCCTCTCCGCCTCCCCCGACAGCCTCAGGGGCGGGGCTGGCCCGACGGGACGGGACGGGCGCTCGCGCGGTACTTCCAGATCCCGCTCGCGCGCACGCAGAGGCGGCCGCCGGCGTGGATCTCGGCCGCCATGAAGCTCAGGTCGCGCGCCCGGCGCGCCTGGTGCACGACCGCCAGCGCCGTCTGCCCCTTCTTCACCGCGGCGAGAAAATGGCTGCCGAACTCGATCGTCGCGCAGCCGTGGCCGTCGGCCGCCTCGTGGCTGGCGGTGCCCATCGCGACGTCCGCGAGGGTCAAGAGCACGCCGCCGTGGCAGACGCCGCCGACGTTCAGGTGCCGGTCCTCGATCTCGAGGCCTGCGTGCCAGAGATTGTCGCCCGCGCGGGCGAAGCGGATCGGGCCGACGAGCCGGCTGAAGCCCTCGCCGCGGACCTGCCGCCACGGCAGGCTCGGATCGACGTCCATTCGCAAGGCTCCCTTCCCGTCCGCCCGGCGCTCCCCTAGCATGGGGCCATGCGCCAGATCACCGGTTATCTCGCCTTCCGCACGTCGGGGCCGGGCCTCGTCCCGATCGACCGGGAGGTCGGCGCGTGGCTCGGCGAGCACGGGGTTCGCGAGGGGCTCCTGACGCTCCTCTGCCAGCACACGTCAGCCTCGCTGACGATCCAGGAGAACGCGGACCCGGACGTGGCCCTCGACCTGCAGGACGCGCTTGGCCGCCTCGCGCCCCACGGCGGACGGGAACGCTATCGCCACGCGTCGGAGGGGCCCGACGACATGGCCGGGCATATCCGCACGGTGCTCTCCGGCGTCCACCTGGCGATCCCCGTCATCGACGGGCGCCTGGCGCTCGGCACCTGGCAGGGCCTCTGGCTCTGGGAGCACCGCGACCGGCCGCGGGAACGCCGGGTGGCGCTGCACCTCCTCGCCGACTGAGTTCTTGATCCCGCGTGACCGCTGGCCGAGGATGCGGCCGCTGGCGGGAGAGACATGGACAGCAAGTTCCTTTCGTTCGTCTGGCGCTACTCGAAGCGGGAACAGATCTTCATTCTGATCCTGACGGTGGTGTCGTTCCCGTTCGTCTACCTGTCGCTCGAGATCCCGAAGATCATCATCAACGAGGCGATCGACGGCAGCGACTTCCCGAAGGTGGTGCTCGGCTTCGAATTCGAGCAGATCCCCTATCTTATCCTGCTCTGCTTCGCCTTCCTCGCGATGGTCGTCGCCATCAACGGCATCAAGTGGCTGCTCAACGTCTCGGTCGGCATGACCGGCGAGCGAATGCTGCGCCGGCTCCGCTACATGCTGTTCGAGCGGGTGATGCGCTTCCGCGTGGCGCGCTTCCGCACGACCAAGCCCGGCGAGGTCATCCAGTCGATGCTGGGCGAGATCGAGCCACTCGGCGGGTTCATCGGCGAGGTCGTCTCGACCCCGGCCTTCCAGGGCGGGCTCTTGTGCGTCTACATGGTCTTCATCTTCATGCAGCACGTATGGCTCGGCCTCGCTGCCGTGGCGCTCTATCCGCTGCAGGCCTTCATCATCCCGAAGCTGCAGAAGCGCGTGATCCAGCTCAACCGCGAGCGCGCGCAGAACACCCGGTTCCTGGCCGAGACCGTGTCCGAGAGCGTCGGCAATGCGGGCGAGATCCGCACCAACGCGACGGCGCGCTGGCACATGGCGCAGCTTTCGCACCGGCTGCACACGAACACCCTGATCCGGATGTCGCTGTTCAAGCGCAAGTTCACGATCAAGTTCATCAACAACTTCATGAACCAGCTGACGCCGTTCTTCCTCTACCTGCTCGGCGGCTACCTGGTCATCCGCGGCCGGCTCGACTTCGGCGCGCTGGTCGCCGTCCTCGCCGCCTACAAGGACCTGGCGGCGCCGTGGAAGGAGGTGCTGGCCTGGTACCAGCGCTGGACCGACTTCAACAGCCGCTACACCTTCGTGATCGAGAACTTCATCGGCGACGACGTGCTCGACGAGGACTACCTGCAACCGCCCGCGCGCGCGCGGGCCCGCCTCGAGGCGCCGCTCACGATGACGTCGGTCGACGGCGGGCCCGGCAGCGGGGGCCTCGGCGTGCGGCATCTGGAGGTGGCCGCGGGCGAGACGGTGGCGGTGCTGGGGGGCGAGAACGGCGCGCGCGAGTCGTTCCTCAGGCTCGCATCCGGGCTCGACGTCGCCGCCAGCGGGTCGGTCAGCCTCGGCGGCACCTCGCTCGCCGACGCGACCCTGCCGCAGGTGGGCGAGAGCCTCGCCTATGTCGGGACCGAGCCTGGCATGGTGAACGACACGCTTCGGGTCAACCTGCTCTACGGCCTCCTCCGCCGCGTGCCCGATCTCGCCGGACAGACCGGCCGGGACGCAGAGCAACTCCTGCAGGAGGCGCAGAGGACCGGCAACCTGGCCGCCGACCCCGAGGGCGACTGGATCGACTACGAGGCCGCCGGCGTGGACGGCGCAGCGGCGCTCGAGGAGCGGCTGGTCGATGTCATCGGCCGCGTCGGCCTCGGCCATTCGACGCTTGCCCGCGCGCTCGAGACGCGGCTCACGCCCGAGGAGGCGGAGCGCTGGACGCCGGCGCTGATGCAGGCCCGGAGCGCGCTCAACGACGGCTGGCCGGCCGAGGAGCGCGAGGACCTGCTCGAGCGCTGGGAACCCGAGCGCTTCAACTCGAACGCCACCCTGCTCGAGAACGTCCTGTTCGGCCTGCCGGTCAGCGGCGGCAAGGACATCGCCGGGTATGCCGAGCTCGACAGCGTCAGGGCCGTGCTCGGCGAGGTCGGCGCGCGCCCGGTGCTCGAGGCGATCGGCCTCGACATCGCGCGCGAGTTCGCGAGCCTGGTCGAGGCGGTCGGCGAGACCTCGTCGGTGCTCGACGGCTTCGCCGCCTATCCGCGGGCCCGCATCCTGGCGGCGGCCGAGCTGACGGCGCTGGCCGTCGACAAGACGCCGGACGCGATGAAGTCCGACCAGCGTGCGATGCTCCTGTCGCTGGCCGCGGTCTATGTCGACCAGCGCGACCGGCTCGACGTGCTGGGACCCGCGCGGATCGAGCGGGTGCTCGCCTGCCGCGAGAAGGCGCGGCGGATGCTGGCCGAGCGCGAGGATTTCGTCGCCTTCGACGAGGAGCGCGTGAGCCCGGCCGAGACGGTGGCGGAGAACATCGTCAACGCGAAGCGGCGCTTCGACCGCCGCGCGGCCTGGCGCAAGCTCGACGAGCGGCTCGAGCAGGCGATCCGGACGGCGGGCCTGCGCGGCGAGCTGATGAGCCTCGGGCTTGACGCGCCCGTGGGCGCGGGCGGCAGCGCGCTCTCGTCGGTCGACCGCCGCCGGACCGGCCTCGCCCGGGCGTTGATGAAGCGGCCGAGCCTGATCGTGCTCGACGGCGTCGCCGCCGGGCCGGGAACGGAGGACGTGACGCTGAGGGCGACGGTGCGCGAGCTCCTGCCCGACGCGATCATCCTGCTGGCCGCCGCCGACGGGGCCGTCGCGGCAGAAGCCGACCGGGTGCTCGTCATCGGCGATGACGGCGGCGTGGTGGAAGAGGAGCCGAGGGGACCGGAACGGGTTGCCGGCGGGGGGAGGGCATGACGCATGGGAATCAGTAAGACCACCGATGTTCTGCGCGAGATGGAGCTGTTCGCGCGCGTCGACGACCGCCAGATCCGCGCCGTCGCGATGATGGGGGAGGAGCTCAGCTTCCGCGACGGCGAGCGGCTGTTCGAGCAGGGAGACGAGGGCGACGCCGCCTATGTCGTCATCTCGGGCGCGGTCGAGGTGATCGTGCGCGTCGACGACGGCGAGCGCAGCGTCGCGACGCTCGGGCAGGGCGAGATCTTCGGCGAGATCGCCGTGCTCTGCGACCGGCCCCGGACGAGCGCGATCGCGGCCAAGGGCTCGCTCGTCGTGTTCAGGCTGGACCGCCCCGTCATCCTGAACATGCTGCGCGAGTTCCCGGACGTCGCGCTGCAGATGATCCGGATCCTGGGCCGCCGGCTCGAGCTGACGACGCAGCGCCTGGCGCGCGCGGCGGCCTGACCGCGGCCGCGGTCAGCCGCGGCCGGCTTCCATCAGGCCCGCCGGCCGCCGCATCCGACCCACGTCGGCGGCCGGTGCGAACCAGTCGGACGGGTGCGGCTCCCGGTGCAGCGTGCGCTGACGCCGGAACGGTTCCTCAGCGCACGCGCGCGACGGTCCGGGCGAGTACCGCGCCGACCTCGTCGAGGTCCGAGATGCAGCCCCGGACGATCGAGTCGAAGTGCCGGCCGATCGCCCGCACCTGCTCGGCCGCGGTGACGACCAGGAACGACTGGCCGAGATAGATGACCGCCCTGACCGGCCCGAAGACGGTGTAGGGCGCGGGGCTGATCCGGCGCTCGTCGTAGAGGTGCAGGCGGAGCGCCGGGTAGTGCAGGTCCAGCATGCGCCGGATGTGCTCGAGCTGCGCGCGGCGGTCCTCGGCCGGCGTCGCCGTCCAGATGCGCCCGCCGCGGGCCAGGTCCTCGAGCGTCTGCACCGCCATGCAGATCTCGACGTCCATGTCGGCGAGCCAGGCCTCGGTGTCGTGCAGCCGCGCCTCCGCCTCCGGGTCGAGGTTGGTCATGCCCGTCTCGGGCGCGGCGCCGGCGCGGGGGCGGTCGGGCGCCGGCAGGGTCAGGAGGTGCGGCAGCTGGCTCGGGATGTAGCGCAGCTTGTAGCCCCGCGCCTCGGTCCGCCAGCGCTCGGAGGGGGCGAAGCCGCTCGGGTCGAGGGCCTGCTCGAACTCGAGCATCGGCGCGACCTGGTGGCCGCCCGACTGGGCGTTCGAGAGCGAGAGCAGCCAGTCGGCGGTGACGCCGCAGGAGTCCGCGATCGCGTAGAGGGTCTCGGCCCGCGGCAGCCGGTCGTTCCGCGGGTCGAGGAGCTGGCTGATCGCCGAGCGGTCGACGCCGGTGTCGCGCGCGAACCGCGACAGGCCGCCCTGCCGCTGCTCGATCAGCGACTGCACGCGCTCGCGGAAACGTTCGGCCAGGACCCGGCGATCAGGCATATCTGTACATGTATCACACAGTTGTAACGGATCATAGACGTTTCTTTACGATTGTCACTTTGCCTTCATAAGTCTCAGTCTGGCACGGACGCGCCGTCCGTCCTTAGCCTGCGCCAACCAAGATCGATGCAGGACACCGATGCCCGAAACGACCGCGCCGGGGTCGGCGCCCGCCGTGGAACGCCCGACCCTGCTTCTGATTTTCGCGACCTACGCCGCCTGGGCGCTGGCGACCGCCTACGCGCCGGCGATGGGACTGTGGCTGGCGCTGCCGGTGGCGACGCTCGCGGCCTCGTTCCACGTGTCGCTGACGCACGAGGCGGTGCACGGGCACCCGACGCGGTGGCCGGCGCTGAACCACCTGCTCGTCGGACCCGCGATCAGCCTGTTCGTCCCGCACGAGCGCTACCGCGACCAGCACCTCGCGCATCACCACGACCCGAACCTGACCGACCCCTACGACGACCCGGAGTCGTACTATCTGGACCCCGCCCGCTGGGTCCGGCTCGCGCGGCCCGTGAAGGTGCTGATGACCGTCAACAACACGCTGCTCGGGCGGATCACGATCGGGCCGGCGCTGGGCCTCGCCTGCTTCGTCGGCAGCGACGCCGCGGCGATCTGCCGGGGCGACCGCGCGGTGATCCGCGCCTGGGCGCTGCACGTGCCGGCGGTCGGCGCCGTCGCGCTCTGGCTCGCGACCGTGGGTGCGATGCCCGTCTGGGCGGTGCTCGCCTCCGCCTACGGCGCAATGTCGCTCCAGAAGATCCGCTCCTATCTCGAGCACCGGGCGCACCCGCGGGCGCGCGGGCGGACCGTCATCGTCGAGGACCGCGGGCCGCTCGCCTTCCTGTTCCTCTACAACAACCTGCACGCCGTGCACCACGCGCATCCGCGCGTGCCGTGGTACGCGCTGCCCGCGCTCTACCGCCAGCGCCGCGGCCACTTCCTGCGCCGGAACTTCGGCTACCGCTACGACAGCTACGCGGAGGTGTTCCGCGCCTATCTGCTGCGGGCGAAGGACCCGGTGCCGCACCCGCTGATGCCGGCCCCGCCCGAGCCCGCGGCCGCGGCGGCACCGGCGCCTGCGCCTGCCGCCTTCAGCGCCCCCGTCCCGGCGCAGCCTGCCGTCTGAGCGCGCGCGGGCGGCCTGCTTGCGCCCGCTGGGCATCGGCCGCCGGGCGCACTAGGATCGGCGCTTCGGAGCGGCTCCGATGCGGGAGGTCCGGGACATGCAGCTGCGCGGCATCCACCACCTGACGGCGATCACCGCCGATGCGAGCGGCAATCACGCCTTCTACACCACGACGCTCGGCCTCAGGCTGGTCAAGAAGACCGTCAACCAGGACGACGTCTCCGCCTACCACCTGTTCTACGCGGACGGGATCGGCTCGCCCGGCACCGACATCACCTTCTTCGACTGGCCGCTGCCCCGCGGCCGGCGGGGGACGAGCAGCATCGTGCGCACCGCCTTCCGGGTCGCGGGCGAGCGGACGCTGGGCTGGTGGCATGCGCGGCTGAGGAGCGAGGGGGTCACGCTCGGCGAGGTCGCCGAGACCGACGGGCGCGCGACGCTCGAGTTCGAGGACCCCGAGGGGCAGCGGCTGGCGCTGATCGACGACGGCGGCGCGGGCGAGGCGCACCCCTGGGAGGCGAGCCCGGTCCCGGCCGAGCACCAGATCCGCGGGCTCGGGCCCATCACGCTGAGCGTCCCGGCGCTCGAGAGCACCGAGACGGTGCTCCGCGAGGTCATGGGCATGCGGAAGGCCCGCCGCTACGGCGGCGACGCCCGGCCGGTGCACGTGTTCGAGATGGGCGACGGCGGCCCGGGCGCCGAGCTCCACGTGGCGGTCGAGCCCGACCTGCCGGCGGCGGGCCAGGGCGCGGGCGCGGTGCACCACGTCGCCTTCCGCACGCCCGACGACGAGTACGACGCCTGGGCCCGGCGGCTCGAGGAGATGCACGTGGCGTCGAGCGGGCCGATCGACCGGTTCTACTTCCGCAGCCTCTATTTCCGCGAGCCGAACGGCATCCTGTTCGAGATCGCGAGCGACGGCCCCGGCTTCGCCGCCGACGAGCCGCAGGAGCACCTGGGCGAGAGCCTGTCGCTGCCGCCGTTCCTCGAGCACCGCCGCGCCGAGATCGAGGCCGGGCTGAAGCCGCTCTGAGCAGCGCTTCGTGGCGGGTGAGCATGGCGGCGGGCGCGCTCGACCAACCGGCGGCCCGTCTCGATCCGTCCGCGCGACGGTCCCGGTGCGGCGGCAGTGGACAGCAAAACCGGCTTGCCGCTACGATCCGGCCCCGGGGGCCGCAACCCTGCCGCAGGAGAGTCAGCCGATGAAGCTCGAAGGCGAACGGATCATCGAGGCAAGCAGAGCGGCGGTCTGGGAGGCGCTGAACGATGCGGACGTGCTCCGCGCCTGCATCCCGGGCTGCGAGGAGCTCGAGCGGACCTCGGACACGACCTTCGAGGGCCAGGTCCTGCAGAAGGTCGGGCCGGTCAAGGCGCGCTTCCGGGGCGCCGTGACCCTCGGCAACGTCGTCGAGGCGGAGAGCTACACGATCACCGGCGAGGGCAAGGGCGGGGCCGCGGGCTTCGTCAAGGGCGGCGCCGACGTCAGCCTCTCGGACGGCGAGGACGGGTCGACGCGACTCGCCTTCGACGCCGAGGCGCAGGTCGGCGGCAAGCTCGCGCAGATGGGCAACCGCGTCGTGCAGGGCTATGCCCGGAAGGTGGCCGACCAGTTCTTCGACCGCTTCAAGGAGGAGGTCGAGCGCCCCGCCAGCGAGGACAGCGTGACCCCGGGGGTCGACCAGGCGCCGGACGAGCTGGTCGCGGCGGACGCCTCGCCCTCGGTCGTCGCCGACGAGACCGAGGACGCGACCCTCTCCGACCATCCGCTCGAGAAGCCGGGCTCGGCCCGCCCGCCGACCCGCGAGGAGCCGATCAGCGGCGCCGCGGCCGCGCCCGAGGGCGAGCCGGTCGAGGAGCCCGAGGCGACCAGCGCCGGCGCGGGGCCGGCCGGCGGCGTCGAGGCGCCGGACCAGGCCGCGATCTCGAAAACCGCGGCCGACAGGGCGGCGGCCGAGGAGAGCGACGAG
>DATKCY010000053.1:0-2402 GCA_035512995.1 Thermohalobaculum sp.
GCACGGCCTGCCGCTCGACCACCCGCCGATCCTGGCGCTCGCCCTCGACGGTCTCGGTCTTGGCGAAGATGGCGCGCTGTGGGGTGCCGAGCTCCTCAGCGCCGACTACCGCACCGCGCGGCGTCTCGGCGGCCTCGCGCCGACCGCCCTCCTCGGCGGCGACCGCGCTGCGCTCGAGCCGTGGCGCAACCTCACCGCCCGCCTCGCCGATGCCTTCGGCAACGACGTTTCGGCCTGGCCGGCGCCGCTGCGCGAGCGGCTCGCAGGCAGGCCGGTGGCGACGGTCATTGCCGCGCGACGGGCCGGGATCAACGCGCCGCCCGCCTCCTCCGCCGGCCGGCTGTTCGATGCGGTTGCCGCGGCGGTCGGGCTCTGCGTCGACCGTCAGGACTACGAGGGCGAGGCGGCGATGCGCCTGCAGGCCGCCGCCGAGTCCGTGATACGCGCCATCGGCGCGGCCTCCCCGGGACCCGAGGTCACGGCCCACGCCGGCGCCGACCGCCCGTACGTCTTGACGCTCGCGGCGCGACTGGGCGGTCTCGTGCTCGATCCGGCGCCGCTGTGGCCGGCGATCGCCGACGACCTCGCCGCCGGCGTCTTCGCTGCGACCATCGCCGCGCGCTTCCACGCCGGGCTCGCCGACGGGCTGCGCGCCCTCCTCGCCGCGGCACGCGACGTGGGTCCGTCGGCCGGGATCGTCGCGCTGACCGGCGGGACCTTCCAAAATGCATTGCTGGCACAGCTTGTTCGTGAGAGATTGCAAGCGGATGGCCTCAAGGTCATCGAGCACGGCGAGGTGCCGGCAAACGATGGCGGCCTGGCGGTCGGACAAGCCGCGATCGCCATCGCGCGGGCGCTGTCGCAGTGAGCTCGATGCTGCCGTCCGAGACGCGGCGGTCACTGTCCCGTAGTGGTTGCTCGTTTCGGCATTTCGGCCCGTGGGAGGCGCGGCTGGTCGAGTGCTGCACGGCGTCGTGCGGCCTGTAGCGCAACGGCTTCGCGCTGAAGGTCGCGGCAGGGCGGGCGTGGCATTGGTCCCGTCGGGCCGCCATGCGGCCAATCGAGCCGCCGCAGACAGAGCCTGCGATGCGGCGGCGGGCGCCCCCCGTCTCCCGCTCGCGGGAGAAGGTGCCCGAAGGGCGGATGAGGGCCGGCGCGCGCAGCGCGACGGTGCCAAACGGGGTGTGATACGTCGCCGCCACTGTCCGTATATAGTATTGCTTATGTACGGGATGCGGCAGCTATGGTCCGGGACACGGCGGCTGCTTCGGGATTGCCGCCGGCAGGCGACTGCTGCCGCCGAAGAGAAGAGGATAGTCCGATGTGCCTCGGGGTTCCGGCCAAGGTAACCCGCATCGTCGATGCGGAGCGCTATCTCGCGATGGTCGACGTCAGCGGCGTCGAGCGCGAGACCAACGTCATCTGCGTCGCCTCCGAAACCGGCCCTCTTGATGATCTCGTCGGCGAGTGGGTGCTGCTCCACGTCGGCTTCGCGATGAGCCGGATCGATGCCGAGGAGGCCGAGCGCACGCTCGAAGTCTTGCGCGAGCTGGGCGACGTCGCCGCCGAGCTCGACGCGATCCGAGCGAGCCGGGTATGACCCCGTTTGGCGGGGAGGAATCGAGAATCCCCTTCTCCCGCTTGCGGGAGAAGGTGCCCAAAGGGCGGATGAGGGCCGTCGCGCGCAGCGCGACGGGAGCGAGCGCCTTCCGGGCCCGGAGACGCTCGTTGGTCCGGTCCGCCGATCTCGCCCCTCGGGCGGCAGCAGTCAACAATCCGGCCGGAATATCCGGCGGCGGATGTCCGCTCGGGACGAGCCTTCCCCTCGCGATGGAAAGCGCAACGTGGGAGCGTGAGGTCCTGGTCCTTGGTCTGATGGATGTCCACCAGTCGACTGCGCGCTTCCGGTGCGCCTTGCGTACCGGCCCTCATCCGCCCTTCGGGCACCTTCTCCCACGAACGTGGGAGAAGGGGATGCCGCCGACTGGAGTGTTGCGTCGGGCGTAGAGTGAACGGAGGAATGCTGGCCCCATGAAGTACGCCACCGAGTTCCGCGATCCCGAAAAGGCGCGCGCGCTGATCGCGGCGATCGAGCGCGTCCTGCAGCAAATCGAGATGCCGGAGGGCCGGCCGCTGCACGTCATGGAGGTCTGCGGCGGCCATACCCATTCGGTGTTCCGCTATGGGCTGCACCGGCTGGTGCCGGCGGAGATCGAGTTCGTGCACGGCCCCGGCTGCCCGGTCTGCGTCTTGCCGATGGGCCGCGTCGACGACTGCGTCACCCTCGCCGAGCGGCCGGAGGTGATCTTCACCACCTTCGGCGACGCGATGCGGGTGCCCGGGTCGCGCAAAAGCCTCCTGCAGGCGCAGGCCGAGGGCTGCGACATCCGCATGGTCTATTC
>DATKCY010000054.1:0-3477 GCA_035512995.1 Thermohalobaculum sp.
CCCGCGGCCGTGTCCCACTCCATCGTCCGGCCGAGGCGCGGGTAGAAGTCGGCCTCGCCGGCGGCGATGAGGCAGAGCTTGAGCGACGATCCGGCGCTCCTGAAGTCGGCGACCGAGTAGCGGGCGATGTAGTCGTCGGTCGCCTGGTCGCGGTGCGACTTCGAGGCGACGACGACCAGCGCGTCGTTGTCGGGCTCTCGCACCTGGATCGGCTCTGCCGTCGCGTGGATCGCCATCTCCTCTGCGTCCACCCGGCAGGCGGTGGCGCCGCCCTGCGGCTCGGTGCGGTAGAGCAGGCCGAGCGCGGGCGCGAGCACGACGGCGCGCGTGGGCCGGCCGTCCTCGATCAGCGCGATGTTGACCGTGAACTCGCCCCGGCGCTGGATGAACTCTTTCGTGCCGTCGAGCGGGTCGACGAGGAAGAAGCGGGCGTGGCCGCGCTCGTTGTGGCTGCCGGCCTCCTCTTCGGTCACGGCGGGGATGTCGGGATAGAGCTCGTGCAGGCCGGCCGAGATGATCGCGTCGGCCGCGATGTCGGCCTCGGTCACCGGGCTCTGGTCGCCCTTGGTCGCGGTCTCGAGGTCGTCGCGGCCGTAGACCTCCATGATCGTGCGCCCGGCGGCGAGCGCCAGTCGGCAGAGGTCGTCTTCCATCGTCGGGGCGGGCTCGGTCATCGGGGCCTCGTGTCGATCCAGGCGACCCCTTAAAGCCGCTCGGCCGGCGCCGGGCAAGGGCGGCGATGCCGCCTGCCGCCGGCGTCGCCGGCGCCCGCTTGTGCAGCCGCGTGCCCTCGCCTATGCAAGGGCGCGAGCGCTGCCGAACGGACCCATGCCCCAGATCCTGAGCCACGACCAGCCGGATTTCGCGGCGCGCCTCGACGCGCTCCTGAGCCCCGACCGGGCCGGCGAAGCGGACGTCGAGGCCGCGGTCGCAGGCATCATCGCCGACGTGCGCGCGCGGGGCGCGGAGGCGGTGGTCGAGCTGACCCGGCGCTTCGACGGCATCGCGCTCGACCCGGGCGGGCTGGCCTTCACCGAGGCCGAGATCGACGCGGCGGCGGCGCGCGTGCCGGAGGCCGAGCGCGATGCGCTCGAGCTCGCGGCCGGGCGCATCCGCGCCTATCACGAGCGGCAGGTGCCCGAGGACGCGGAGTGGCGGGACGGGGTCGGCGCGACCCTCGGCTGGCGCTGGCGGGCCGTCGAGGCGGCCGGGCTCTACGTGCCGGGGGGGCTGGCGAGCTACCCGTCCTCGCTGCTCATGAACGCGATCCCGGCCCGGGTCGCCGGCGTCGAGCGGGTGGTGGCGGCGGTGCCGACCCCGGGGGGCGAGGTCAACCCGCTGGTGCTGCTCGCGGCCCGCATCGCGGGCATCGACACCCTCTACCGCGTCGGCGGGGCGCAGGCGATCGCGGCCTTCGCCTACGGCGCCGGACCGATCCGGCCGGTCGACGTGATCGCGGGCCCCGGCAACGCCTATGTCGCCGAGGCGAAGCGGCAGGTGTTCGGCCGGGTCGGCATCGACATGATCGCGGGGCCGTCCGAGATCCTGATCATCGCCGACGGCGACAACGATCCCGAGTGGCTGGCGATGGACCTGATGAGCCAGGCCGAGCACGACGGGCGGGCGCAGGCGATCCTGGTGACGACCGACGCGGCGCTCGGCCGCGCGGTCGCGGAGGCGGTCGACCGCCTGCTCGCCCGGCTCGAGCGGCGCGCGATCGCGGGCGCGAGCTGGGGCGACTTCGGCGCCGTCGTCACCGTGCCCGATCTCGACGCGGCCGCGGCGCTCGCCGACCGGATCGCGCCCGAGCACCTGGAGCTCTGCGTCGCCGACCCCGAGGGGCTGGCGGCACGCATCCGGAACGCGGGCGCGATCTTCCTCGGGCGCCACACGCCCGAGGCGATCGGCGACTATGTCGGCGGGCCGAACCACGTGCTGCCGACCGCGCGCTCGGCGCGGTTCTCGTCGGGACTGTCGGTGCTGAGCTTCATGAAGCGGACGACGCTGGCGCGGCTTTCGGCGGAGGGGCTGGCGGCCGTCGGCCCGGCGGCCGAAACCCTGGCGCGGGCCGAGGGGCTCGAGGCGCACGCGCTGTCGGTCCGGATCCGCCTCGACGCCGCGGGAGGCGGGGCGTGAGCGACTTCTCCGAGAACGACCGGCTGGCCGAGGTGCGGCTGAAGGAGGAGCGGCCCCAGAACCGCCCGCACGCGATCCAGCAGGAGCTGGAGGTCGCGATGTTCGACCTGATCGAGGAGAACCGCTTTCGCGTGCGGCCCCGGCCGGGCGAGCCGTCGTCGGAGGGGCCCTACCTGCTCGACATCGGCATGGCGGGCCGGATGCTTGTGCTCGAGGTCCGCCGCGCGGCCGACGAAGGCGACGGCGAGATCGCCGAGATCCACCTGTCGCTGTCGCCGCTCCGCGGGGTCATCAAGGACTATTTCGCGATCTGCGAGAGCTATTTCGACGCCGTGAAGCGCCTGCCGCCGGAGAAGATCGAGGCGATCGACATGGGCCGCCGGGGCGTGCACGAGGAGGGCGCGCGGACGCTGGCCGAGCGGCTCGAGGGCAAGATCGAGGCGGACCACGACACCTATCGCCGCCTCTTCACCGTGATCTGCGCCTTGCAGCACCGGGGCTGAGGCCGTGGCAGAAGGCCAAGCGCGCGAGGCGCTGCCGGGCGCGATCCTGTTCTGCTGCGACCACAACGCCGTGCGATCGCCCTTCGCCGAGGGCATGATGAAGAAGCTTTTCGGCCAGACGGTGTTCGTGCAGTCGGCGGGGGTGCGCCACGACCTCGCGGTCGACCCGTTCATGGTCGAGGTCGCGGCCGAGCTCGACGTCGACATCTCGCGCCACCAGTCGAAGAGCTTCGACGAGATGGAGAGCTGGGGCGACGACTTCGGCAGCTACGACGTGATCGTGGCGCTGTCGCCGGCAGCCCAGCGCCGGGCGCTGGAATACACCCGCCATTCATCGGTCGAGGTGCGCTACTGGGCGGTGCTGGATCCGACGGGGATCGGCGAGCAGCGCGCGCAGAAGCTCGACGCCTACCGCCAGACCCGCGACCAGATCGCGGCCCGGATCGCGCAGAGCTTCGGCTGACGCGGGTCGCTTGCAATCGCAGGCGTTTGCCGCCATTTTCCGCGCCACTCGCCGGCGCCGCGACCGCGCGCGCCGCATTTCACTGGAGAGAGCATGGCCAAGGAAGAGACCCTCGAGTTCCCCGGTGTCGTGTCCGAGCTGCTGCCCAACGCGACGTTCCGGGTCAAGCTCGAGAACGGCCATGAGATCATCGCCCACACGGCCGGCAAGATGCGCAAGAACCGCATCCGCGTGCTCGCCGGCGACAAGGTTCAGGTCGAGATGACGCCCTACGACCTGACCAAGGGCCGCATCACCTACCGCTTCAAGTAGTGCGTCTGATTCTAGGCTCTGCCTCGCCGCGCCGGCGCGACCTGCTGGCGCAGGTGGGCGTGG
>DATKCY010000055.1:0-2047 GCA_035512995.1 Thermohalobaculum sp.
GGCGCGGCAGCGAGGTGCCGCCGAGTAGTCCGCGGCCCGCAGGCGCTGGCGGCACCTGCGGCCCGCGGGCGGCGCCGGCGGCGCACCCAGCGCCGCCGAACAGCAGCCGCCCGCTCGAGGGGCCGCCGCGTTCGCGCGCGAGAGCGCGAACGCCCACAGGCAAGGTGCAGGTCGAGCAGCAGGTGGCGCGGCAGCGAGGTGCCGCCGAGTAGTCCGCGGCCCGCAGGCGCTGGCGGCACCTGCGGCCCGCGGGCGGCGCCGGCGAAACTCGAGCCAATCTGGCATGGGCCGTCTCCGAGCGTCTAGCGATCCGTCAGGCGGCGGCCGAGGAAGAGCGTGCCCGCCGGCGCGGTGTCGTAGTACGGCGCGACCGGCTTGAAGCCGGCTCGCCGGTACATGTCGATGGCCGCGGCCATCGTTGGCAGGGTTTCGAGGCGGATCTCGCGGTAGCCGAGCGCGGCGGCCGTCGCGACCACCGCCTCCATCAGGGCGCGGCCCAGTCCGAGCCCGCGCGCCGCCGGATCGACATACAGCCGCTTCATTTCACCGACGCCACTGGCAAGCGGCCGAAGGCCGACGCAGCCGATCGGCGTGCCGGCGCGATCACGAGCCACCAGCAGCGCGCCCGCCGGCGGGCCGTACTTGCCAGGCAGCATGGCCAGCTCGGTGGCGAAGTCCTGGTAGTCCAGATCGACCGGCAGGGAGGCCGCATAGGCCCTGAACAGCGCGTGGGCGGCCTCGAGATCGGCCGCCGACGCGACCGCGGCGATCGTGAAGCCGGAATCGGCGCCCGCCGCACCGGTCACGACCGGCGCGCCCCCGACGCGCGGCGCCCCGAGACCGCGGGATGATCCGCCACGGCGCAGCGCCAGGGCGTGTCGACGCCGACGCTGATCCCGATCCGCGGCCCCCACACGAGCGGACCCGGCGCGCCCGGCCCCTCCTCGATCCACAGCGCCGCGGCGCCGCACAAGTCGGCGCCGTTCTCGCGCAGCGTGACGCCGAGGGCGCGGGTCAGATTGCCCGGGCCCCGGCACAGCCCATGGTCACCGGATGGCGCCGCGGCCACGCCGCGGCGCGTGCGCATGAGGTCGAGCCCCTCGTCCGGCATCAGCGCGCGGATCAGCACGGCGGCGGGATGTCCCTCGGCCTCGGTGACGGCGTTCAGCAGGCAGTGCACGCCGTAGTTCAGGTAGACGTAGGCGAGGCCGGGCGGCCCATACATGATGGCGGTGCGCAGGGTGCGGCCGGCGGCGGCGTGGCAGGCCGGGTCGTCTTCGCCGATGTAGGCCTCGGTCTCGAGGATCACGCCGCTGGTGCGGACGCCGCCGACCTCGTGCACGAGCCGCGCGCCGACCAGCTCGCCGGCGACCGCAAGCGTCGGGCGGGCGAAGAAGCTGCGCGGCAGCGCCCGGCGGCGACGCGGCCGCGCGCTCACCGGCCGAGCAGGCGGATGCGGGCGATGGCGTGCTCGGCGGCGCGCGCCACCGCCGGGTCGGGATCGTTCGTGGTCGGTTCGAGCGCCTGCAGCGCCTCGGGCCCGCCGACGATGCCGAACACCTGGACGAGGCGTCCGCGCGTCGACACGTCCGGGTCGGCGAGGCGGGGCACCAGCGCCTTCACGTGCGCCCGGCCGAGCTCGACGAGGTAGGCCATGGCCTGCTCGGCGCGCCGGTCGTCGCGAAGCGCCTGGGTCAGTTCGGGGAGGCCGCGGCCGCCATCGCGGGCCAGCGCGAAGGCCCGGGCCACCCGGACGGTGCGATCGCGCTCGCCGCCGGTGCGGGCCTCCACGGCGCGGATCGCCGCGACGTCGCCGAGCCGGGCCAGCCCTTCGAAGGCGGCGCGCCGCAGGTCGGCATCCTTCGAGGCCACCTGCTCGAAGAACACCGGCTGGCTGGCCGGATCGGCCAGGCGGGCGAGCCCGTCGAGGGCGGCTTCGGCGCCCGGCCCCTTCTGATCGTGGACGAACCGCTCCCGCAGCGCCCGGCTGGCGCGCTTCTCGCCGATGTCGCCGAGCGCGCGCATCGCGGCGAGCTGGACCTCGTCG
>DATKCY010000056.1:0-2297 GCA_035512995.1 Thermohalobaculum sp.
AACCACGTGCTCGAGCATGTCGACGACCGCGCCGCGCTCGCCGAGATGCACCGCGTGCTCCGCCCCGGCGGACAGGCGGTCCTCACCGTGCCGATGATCGAGGGCTGGGACGAGACGCACGAGGACCCGGGCCTCGCGACCGAGGAGGCGCGCGCGCTGCACTACGGCGACGCCGCGCACCTCCGCTTCTACGGCCGCGACGTGCGCCAGCGCATCCGCGCCGCCGGTTTCGCGCTCGAGGAATTCCCCGCGGTCGAGCCCGACGTCTCGCGCCACGCGCTCCGGCGCGGCGAGCGCGTGTTCGTCGGTATCAAGGCTGCCTGACGAGGAACGGACCGATGGTCGAACTGACGCTGCCGAAGAACTCCCGCGTGGTCGAGGGCAAAGCCTGGCCGAAGCCCGAGGGCGCGACAAACCTCAAGACCTTCCGCATCTACCGCTGGGACCCGGACAAGGCCGAGAACCCGCGGATCGACACCTATCACGTCGACCTCGACGACTGCGGCCCGATGATCCTGGACGCGGTCATCTGGATCAAGAACAACGTCGACCCGACGCTGACCTTCCGCCGCTCGTGCCGCGAGGGCATCTGCGGGTCGTGCGCCTTCAACATCGACGGCATCAACACGCTCGCCTGCACCTACGGCATCGACGAGGTCGAGGGCGACGTGAAGATCTACCCGCTGCCGCACATGGCCGTGGTCAAGGACCTGGTCCCCGACCTCAGCCACTTCTTCGCCCAGCACGCGGCGGTGAAACCGTGGCTCGAGACCAGGAGCCCCGAGCCCGCGCGCGAGTGGCGCCAGTCGACCGAGGACCGGGCCGAGCTCGACGGCCTCTACGAATGCATCCTCTGCGCCTGCTGCTCGACCGCCTGCCCGAGCTACTGGTGGAACAGCGACCGCTTCCTCGGCCCCGCCGCGCTTTTGCAGAGCTACCGCTGGATCGCCGACAGCCGCGACGAGGCGACCGGCGAGCGCCTCGACCAGCTCGAGGACCCGTTCCGCCTCTACCGCTGCCACACCATCATGAACTGCGCGCGGACCTGCCCCAAGGGCCTGAACCCGGCGCGCGCGATCGCCGAGATCAAGAAGATGATGATCGAGCGCAAGCTCTGACGGCGGAGGGACGAGGGGCCCCGTTAGTGCCGTAGGGCGGGCGCCGGGCCTCAGGACGCAACGTCAGCTGTCCTCTCCGTCTCCGCGTGCCACTCGTCGCTCTGCATCTCGGCCAGGCGCGAGGCGGCGCGGCGGAACTCGAAGCTGCCCTCGCCCTCGCCGTAGAGCGCGCCGGGCGGCGCGGCCGCCGAGCAGTAGAACCGGGTCCGCGCCTCGTAGAGGGCGTCGATCAGCGTCACGAACCGCTTGGCGCGATCGTGCTCGGCGCGGCCGAGCGTCGGCACGTGGTCGAGGAAGAAGGCGTCGAACCGCTCGGCGATCGCCAGGTAGTCCGAGGCGCCGAGCGCGGCGCCGCAGATCTCGTCGAAGCTGCCGCGTCCCGCGCCGTCCGCCGCGCGCGGGATGCGGATCGTCCGCCCCGGCCGCTCGATCTCGGCGGGCGCCTCCGCGGCGCCGCCGGTCTCGGCCTCCCACGCCGCGTCCATCCCTGCGTCGGCCTCGTCGCCGAGCGGCGTGAAATAGGTCGGGCGCCCGCCCGCGCGCCCCTGCCGGTAGTCGGTGCCGCCGTCGAGCTGGATGATGTCGACGCGCTCCTCCAGGAGCCGGATGAACGGCACGAACGTCTCGCGGTTCAGCCCGTGCTCGTAGAGCTTGTCCGGGTGCCGGTTCGAGGTCGCCACCACCACGACGCCCGAGCGGAAAAGCCGCTCGAACAGCCGGCCCAGGATCATCGCGTCGGTGATGTCCGAGACCTGGAACTCGTCGAAGCAGAGCAGCCAGGTGTCCTCCATGACCTCCTCGGCGACATTGCGGATCGGGTCCTCGACGTTCGACTCGCGCGCGACGTGGATGCCGGCATGAACCTCGTTCATGAAGGCGTGGAAGTGCACGCGGCGCTTGCGCCTGACCGTCGCCCCCTCGAAGAACAGGTCCATCAGCATCGACTTGCCGGTGCCGACGCCGCCATAGATGTAGAGGCCGCCGAGCTCGTGCTCGGGCTCCTCGCGCCGGCCGAAGCCGAGCCAGCCGAGCGAGACGCGCGTGCGCCGGGTCGGGTCGTGGTCGCGGAGCCGCATGTGCAGGAGGTGCAGCTTCTCGATCGCCGCGCGCTGCGCCGGGTCCGCCCGGATGGCGCCGTCGCGCACCAGCGCGCGATAGCGGGGCATCGGTCCGTCCTGC
>DATKCY010000057.1:0-3168 GCA_035512995.1 Thermohalobaculum sp.
AGCATGTCCTCGGGCAGCGCCATCACAACCGGGCCGGGCCGGCCCGAGACCGCAGTGGCCCAGGCCCGCGCGATCAGCTCGGGCAGGCGGTCGGCCCGGTCGACCTCGACCGCCCACTTGGCGAGGCCGTCGAAGACGCGCGCGTGGTCGACCTCCTGGAACGCCTCGCGCCCACGCATCGGCCGCGCGACCTGGCCCACGAACAGGATCATCGGCGTCGAGCCCTGCATCGCCGCGTGCACCCCGATCGAGGCGTTGGTGGCGCCCGGGCCGCGCGTCACGAAGGCGATGCCGGGCTGGCCGTTGAGCTTGCCCCAGGCCTCGGCCATGAAGGCCGCGCCCCCTTCCTGCCGGCAGATGACATAGCGGATCGGGCTGTCGTAGAGCGCGTCGAGCACGGCCAGATAACTTTCACCCGGCACGCCGAAGACGGTTCGCACCCCCTGCGCCTCGAGCGCCCCGACCAGAAGCTCGCCGCCTGTTCGTGCCATTCTGCCGCCCCTCTGTCCGGACCGGGCGCGACTTCCACACGCGCCCCCTCCCGGTGTCAAGCCGGGCCGATTGACCACGGGCGCCCGCGCCCACAGGATGACCGGCCGAGACACGAGGGAGCGCCCGCCGATGCACCACCGCCCGAGCTTCACGATCGGGATCGAGGAGGAATACCTGGTCGTCGACCGCGAGACCCGCGACCTGGTCCGCGAGCCGGCGCAGGCCTTCCTCGACCGCGCGTCCGAGCGCCTCGGCGAGCAGCTCGCCCCCGAATACCTGCAGTGCCAGATCGAGGTCGGCACCCGCGTCCATCGCTCGGTCGTCGACGCGACCGACGAGCTGCGCGAGCTGCGCCAGGCCGTCGCCGGCGCCGCCGAGGAGGAGGGCTACGGCATCATCGCCGCCTCGACCCATCCGTTCGCCGACTGGCGCAGCCAGACCCACACGCGCAAGCCCCGCTACGACGAGCTGCACACCGACCTCGGCCACACCGTCCGGCGGCTGCTGATCTGCGGCTGCCACGTCCATGTCGGCGTCGAGGACGAGGACCTGCGCATCGATCTGATGAACCAGGCGGCGTATTTCCTGCCGCACCTGCTCGCGCTCTCCTGCTCGTCCCCCTTCTGGAGCGGCGAGGACACGCAGCTCGCGTCCTATCGCCTGACCGTGTTCGACGCGCTGCCGCGGACGGGCCTGCCCGACTTCCTGACGAGCTACGGCGAGTACCGCCGGCTGGTCGAGCACCTGGTGCAGGCGCGCTGCATCGAGGATGCGACCAAGATCTGGTGGGACATCCGGCCGTCGGCCAAGTTTCCGACCATCGAGCAGCGCGTGACCGACGTCTGCTCGAAGCTCGAGGACACGGCGACGCTGGCGGCGCTCTTCCAGTCGCTGATGGCGTTCCTGTTCCGGCTCAGGTCGCGCAACCAGCGCTGGCGGGTCTATCCGACGACGCTGATCCAGGAGAACCGCTGGCGGGCGCAGCGCTACGGCACCGAGGGCGAGCTCGTCGACCACGGCCGCGCGACGCTGGCGCCGTTCCAGGACCTGATCGAGGAGCTGATCGATTTCCTCGAGCCCGACGCCGAGTCGCTCGGCTGCGTGCACGAGATGCGCAACGCCCGGCGGATCGCCCGCGAGGGTTCGTCGAGCGTCCGCCAGCGCCGCGTCTTCAAGGAGGCGATCGACGGCGGCGCCGACCGCCAGGAGGCGCTCAAGGCGGTCGTCGACCACCTGATCGCGGAGTTCGTGTGAGAGGAGGAACACCATGGCCGCCTGGCTGATCGTCGACACCGAAGTGCACGACCCCGAGACCTACGAGCGCTACAAGGCGAAGGCCCGGCCGATCGTCGAGAAGCACGGCGGCGAATACGTCGCCCGCGGCGGCGCGCTCGACGTGATCGAGGACGACCTGTGGACGCCCTCGCGCCTCGTCGTCATCCGCTTCCCCGACATGGCCAGCGCCCGCGCCTTCGCCGACGACCCGGACTACCAGCCCGTGCGCGAGATCCGCCGCGCCGCCGCGAAGTGCACGCTGGCGGTGGTCGACGGGATCTGAGGCCCGACCGCGCCGCTTCCCGGCGCCTTGCTTCAGTCGCCCGAGAACGACAGCGTGAGGCCGCCCAGCCCGTCGTCCTCGCGCTCGAGCTCGAGGCGGCCGAACCGGATCTCCGGGCGGAGCCCGGCATAGCCGTCCCGCCAGGCGTGGCCGGTCTGCACGCAGTGCGCGGGCGCGCCCGGCAGCGCCGCGATCGACTCGACGCGCGGGAAGTCCTCGAGGCCCTGCAGCACGTTGCGGCCGCCAAGCTGCACGACCCCGATCGCGAGCACGTCGTCGAGATACGGCTTCGCCATGGCCGGAAGCTGGTCGGTGGCCCAGGCGGCGCAGACGGCGACCTTGCCGGCCTCGCGGAAGGTCTCGGCGGCGACCGCGACGCGGCTGCCGGTGTTGAAGGACCCGCCGCCGAGCCCGGCCTCCGGCCCGAGCGCGCGGGAGGGCAGGGGGTCGGTGCCGAGCACGCAGCCCGCGAGCGCGAGGGCGGCGGCGGCGAGGATCGGGCGCATGGGTCAGCCTCCTGATGCCGTGTCGGCCGACAGGGTAGCATCGGCGCCCGGTCCGGCAAACGAGAGCGGCCCCGGACCTTTCGGGCCGGGGCCGGATCGGCGCGCCTGCGGCGTGCGCGCCTACTCGATGATCTTCGACACGACGCCTGCGCCGACGGTGCGGCCGCCCTCGCGGATGGCGAAGCGGAGCTTCTCCTCCATCGCGATCGGGGCGATCAGGGTCACCTCGAACTTCAGGTTGTCGCCCGGCATGACCATCTCGGTCCCGTCCGGCAGCGCCACCGTGCCCGTCACGTCGGTCGTGCGGAAGTAGAACTGCGGCCGGTAGTTCGCGAAGAACGGCGTGTGCCGGCCGCCCTCCTCCTTGGTCAGGATGTAGGCCTCGGCCTCGAACCTGGTGTGCGGCTTGACCGAGCCCGGCTTGCACAGCACCTGGCCGCGCTCGACCCCCTCGCGGTCGATGCCGCGCAGGAGCGCGCCGATGTTGTCGCCGGCCTCGCCGCGGTCGAGCAGCTTGCGGAACATCTCGACGCCCGTGACCGTCGTCTTCCTGGTGTCGCGGATGCCGACGATCTCGACCTCCTCGCCGACCGTCACCTTGCCGCGCTCGAC
>DATKCY010000058.1:0-4989 GCA_035512995.1 Thermohalobaculum sp.
CGCGTCATGGCTCATCAACCGGCCGGAGGACGGAGGGCTCGGGCTCCCGCCGAAGTTGGTGCAGGAGCGGCTTGGGCACGCGTCGATAACGATGACGATGGACACCTACGGGCACCTGTTCCCGGCGCAGGACGACGCGGAGGCGCTGGCGGCGGCCGAGAACAGATTGCTTGCAACATAAACGCGACATGGCGGAGTTCCACACATGCCTTTTCAACGTCTTAGCGCACATTGCGCTAGATTGTGGATCTAGAGGTCCCCCGTTCGAGCCGGGGAGGCGGTACCACCCTCCGCACGGGGGACGCGGCCGGTGCCAGCGCGAACGCTTGCCCCGATCCTGATCTTCGGACCGACCGCCAGCGGCAAGTCGGCGGTCGCGCTCGCGCTCGCCGAGCGGCTGGGCGGCGCGGTCGTGAACGCCGACAGCCAGCAGGTCTACCGCGACTGGCGCGTGCTGACCGCCCGGCCGACGGCCGCGGACGAGGCCCGGGCGCCGCACCGGCTCTACGGGCACGTGCCCCTCGACGCCGACCACTCGGTCGGCCGCTGGCTCGCGGAGGTCGAGGCGGTGCTGGCAGAGTGCGCCGAGAGCGGCCTCCCGCCCATTCTCGCGGGCGGAACCGGCCTCTACTTCCGGGCGCTGACGCGAGGCCTGGCGCCGGTCCCGCCGGTGCCGGCCGAGGCGCGGGCCGAGGCCGAGGCGACCCTCGCGCGGCTCGGGCGCCAGCGCTTCGCCGATGCCCTCGCCGCCCGCGACCCCGCGACCGCGGCGACGCTCGACGCGGCCAACCCGGCCCGGCTCGTCCGCGCGTGGGAGGTGCTCGAGGCGACCGGCCGCCCGCTCGCGCACTGGCAGTCGGAGACGCCCCCGCCGATCGTCGATCCCGGCCGCGCCGTCCGCCTCGTGCTCGACCCGCCGCGCGCCTGGCTTGCCGAGCGAATCGGCCGGCGGCTGGAGGGGATGGTCGCCGAGGGGGCGCTCGACGAGGTCGCCGCGGCGACGGCGCGGGGCCTGCCCTGGTCGGCGCCCGGCATGAAGGCGCTCGGCGCGCGCGATCTCGCCCGCCACCTGGCCGGCGACTGCACGCTGGACGAGGCGCTCGCCGCCGCCGCCGCCGCGACCCGGCGCTACGCGAAGCGCCAGGCCACCTGGGCCCGCGGCCAGATGCCCGACTGGCCGCGCGTGACCACGACCGATCGCGCCGAGGCCGTGCGGGCGATCCTCGCCGACGCCCGAGCGCCGGCCAGCGAGACAGGCCGGGGGCGAGGCTAGGCGAGGGTCCGCCGCTTCCGCTCGGCCTCGTCCCACGCCGTCAGCGGCTGGTAGTCCGGCACGTAGCCGAGCCCCTTCTTCGCGTCCGACGAGACCGCGTGCTGCGAGGTCACCACGTCGACCACCGCCGGCGCGTTCGCCATCGCGCGCTCGAGCGCCGGGCCGAGATCCGCCGGGTCCTCGACCCGCTCGCCATGCGCGCCGAACGCGCGCGCCATCGCGGCGTAGTCCGAATGCGCGAGCGTCGTGCCCGCGACCCGGCCGCCATAGTTCTCCTGCTGGTCGTAGCGCTCGATGTTCCAGGCTGCGTTGTTCGAGACGATGAAGACGGCCTTCGCGCCGTGCCGGACCGCCGTGTCGATCTCCATCGCGTTGATGCCGTAGGCGCCGTCGCCGTTGACCGAGATCACCTGCCGGTCGGGGAACGCCAGCGCCGCCGCGACCGCGAAGGGCACGCCGACCCCGAGGCAGCCGAACGCGCCCGCGTCCATGTAGGTGCGCGCGGCGAGCCCGACGCGCGCGAAGCTCAGCAGGTCGCCGCCGTCGGCGATCGCGATGTAGTCGGGCTCGGCAAGCCCGGCGATCGCGTCGAAGATCAGGCGCGGGTGCATCTTGCCGTCCTCGCCCCGCTCCGGCACCTCGCCGCCGCGGCCGGCCGCCCGCTCGCGCTGCTTCGCGCGCAAGCCGTCGGCCCAGTCCCGGTCCAGCGCGGGCTTGCGGTTCCCCGCCGCCTCGACCATCGCGTCGAGCGCGAGCGCGGGCGTCGCCAGCAGCTCCGGGTCGCCGCGGCGGTTGTCGACCAGCTCGCCGGCCGTGTCGGCGATCCGCATGATCCGCGCGTCCGGAAAGACCGCGGGCGAGCCGTAGCCGAGCTGGTAGTCGAGCTTCCGCCCGATCACGACCAGCAGGTCCGCCCCCGCCATCGCCTGGCCGCGCACGGCGCCCGCGAACGACGGGTGGTCGGTCGGCACCAGCCCCCGGCTCTCCTGCGTGTCGAGATAGAGCGCGCCGGTCGCGTCGAGGAAGCGGACCAGCGCCTCCCCCGCCCCGCGCGCCCCGCGCCCCGTGACCACCACGGGCCGCTTCGCCGACCAGACCGCCTCGACCCCCTTCTCGACCGTCTCGACGTCCGGCACGAAGCGCCGCGGCGGCTTCGGCCGCATCCAGTCGTCCAGCACCAGCGCGTCGGGAACCTCGGCCCGCAGCACGTCGGTCGGCACCTCGACATAGACGGGCCCCGGCTCGCCGAGGTCGCCGAAGGCCCGCGCGACCGCCTCGTCCAGCTCGCGCAGAACCTGGTCGGCGACCCGCAGCGTGCGCGACGTGCGCGTGATCGGCCGCATGATGTCGACGTGCGGGATGTCCTGGAGCGGCCCCATGTTGACCTGCGGCCGGGGCGGGCAGCCGCCGATCAGCAGGACCGGCGCGCGGGCGAGGGAGGCGTTGGCGATCGCCGTCACGCAGTTCGTGACGCCCGGCCCCGCCGTCACCATCGCGACGCCGAGCGTGCCCGTCAGCTCGGCATGCGCGTGCGCCATGTGCACGGCCGCGCCCTCGTCGCGCACATCGACGATGCGGATGCCGAGGCGCGGCAGCCAGTCCCAGATCGGCTGGATGTGCCCGCCCTGCAGCCCGAATATACGGTCGATGCCGCGGGCCTGAAGGAACTGCGCGATCCGCGCCGCGCAGCTTTCCGGGCCGGAGCCGAGGTCAATTGTCATGCTGTCTCCTCGCTGGTCACTGGTCGCCGCCGAAGCGCTCGCGCAGCTTGCGGTGCTGGATCTTGCCGGTCGCCGTGCGCGGCATCTCGTCCTCCGCGACGATCGCGATCCCGCGCGGGCGCTTGTACCCTGCCAGCCGCTCGCGGCACCACGCGATCAGCTCGTCCTCGCTCGCCTGCCGGCCGGACTGGAGCACGACGACGGCCTGCACCCGCTCGCCCCACTTCTCGTCCGGCACGCCGATCACGGCGACGTCCTTCACCGCCTCGTGCGTGCCGAGCGCGTTCTCGACCTCGGAGGGATAGACGTTCTCGCCCCCCGAGATGATCATGTTGCTCTTGCGGTCGCTGAGGAAATAGAAGCCCTCCCCGTCCCGCCAGGCGAGGTCGCCGACGCTCAGATGCGGCCCCCGGAACGCCTCGGCCGTCTTCTCGGGCAGGTTCCAGTATCCGTCGAAGGCATAAGGGGTTGCGGAGAAAAGCTCGCCCACCTCCCCGTCACCCACGTCGTTCCCGTCGGGGTCCAGCAGCCGGATCGGCAGCGAGCCGATGCACTCGCGCCCGACCGAGCCGAGCTTCGAGAACTGGTCCTCGGGCTGCAGCATCGTGGCCCAGCCCTGCTCGGTCGAGCCGTAGAGCTCCCAGAGCCCCGAGTTCCGGAAATAGTCGAGGATCGCCTCCTTGGTGTCCCGCCGCGCCGGCGCCGACGAGATCATCAGCTTCGAGACCTTCTCCGGGTTCAGGCTGTCGCGGATCCGCCGCTCGAGCCCCAGCATCATCACGAAATGCGTGGGCACCAGCGAAGTGAAGGTCGCGATCCCGTCCGCCAGCGCCCTCAGCAGGTGCTCGGGGTCGAAGCTGCGGCGGTCGTAGACGGTCACCGGCGCCCCGCAATAGGTCAGCGAGACCATGAAGTTGAGCGAGTTCGCGTGGCACATCGGCATGACCAGGAGCCCGTGGTCGCGCCGGCTGAAGCCGAGCTCGACCTCGGTCGTCAGCGCCATCAGCGCCTGCGAGCCGTGGCTGCGGATCGCGCCCTTCGGGCTGCCCGTCGTCCCCGAGGTGTACATCAGGCACCACGGATCGCCGGGGGCGCCCGCCGCCTCCGGAACGGTCTCCGCGCCCTGCCCCAGCAGCTCCTCGTAGGGCCTGACGCCGGCCGGCGCCCCCTCGCCGATCCAGACGATGGTGTCCGTCCCGAAGGGAAGGTCGTCCAGCACCTCCTCGATCATCGGCCAGAGCGCGTCCTCGACGATCAGCGCCTTCGCACCCGCATCGCCCACGATGTAGCGGGCCTCCGCGCCCACCAGCCGGAAGTTGATCGGCACCGCGACCAGCCCCGCATTGGCGGCGGCGGCGTAGATCTCGAGCCACTCGATCCGGTTGTAGGCGAGCACCGCGACCCGGTCGCCGCGCCCGAGCCCGAGGCCGAGGAGCGCGTTCGCGAGCCGGCACGACCGCCCGTGCCAGTCCCGGAAGGTCATCGAGCGCGCGAGGTCGGCCGCGCCCGCACGCTCCGGCGTCGCATGCGCGTGCGCCCCGACCACCTGCCCGAAATGCAGAAGCGGCGCCATCGGCCGTTCTCCCGTCCCGCGTCCGGCCCGCCGGCAGGGCCCACGCGGACGGTCACATTCGGCGATCCGCCGGCCGGCATCAACCACGACCATGCGCTCCGCCTTGCGTTCCGCCGGTCCAGATGGCAAGTCCTCGACCCAGCGCCCGCGCCGCGCCCTGGCTCCGTGTCAGGGCGTGCCGCGGGTGCGGCGGCGCGCGCCCCGCTTCCGGTGCGCGGGGGAACCGACTACCGTTCTGCGGGGATCAATTCGAATGGCTGATGAGGGGCGCCAGGCGCCGGGCAAGATCGTCGCCATCGGCGGCGCCGAGGACAAGACGTCGCAGTCGGCGATCCTCGGGCGCGTGCTCGAGCTCGCGCCGCCGGACAACCGCGCCGTCGCCATCATCACGACCGCCAGCGGCATCCCGGACGCCGTGTTCG
>DATKCY010000059.1:0-9968 GCA_035512995.1 Thermohalobaculum sp.
CGGGCTTGCGGTGGCGGAGCCGGAGCTGCCGGCGGACGCCGGGGGCGCGGAGCAGGCGGCGGTCGCCGATCCTTCCGGCACCGCGCCGGGCGCGGGGCCGCCGGTGCCGCAGCCGCGGCCGGACGAAGGGACGGGGGCCGCCGGGGCAGCTACGGCCGGCCAGGGCCAGACCGCGAGCCAGGAGGAGGTCGACCGCGCCGTGCGCCTCGCCGCGCGGGCGGCGCTCAGCCGCATCCAGATCCAGCTCGGCGCCTTCACCGACCGCGCCTTTACCGAGGCCGAGTGGCGGCGGATCGCCGAGACCAATTCCGACCTGCTGGACGGGCGCGCGCTCGCGATCCAGCCGACGACCAGCGGCGGGACCAAGTTCTACCGCCTGCGGGTCGGCCCGTTCGACGACCGCGCCGAGGCGAGCCGCGTCTGCGAGGCGCTGCAGGCGCGCGGGCAGGACTGCCTGGTGGCGGAGAACAGCTAGATGTCCCAGCTCGCGGCGATCTTCGGCTTCAAGGGCCCCCGCCTCGAGGCGCGGGAGCGGGACTTCTTTCGCGACGCCCGGCCCTGGGGCTTCATCCTGTTCGACCGCAATGTCGAGGACCCGGACCAGCTCCGCCGGCTGACCGCGGAGCTGCGCGACGCGGCCGGCCGCGACGCGCCGATCCTGATCGACCAGGAGGGCGGACGCGTGCAGCGGCTGCGCCCGCCGCACTGGCCGCAGTGGCAGCCGGTGCTGCGCCTGTTCGACGCCGACGACCAGGCGGGGGCGGAGGAGGCGCTGACGCTCCGGACCCGGATCATCGCGGCGCACCTGCACGGCGTCGGGATCGACGTCAACACGATGCCGCTGCTCGACGTGCCGGCGGCCGGCGCCGACGAGATCATCGGCGACCGCGCGCTCGGCTGGACGCCCGAGGAGATCGGCAGGCGGGGACGGCTGGTCTGCGAGACGCTGAAGGCCGGCGGCGTGCTGCCCGTGGTCAAGCACATCCCCGGCCACGGCCGCGCGCCGCAGGACAGCCACAAGGTGCTGCCGCAGGTGACGACCCCGCTGGTGGCGCTCGACCGGGTCGACTTCGCCGCCTTCCGCGCCGTCGCCGACCAGGAGATCGGGATGACCGCGCACGTGCTCTACGCGGCCCTCGACCCCGACCGCGCCGCGACCGAGAGCCCGGTGGTGATCGACCTGATCCGCAAGCTGATCGGCTTCGACGGCCTGCTGATGGGCGACGACATCTCGATGGAGGCCTTGACCGGCTCGTTCGAGAAGCGGGTGCGCGACGGCATCCACGCCGGCTGCGACCTCGTGCTCCACTGCAACGGCGATCGCTCCGAGATGATGGCCGTGGCGGACTCCTGCCCGCGCCTCTCGGGCAAGGCGCTCGAGCGCGCTCGCCGGGCCGAGAAGGCGCGCCGCGCGCCGGACGACTTCGACATGGCAGAGGCAGTGCGCCGCTACGAGAAGTTGACCGGCCACGCGCTCGGCGACGTGCAGGACGTCGGCCCGGACCCGACGAGAGCCGGCGTCGCCGCGAGCGCCGCGGGTGCCTGACGGCGCCGAAAGGCTTCGGGAGGCGCCGTTCGAGGCGCCGGTCCGCGATGCCGCGGCACTGGAGTCCGAGGTCCTGGAAGTCAGCCTCGGCGGCTACGAGGGGCCGCTCGACCTGCTGCTCGCGATGGCGCGGACGCAGAAGGTCGACCTGCGCCGCATCTCGGTCCTGAAGCTCGCCGAGCAGTATCTGGCTTTCGTCGAGCGGGCCGACGCGCTGCGCCTCGAGCTTGCGGCCGACTATCTCGTGATGGCGGCGTGGCTCGCCTATCTGAAGTCGCGCCTGCTGCTGCCGCCGCCGGAGGACGCAGGCGAGGCGTCGGCCGAGGAGCTGGCGGCGCATCTGGCCTTCCAGCTCGAGCGGCTGGAGGCGATGCGCAAGGTGGCGGCCGAGCTGATGGCGCGCGACCGGCTCGGCCGCGACGTCTTCGCCCGCGGCGCGCCGGAGGCGCGGACAGTCGAGCGGCGCACGCGCTGGACCGCGACGCTGCCGGAGCTGCTCGGCGCCTACGCGGCGATCCGCACGCGCGACGACTACCGTCCGCTGCAGGTCGACCGGTCCTGGATCTTCCCGGTCGAGGAGGCGCTGACGCGAATCGCCGGCTTGGCCGGCCGCGCGATGGGCTGGAGCCGGCTTTCCGCGTTCCTGCCCGAGCGCTGGCGCGGCACGCCGCACGAACGCCGCAGCGCCGTCGCCTCGAGCTTCGCCGCGAGCCTGGAGCTCGTGAAGCGGGGCGAGGTCGAGATCCGCCAGGACGGCGTCTTCGCGCCGATCTGGCTCCGCGGCCGCGGAGCAGGCGGGTGAGCGGCGGGAGCGGGACGGCGGGGGCCCAGCAGGCGCTGTTCGACGCGCCGCCGCTGCCCGAGCAGGAGCGCATGGCCGAGGCGATCCTGTTCGCCTCCGCCGAGCCGATGACCACCGCCCAGATCGAGGCGCGCCTGCCCAAGGGCTCGGACGCTCGCGCCGCGCTCGAGCGGCTGGAGACGCGCTACGAGGGCCGCGGCGTCCAGCTCCGCCGGATAGGCAATGCCTGGGCCTTCCGCACGGCGCCCGACCTCGGCTTCCTCATGCACAGCGAGGCCGAGGACACGAAGAAGCTGTCGCGCGCCGCGATCGAGACGCTGGCGATCGTCGCCTACCACCAGCCGGTCACGCGCGCCGAGATCGAGGAGATCCGCGGCGTCTCGGTCAGCCGCGGCACCCTCGACACGCTGCTCGAGCTCGGATGGATCCGCTTCGGCCGCAGGCGCGACACGCCGGGCCGGCCGGTGACCTTCGTGACCACCGAGGCGTTCCTCGACCACTTCGGCCTGTCGTCGGCCCGGGACCTGCCGGGCCTCTCCGAGTTCCGCGCCGCCGGCCTACTCGACAACCGCCACATCCCCGGCGCGAAGTCGGAGGAGGGGGACGAGGACGAGACCGAGGACATGTTCGACGAGCAGGAAGCGCAGGCCGCGGCGCCAGATGCGCATCATGGTTAGCGCTTAGTTAAACCTTCGGCGGATCAATGACTTGATCCCCTTTGCACGCGTGCAAAGGCGTGCAATTTCACGGCTGCCGGAAATGCTTGGCCAGCCGCAGCTCCTGCCCCTGGTAGGTCGAGCCGAGGGCGCGGCCGTAGAGGCGGTCGGGGCGCCCGGCCATGCGCTCGTAGACGAGGCGGCCGACGGTCTGGCCATGCTCGAGCGCGAAGGGGGCCTCGTGGCAGCGCACCTCGAGCACGCCGCGCGAGCCCGAGCCGCCGGTCGAGGGGTGGCCGAAGCCCGGGTCGAAGAAGCCCGCGTAGTGCACGCGGAACTCGCCCGCGACGGCGAGGAACGGGACCATCTCGGCCGCCGTGTCGGGGGGCACGTTGACCGCCTCGCGGCTGACCAGGATGTAGAAGGCGTCCGGGTCCAGGATCACGCCGCCCCAGGGGCCGGGGCGCACCGGCTCCCAGAATTCCTGCGCCGGATAGTGGTCGATCCGGGCGAGGTCGATCAGCCCCGAATGGCGGCGGGCGCGCCAGCCGACGATGCCCTCGCCCCGCGGCGTCAGGTCGACCGAGAAGCCGAGGCCCCCGTCGATATGGGCGGGTCCGTCGACCAGCGGCTCCGCCGCGTGGAGCGCCTCGAGCGCCGCGTCGTCGATCTCGGCGCGGCCGCGGCGGAAGCGGATCTGGTTGAGCCTGACCCCGGGGCGGACGAGGACCGAGAAGGTGCGCGGGCAGATCTCGGCGTAGAGCGGGCCCCGGTAGCCCGGCTCGACGCGGTCGAACTCGGCCGAGCGGTCGGTGATGAGGCGGGTCAGCAGGTCGAGCCGGCCGGTCGAGCTCTTGGCATTGGCGGCGGCCGCGACCTCGGCAGGCAGCGCCAGCCGCTCGGCGAGCTCGACGAGGTAGACGCAGCCGGTCTCGAGCACCGTTCCGGCCTCGTCGAGGGCGAGGTCGTGCATCGCGAAGGTCTCGAGGCGATCGGCGACGGTCGCCTCGCGGCCGGTCAGGAAGCTCGCGCGCACGCGCCAGGCGCGGCGTCCGAGGCGGAGGTCGAGGCTCGCGGGCTGGATCTGGGCGTCCTCGACGGCCGGCTCGGCCGCGATCTCGCCCGCGGCGACCATCGCCTCGAGCCCCTGGCTCGGAATGACCCCGGGCCGGGCCACGCGCGCCCCCGGACTCAGGAAAAACGCCAGCAGCCGGGCCGCTGGCGTTTTCCGTTGGTCGGGCCGGCGAGATTCGAACTCACGACCTCTTGCGCCCCATGCAAGCGCGCTACCAAACTGCGCTACGGCCCGCCATCGCGGCCTGCCTTACACCGGCCGGACCGCTGCTGGCAATGGCCTGAAACGCCTCGCGCGGCTCAATCGCGGGCCTCGAGCCGGCGCAGGATATCCTCGAGCCGGGCGATCGATGCGAGCACCTTCTCGCGGTCGGGCGCGCCGCCCTGGGCCGGAGCCTCCGGCGCCTCCGGCCGCTCCGCCGCCCGGGCCTTGTGGCGCTTCGAGAGCGCCGCCAGCCGCTCGGGCGCGTCCTCGGGCAGGGCGCGCGCCGCCTCGGCGCCGCCCTCGTCCGCCCCGCGCGCGATCACGGCCTTCGAGCCCTGCTCGCGAAGCACCTTCTGCACGCCCTTGATCGTCAGCCCGTCGTCGTAGAGGAGCGCCTTGATCCCGCGCAAGAGCGCCACGTGGTCGGGCCGGTAGAGCCGCCGGCCGCCGCCGCGCTTCAGCGGCTTGATCTGGCTGAACCGGGTCTCCCAGAACCGCAGCACGTGCTGCGGCAGGTCGAGTTCCTCGGACACCTCGCTGATGGTGCGGAACGCCTCCGGCGACTTCCGGACGGTGGCGCTGCGGGCGGGTTGCCCGGCCATCAGCCGGCACCGCCGTTCACGCGTTCCTTCATGATGTGCGAGGGGCGGAAGACCAGCACCCGGCGCGGCTCGATCGGCACCTCCTCGCCGGTCTTGGGGTTCCGGCCCATGCGCGCGCCCTTGTCGCGGACGTCGAAGGTGCCGAAGGAGCTGATCTTGACGCTCTCGCCCTTCACCAGCGACTCCCCGATACGGGTCAGGATCGTCTCGACCATCTCGGCCGATTCGTTCCGCGAGAGCCCGATCTCGCGGTAGACGGCCTCGCTGAGGTCGGATCGGGTAACCGTGTTCCCTGCCATCAAAATTCCCTTCCAGAGCACGCGCGGCACCATTTGTGGCTTTTTTTTGCAAGTCTAGCCTTCCGTCGGAAAGGGGTCAATCTCAACGACTTGGGCCGGTGACCGAAAGCGGCGGAAGAGGCCGGGAGGCCTGTCACCAACGCAGAAGCGCCGATCCCCAGGCGAGGCCGCCGCCGATCCCTTCCATCAGCAGCAGGTCACCGCGCCGGATGCGCCCGTCCGCGACCGCGCTCGAGAGGGCGAGCGGGATCGACGCGGCCGAGGTGTTGCCGTGGTCCTGGACGGTCACGATCACCCGCTCCATCGGGATGCCCGACTTCCTCGCGGTGTTCTCGATGATGCGCAGATTGGCCTGGTGGGGCACGATCCAGTCGATGTCCTGGCTGGTGACGCCCACGCGGGCCATCACCTCGTCGGCGACCTCGGCGAGCTTGACGACGGCGTGGCGGAAGACCTCCTTGCCCTCCATCCTGAGCACCCCGGCGGTGCCGGTGGTCGAGGGCCCGCCCGAGACGTAGAGCACGTCGTTGTAGGCGCCGTCCGAGTGCAGGCAGGTGCCGAGCACGCCGCGGTCCTGCGCGCCGCCCGCGCCGTCGGCGGCCTCGAGCACCATCGCCCCCGCGCCGTCGCCGAAAAGGACGCAGGTCGAGCGGTCCTCCCAGTCGAGGATGCGGCTGAAGGTCTCTGCCCCGATCACCATGACCCGGCGCGCCTGGTGCGACAGGATCAGGCCGTTGGCGTTGGCGAGCGCGTAGATGAAGCCCGCGCAGACCGCCTGGATGTCGAAGGCGAAGCCGCGGCGCATGCCGAGCGCGTGCTGCACGCGGGTCGCGGTCGAGGGGAAGGTCTGGTCCGGCGTCGCGGTCGCGAGCACCACGGCGTCGAGGTCGCTGCCGTCGAGCCCGGCGGAATCGAGCGCCCGCCTGGCCGCGGCGACCGCCAGGTCGGACGTGCGCTCGCCCTCGGCCGCGATGTGCCGCCGCTGGATGCCGGTGCGCGTGCGGATCCACTCGTCGCTGGTGTCGAGCGTTTTCGAAAGGTCGTCGTTGGTCAGAATCCGGTCCGGCAGGTAGTGGCCGCAGCCGACGGCGATGGAGCGGACGAGCGTCACGTGCCGCCTTTCCCGGCGGCCGGGGGCCCGGTCCGGGCGCCGGCCTCCTCGTGCACCTCGAGCCGGGCGACCTGTTCCGCGACATGGGTCGAGAAGTTCTTGGCCGCCATCTTGGCCCCGAGCGTGACCGCCGAGCAGAAGCCGAGCGCGTCGGTGCCGCCGTGGCTCTTCACCACCGCGCCGTTCAGCCCGAGGAAGACGCCGCCGTTCGCGCGGCGCGGGTCGATCCGGGCCTTGAGGCGCTTGAGCGACGTCATCGCGAAGAGCGTGCCGAGCTGCGACCAGACCGAGTGGCGGAACGCGTTCTGCAGCGCCGTGCGGATGAAGGAGGCCGTGCCCTCGCCGGCCTTGAGCGCCACGTTGCCGGTGAAGCCGTCGGTCACGATCACGTCGGCCTTGGCGGTCAGCAGGTCGTTGCCCTCGACGAAGCCGATATACTCGAAGTCGTAGTCGCTCTGCTCGACGGCCCGGCGGATGAGGCCCGCGGCGGTGCGGAGCTCCTCCGGTCCCTTCGTCTCCTCGCTGCCGACGTTCAGGATGCCGACGCGCGGGCGCGCGAGGTTGAAGTTGAGCTGGGCATACTCGGCGCCCATGATCGCGTACTGCAGCAGGTTCTCGGCGTCGGCGCGGATGTCGGCGCCCATGTCGAGCACGATGTTGTAGCCGTGCGGATTCGCCGCCGGCCACTGCACCGCGATCGCGGGCCGGTCGACGCCCGGCGCCCGGCGCAGCACGAACATCGCCATCGCCATCAGCGCGCCGGTGTTGCCGGGCGAGACGGCGACGGTGGCGTCGCCCGCGGCGACCGTCTTCAGCGCGTGCCACATCGAGCTGTCGCGGCCCTCGCGGAGGGCGCGGGCCGGCTTGTCCTCCATGCGGATCACGCCGGGCGCGTGGCGGACCTCGCACGCCTCGGCCAGCCGCGGCCGCTTCTCGAGGAGCGGGGCCAGCGCGGCCTTGTCGCCGTGGACGATGAAGCGCAGGCCCGGCTCCTCCTCCAGCGCGAGCTGGAGGCCGTCGAGCACCGGCTCGGGCCCCTTGTCACCGCCCATCGCGTCGATCGAAATGACCGTGCTGCCGCTCATTCTCCGTCCAGACAAAAGGCCCGCTGCACCCGGGCCGGGTGGCGGGCCGGTCGGGGTCGGCCGCGCGGGGCCAACCGCTCGGGGTCGCGCGCGCGGCTCAGGCCGCGTCTTCGTCGGCGTCGAACGCGTCGGTCTGGGCCACCACCTCGCGCCCGGCGTAATGGCCGCACGCGCCGCACACGTGGTGCGGCAGCTTGAGCTCGCCGCAGTTCGGGCATTCGGCGCTGTTCGCGCCGGTCAGCCGGTCGTGGGCACGGCGCATGCCGCGCTTCGAGCGCGTCACACGGTTCTGGGGGACCGCCATCGGAAAATCCTCTTGTCTCTCTCAACGTCTCGCGCGCGGGAGCGCCGCCCGCGCCTCGCCGGCATCGGCGCCGTCAGCCGCACCCGTCCCGGGCGGGGCGGCGCGGACGAGGCTGCGGAAAATACGCCGATTTGTTTCCGGGGCAAGCGTTTTCTGACGTTTTCTGACCTTTGGCGGAGCGCGTCGGCGCCGCGTTCGGGCCCGGCGGAATCGCGGCTGGTCGCCCCGAGGGCGCTTCTGTCCGGGCGTTCGCCGCAGTCCGGCCTCAGTCGGTGTCGGAGGGGCGCTTGTCGCGGAGCCTGGCGAGCGCCGCGAAGGGGCGCTCCGACGTCTCCTCGGCGGGGTCGGCGCCCTCGGGCGGCTCGAGCGCCGCGTCCTCGGCGCGGGGCCAGGGGTCGAGCGCGAGCGCCAGCGTCTCGACCGCGAGCTGGCCGAGGTCGATCTCGGCCCCGAGCGGCTCGGGCGGGTCCATGTCGTCCTCGCCGAGCACCCGCTCGTCCTCCTGCGGGACGGGAAGGTCGCGGAGGTAGCGCCGCCGGACGGGCGTGTCGATCGTCTCGGCGAGCGGCGCGAGCGTGACGCGGCAGGCCTGCACCGCCTTCGCCGTGAGCTGGCCGCGGAACTCCCACCCGCCCGCGACGGGCGCGAGCGCGCCGGTGAGGGCCAGGCGGTCGAGCCGCTCGATGTCGAGGAAGCGGGCGATCCGCGCGCGCGCCTCCGCGTCCGGGACGAGCCTGACGGCGTTGGCCTCGCCCCCCTCGGGGTCCAGGCGCGCCACGCGCACGGGATGGAGGAGCGGGGGCGCCGGCGGGCGGTGCGGCTGGGTCCGGGGGTCTGGCATCGGGTGCCTCCGCTGCGGCCGCGGGTGGCGGCGCCGCTTGAATTCAGAGCAGCCGAGGGGTAGGGGAAACGGGGTCCGGAGGCAAGGCAGGGGACGGTCTATGCTGCGATACGGGGTTCTCCTCGCGGGTGCGCTCGCGATCGGCCTGAGCGCCGGCTGCGAGCGCGTGGTGAAGCAGCACGGCTATGCCCCGGCGCGCGAGGAGCTGGCCGAGATCAGGGTCGGCCAGGACACCCGCGCCTCGGTCCGGCGCAAGATCGGGCGGCCCTCGACCACCGGGGTCTTCCTGCCCGACCGCTGGTACTACGTCGCCTCCGAGATGGAGCATTACCTGTTCTACGAGCCGCGGCTCGCCAGCCGCCGGGTCGTGGCCGTGCGTTTCGGGCCGGATGACGTGGTCACGTCGGTCAACGAGTACGGGCTCGAGGACGGGCGGGTGATCGACCTCGAGACGCGGACGACGCCGACCCTCGGGCGCGAGCTGACGGTCATGCAGCAGATTCTCGGCAACCTCGGCCGCGTGAGGGCGGAGGACCTGACCGGCGAGTGACCGGACGCAGGCAGCCTGCGGCGGGGCGCGTGCCGAGCCGGAGGCATCGGATGCGCGGCAGGCTGTGATCGGCGGCTTTCCGGCGCGACGAGGCCCCGGCGCGGGGGCCAGGCCGCGGCGTTCCCGGCGGCGCGCGCTCAGGCGCTCCGGCCCCGCCGGCTGACTGCCAGCCAGGCGAGCGCCACGGCGGCCAGGGTCAGGAGCGGCAGGGCCGCCAGATTGACCGCCGCCCAGCCCGACACCGCCATCAGCGCGCCGGAGCTGAACGAGCCGGCGCTGACGAGGCCGAACACCAGGAAGTCGTTGAGGCCCTGCACGCGCGCGCGCTCCTCCGGCCGGTGGCTGGCGGCGAGCAGCGTGGTGGCGCCGATGAAGCCGAAGTTCCAGCCGACCCCGATCAGCGTGAGCGCGACCGCGAAGTGTCCGAACTGCACCCCGGAGAGGGCGACCCCGCCCGCGACCGCGATCAGCACGAGGCCGGAGGCGATGACCCGCTCGGCGCCGAAGCGGGCGATCAGCGCGCCGGTCACGAAGCTTGGCGCGTACATTGCGAGCACGTGGATGCGCACGACCTCGGCCGCGTGCCCGGTCGGGAAGCCCGAATGGTCCATGGCGAGCGGGGTCGAGGTCATCACGAGGTTCATGAGCGCGTACGCGACCATCGCGCAGAGCATCGCCACCGGCACCCGCCGGTCGGCCATGATCCGGGTCCAGGTGCGTCCGGCCGGGCCGCCGGCCTCCGCCCTCGGCGGGCGCGGGATGTCGAGGAAGGCGAGCGGGACCGCGCCGCCGAGGGCGAGGATCGCGACGGCGACGTAGGCGCCGGCATAGGGCACGGGCGCGAGCCAGTCCTGGAAGCGGATGACGATCTCGGGGCCGATCAGGGCCGCGGC
>DATKCY010000060.1:0-10800 GCA_035512995.1 Thermohalobaculum sp.
GGGTCCGCGGGAGCGGGGGCCGCGATCAGGAGGGCGGCGGAGAGGACGAGGCGGACCGGGTCGTGGACGGCCGGCTTCTCGCCCCGCCAGCGCTCGTAGAGGCGGTGCGGCGGCGGGCGGTTCTCGGCGAGCGCCGCGAGGGCGGCGTCCGCCTCGGCGACGAAGGCCGCGATGCGGGCGCGCTGGTTCTGCCGGTAGGTCTCGCGGTGGCGCGCCTCGAGGCGGAGGTGGAACAGCGAGCTGCGCGCCCGGGGTCCGGGCTCGAGCGTGGCCACCTGCGCGGGAGCCCTGGCCCAGAGCCGTCGGGCGCGGGCGTAGAGCCGCAGGGCGCGCGCCTCGCGGCCGGCGAGGCGCGCCGCCATGCCGGCATTGGCGAGGCTGGTGGCGTAGCGCGGGTCGCTCCGCGCGATGCGCCAGAAGGCGAGGCGGCGGGCGCGGCGCCAGAGACGGATCGCCGCGGCCGCGTCCCCGCCGCGCCAGGCGGCGCTCGCCTCCTCCTGCATCCGCTCCCAGGCGAGGTCGGCCGGGCGCCAGCCGGCGGCCAGTGCCGCGCGCGCCTCGCGCTCGCGCCGGGCCTCGGCTTCAGATGCCGAGATAGGCGGCGCGGACATGGTCGTTGTCGCGGAGCTCGGCCGCCGGGCCCTCGAGGGCGAGCGAGCCGGTCTCGAGCACGTAGACGTAGTCGGCGAGGTCGAGCGCGAGCTCGGCGTTCTGCTCGACCAGCACGACGGTCGTGCCCTCGCGGCCGACCTCCTCGATGATCCGCGCGATCTCCTCGACCACCACCGGCGCGAGGCCCATCGACGGCTCGTCCATCAAGAGGAGCTTCGGCCCGCTCATCAGCGCCCGCCCGATCGCGAGCATCTGCTGCTCGCCTCCCGAGAGCGTCTGCGCCCGCTGGCGCCGGCGCTCGCGGAGGCGCGGGAAGCGGCCGTAGATGCCGTCGAGATCGGCCGCGACCGCCGCGGCGTCGCGGCGGAGGAAGGCGCCGGTCCGCAGGTTCTCCTCGACGGTCAGGTCGGGAAAGATGCGCCGCCCCTCGGGGACGTGCGCGATGCCGAGGCCCACGATCCGGTCGGGCGGCAGCCGGTCGATGCGCTCGCCGCGATAGCGGATCTCGCCCGCCTTGAGCGGCGCGAGGCCCGAGATCGCGCGGAGCGTCGTGGTCTTGCCGGCGCCGTTGCCGCCGATGATGGTCACGATCGACCCCTCCGGCACGGCCATCGAGACGCCGCGCAGCGCCGAGACCTTGCCGTAGCTGACGGCCGCGTCCTCGAGCTCAAGCAACATGGCGCGTGCCGCCCAGATAGGCCTCGATCACGTCGGGGTGATTGCGGATCTCGTCCGCCGTGCCCTCGGCGAGCAGCCTGCCGAAGTTCATGCAGGTGATGCGGTCGCAGAGGCCCATGATCGCGTGCATGTCGTGCTCGACGAGCAGCACGGTGACGCCGGAGCCCTTGAGCTTGCGCATCAGCCGCATCATCGCCTTCGTCTCCTCCGGGTTCATGCCGGTGAAGGGTTCGTCGAGCAGCATCATCCGCGGCTCGGAGGCGAGCGCGACCGCCATGCCGAGCGCCCGCTGGTGGCCGTGCGCGAGGTCTCCCGCGCGCTCGTGCGCGAGGTGGGAGAGCCCGAAGAAGTCGAGCGCCCGCTCGGCCTGCGCCCGCGCCGCCTGCCGCTCGGCCCGGTCGAGGCCGGTCATCGCGGTCCAGATCGACGGGTAGTGCGCCGTGTGGGTGCCGACCTGCGCGTTCTCGAGGACCGAGAGCTCGGCGAACAGGGTCGAGTGCTGGAAGGTTCGGACCAGCCCCCTGCGCGCGACCTGGTACATCGCCAGGCCCGTGACCTCCTCGCCCTCGAACCGGACATGGCCGGCGGAGGGGCGGTAGAAGCCGGAGATCATGTTGAAGGTCGTGGTCTTGCCGGCGCCGTTCGGGCCGATCAGGCCGTGGATCGCGCCCTCCTCCACGGCGAAGGCCAGGTCGTCGACCGCGGTCAGCCCGCCGAAGCGCATGGTGAGGGCGTCGACCTGGAGCAGGCTCATGGCCGTGCCTCCTGCGGCTTCGGCTCGGGCTCCGCCGGCCGGGCGGCGCGGGTGGCGCGCTGGACCACGCTCTCGAGGCCCTTCGGCAGAAACAGGACCGACGCGATCAGGACCAGGCCGTAGATCAGCGGCCGCCACTGCTCGAGCCCGATCTCGCGCAGCAGGATGTCGTTCAGCACGGTCAGGACGATCGCCCCCAGGATCGGCCCGTATAAGGTCGCGGTGCCGCCGACGATCGCCCAGGTCAGCACGAAGACCATGTGCTCGACCTCGAAGCTGTTCGGGTTGATCGTGCCGATGTAGTGCGCGAGCAGCGCGCCCGAGAGGCCCGCGAAACCGCTGGCGATGACGAAGGCGAGCGTGCGCCAGGCGCGCACGTTGACGCCTGCCGCCTCGGCCAGCTTGTCCTGCCAGTGGACCGCCTGGAATGTCAGCCCGACCGGCGAGCGCTCGATCCGCCACATCACCCAGAGCGAGGCGCCGACCACGACGAGGCAGAGATAGTAGTAGGCCACCGGCTCGAAGAAATCGAAGGTGTAGAAGCCGAGGTCGAGGTCCGGCATCCCCTCGATCCGCTTCAGGCCCTTGGGGCCGCCGAAGGGCTCGCGGAACCGCTTCCAGAGCAGGCGGATGATCTCGCCCGCGGCGAAAGAGCCGATCAGGAAATAGAACCCCTTCATGCGGAACAGCGGGAAGCTGAGCACCAGCGCGACGGCGCAGGCGGTCAACGCGCCCAAGCCCGCCGAGACCGGAACCCAGATGCCGAAGTGCCTGGAATAGAGCGCCGAGGCATAGGCGCCGACTCCCATGATGACGACGTGCGCGAGCGACCATTCGCCGGTCAGGGTCAGCAGCCGGTAGGAGGCGACGAGCAGCACGTTGATGGTCAGGAAGACCAGGATCTCCTGCTGCGAGAAGCTGAGGACGTGCGGCACCCCGATCAGCGCGGCGATCAGCACGAGCCAGCCGAGGACCTTAAGCACGGTCGGCGGTCCCGAAGAGGCCCGTGGGCTTCACGATCAGCACGAGCAGCATCAGCGTCAGGCCGACGATGTCGGCGATCACGCCGTCCCAGAAGGTCGTGACGAAGGTGTGGATGAAGGCGTAGACGATGGCCGCCACCACCGCGCCCTCGAGCGAGCCGATGCCGCCGACGATGATCACGATGAAGGCGGTGATGATGACCGAGTGCCCCATGTGCGGGTTCACGCTGACGAGCGGCGCCGAGAGGGCGCCCGCGACCCCCGCGAGCGCGGCGCCGATGAACATCGCGATCCGCGCCGTCTGGTTGATCGAGATGCCCTGGAGCGCCGCCGCCTCCGGGTCCTGCGCCGAGGCGCGGAGCGCCCAGCCGAGGCGGGTCTTCTTCAGGAACAGCCAGAGGCCGCTGAGCAGCACGATGGCGGCGATCACGACCCAGAGCCGCTGCAGCGGAAAGCGGACGCGCTCGGAGAAGGCGATGATCTCCTGCGTCGCCGGCGGCACGTGCTCCATTCGCACGCCGAAGAGCAGCACCGCGAGCGCCTGGAGCACGAGCAGGAAGCCGATCGAGGCGACGAGCCCGCCGAGCGGATTGTCGCGCAGGGGCCGGAAGAGGGCCCGCTCCATGACCAGCCCCAGCACGCCGACGAACAGCAGCCCGCCCGCGACCGCGAGCAGGAACGGCACGGCGAGGTCGGCGTAGAGCGCGACGACGGCATAGGCGCCGGCCATGAAGAGCTCGCCGTGCGCGAAGTTGATGACGCCCATCACGCCGAAGATCAGCACGAGGCCGACGGCGATCAGCGCCATGTAGCTGGCCGCGTAGACCGCGTTCAGCCCGGTCTGGAGCAGCAGGTCCATCGCGGTCCCCGGCCAGAGAGAGCGGAGGCGGCGCGCGCCGGCGCGCCGACCGTGAGGCGCCGCGTCAGGCGCGCTGGTCCCACATCTGGCCGTAGTCGGCCATGTGCTTCTTCAGCAGCTCGCCGTGCTGGTCGTACCAGTCGGGGATGCTCCTGAACTCCTGGATCCGGGCCTTGCCGTCCTGGATGACCACCACCGGCCAGTTGCCGACCAGCGCGGTGTCGATGCCGAACAGGTCCTCGCCCCACCACTGCGCCGTGCCGAAGGCGTGCGGGCCGCTGCCGCCCTCCTTCATCGCGGCGAGCACGGCGTCGGGCTCGGCCGAGCCCGCCTTCTCCGCCGCGGCCTTCCAGAGGTCCATGATCGAGGCGTACTCCCAGCTGACCGCGCCCCATTCGCCCGGGTGGCGCTCGGTGTAGACCTCGTAGAACCGGTTCGGGTCCGGGAAGTTGATGAAGTCCTGGTTCAGCGCCGGGTCGTCGAAGTCCGGGAACTGGAAGATGAAGCCTTCCATGAACTCCTTCGACGTCTTCTCGATCATCTGCTCGTAGAAGTCGGCGGTGCACGAGATGATCTGGCCGTCGTAGCCCTGCTGGAAGAGCTGCTCGACGATCGGGTGGACGTAGTCGGCGTAAGCCGTGTCGAGGCAGACGATGTCGGGGTTGTCCGCGATCATCTTGGTCACGACCGGCGCGAAGTCGGTCGTCGCCGGGTCGAACAGGATCGGCTCCTGCTGCATCTCGATCCCGGCGGCCTCGAACGCCGCGAGGTAGGTGGCGACCGACGGCAGGCCGAGCGCGTCGTCCTGGGCGCACATCACCGCGGTCTTGAGGTCGGGGTGGTTCTCGGCCAGCCACTCGACGCCGGTCACGTTGTAGACCGGGTGCACCTCGGCGGGCGCGACGAGCGTCGTCGTGTCGGGCGAGAGGTCGGAGGGCAGCAGCGTCGAGAACAGCATCCCCGTCTTGTCCGCCACCGGCTGCGCGCCGGGCCAGGTGTCGCCGCCCAGCATCATCACGAAGCTGACGCCGTCCTCGCGGATCAGCTTGGTGGCGCCCGTGCGCGCCTTCGCCGGGTCGTACTCGTTGTCGTAGGACACGAACTCGACCTGGTAGGCGCCGTCGGAGAGCTCGATGCCGCCGGCCTCGTTCACCCACTCGCCCCAGATGCGGCAGCCGTCGAGGCCGGGCTTGCCCCAGGCGGCGACCGGACCGGTCAGCGGCGCCAGGAAGCCGATCCTGACGACCTTGTCCTGGGCCAGCGCGCGCCCGGTCAGGCCGCTCGCGGCCGCGCCGAGGGCGGCGGTGCCGCCGAGGAAGCGCCGGCGCGACAGCCGCGGAAGACGCAGTTTTCGGATCATCGATTCCTCCCGTGCTTGTTATGTGGCAAGGACCATAGCAGAGTTTCGGTCCAGACGGCCAGCGGCTAGCGGGCCGCTTTGGTGCAATTTTGGTCCAGCCGGCGGTCGGCCACCGGCCCCGGCCGAGAAGGAGCAGAAGGAGCGGTGCCGATGCGTATCCTCGTCCTCCAGCACGGCCACGTCGAGCATCCCGGCCGCCTGCGGCAGTTCCTGGCCGAGGACGGGCACGACTGGCAGGCGGTCGTCCTGACCGAGGAGGCGCCGCCGCCGCTCGACGGCTTCGACGCGCTCTGGGTCATGGGCGGGGCGATGGACGTCTGGGAGGAGGAGGCGCACCCGTGGCTCCGCCGCGAGAAGGCGCTGATCCGCGAGGCGGTGGCGGAGCGGGGGCTGCCCTATCTCGGGCTCTGCCTCGGCCACCAGCTCCTGGCCGAGGCGCTCGGCGGCGCCTGCGCCGACGGTGCCGTGGAGGTCGGCATGATGGACGTGCACCTGACCGAGGAGGGCGCCTCCGGCGTGTTCCTCGACGGCCTCGAGAGTCCGTTCCGGGCGATGCAGTGGCACCACGCGCGGGTCGAGCGGGTGCCGGACGGCGCGCGCGTGCTCGCGACCTCGCCCGGCACGGCGGTCGAGGCGATGGCCTGGGGGCCGCGCGCGCTCGGCCTCCAGTTCCACCTCGAGGCGGACGCCGGGACCTTCGACGGCTGGCTCGGCAAGGGCGGCCACCGCGGCGCGCTCGAGCGGGAGCTGGGGCAGGCGGGCGCCGACGCGACGGTCGCCGCGAACCGGGCCGAGAGCCCGGCCCTGATCCGGACCGCCGAGCGGGTCTACATCAACTGGCTGCAGGCGGCGGCGCAGGCCTGAGCGGCGAGCGCTCGTCGCTCGTATGCCGGCCCGAAAAGCAGGTCCGAAACGTCCCTCTCCCCCGCCCCTCTCCCAAGAGAGCGGGGGGCGCCGGCGGCGAGCCCAAGCCTTCCCCCCTCCGCTTCGGAGGGGGGACAGGGGGGAGGAGGGGAATCAGGCAGGTCGGTCGAGCCGCCCGCCCTCGGCCGCCGCATCTCCGCCCGGTCTATCCCGCCGCCTCGACAAGGCTCGCGCGGGCGGTCGCGAGGTGCGCCTTCATCGCCTGCGCGGCGGCCTCGGCGTCCCGCCTGCGGATCGCCTCGACGACCTCGCGGTGCTGGCGGTTGTAGAGCGCGATGATGTCGGGGCTCAGCGTCAGCAGGCGCATCCGCGCCCACTGCTCGTGGCTGCGGACCTCGTGCACCTTCTGCATCATCCAGACGATCAGCGGGTTCTGGCTGGCGCGCGCGAGCTCGAGGTGGAAGGCCTCGTCGGCGTCGGCGAAGGCCAGGCTGTCGGCCTCGGCGTCCTCGACGCGCGCGAGGAGCGCCTCGACCTTCTCGAGGTCGTGGCCGGTCGCGTGCAGGACGGCGAGGCGGACCATGTGCGGCTCGATCGCGAAGCGCGCGTCGATCAGCTCGAGCGGGCGCGTCCGCTCGACGACCGAGCGGGCCTCGGCGCTCTCGGACCAGGTGACGTAGGTGCCCGAGCCCGCGCGGCGGGAGACGAGCCCCGCCGCCTCGAGCTGGCGCAGCGCCTCGCGCACCGTGCCGCGGGCGACACCGTGGCGCTCGGCGAGCGAACGCTCGGGCGGCAGGCGCTCGCCCGTCGCGAAGCGCGCCGCGGTGATCTGCTTGCGGAGCCCCGCCGCGATCTCGGCCGCATCGACGCGCTCGCGCCTTTCAACCCGGTCGTCCACCCTCGGCGGCTCCTTGCAGCCTGTCGGCCTGTCGGAAGTCCTGTCGGGACTCTTGTACCGCAGTCCGGCATCAGGCGCAATTTTGGTTGCGCTGCGGTCGCGGATTGGTCAGCCTCGGGTCACGGCGAGTCGCCCCGCCCGGGCGCTCGCAGGGGGCGGATGACCGGCCCGCTGCCAGCCGGGGAAGAACAGGGTCCGCCGCAGCCCGGGCGCGCTCACGGGCGGCGGGCAGACAAGACCAGGGAGGGACAGGCGTGGCCATGGACGTCAAACCGCGGGAGACCAAGGGCAGCACCACCGACATGGAGGCATTCGTCGGAGCCGAGGGGCGCGACGAGCTGGTCCGCGAGGTGCGCGCCAAGATCGACGAGCTCGGCATCGAGTACCTCTACCTCCAGTTCGTCTCGGTCACCGGCAAGATCATGGGCAAGGGCATCCCGTCCGACCACTGGGAGACGGTGGCGCGGAAGGGGTTCCAGCTCGTCTACGGCGCCACGATGAACCTGTTCCTGAACCGGGCCGGGAACTATCTCGGCTACGGCCCGGAGGCGGCCGAACTCGTCGGCATCCCCGAGCCCGAGACCTTCATGCAGCTGCCCTGGGCGCCCGAGATCGGCCGGCTCTACTGCACGCTCTTCCGCAACCGCGAGGAGAAGCAGGACCCGGGCGGGTTCCTCACCGCCGACTGCCGCGGCAACCTGCGCCGGCTGCACCGGCAGTTCGCGGAGAAGCACGACGGGCTCAGGCTGCGCGTCGGCACCGAGCCCGAGATGATGTGGCTGAAGTTCGACGAGAACGGCAAGCCGCGCGACGGCTACTCCAAGCCCTTCTGCTACCACATCGACCAGTTCGAGAGCCTGCGCCCGGTGTCGCTCCAGGTCATCCGCTACGCCCGCAAGATGGGCCTCGACATGATCCAGGGCGACCACGAGGACGCGCCGGGCCAGCTCGAGCTGAACTGGATGTACGACGACGTGCTGCGCAACGCCGACCGGCTGACCACCTACCGCCAGATCTGCGCCCAGGTCGCGCGCGAGCACGGCATCTTCGCCTGCTTCATGTCGAAGCCGTTCATGGGCGTCTCGGCGTCCGGCTGCCACCACAACATGTCGCTCTGGCGCGGCGGCGAGGACGAGTTCGCGCGGACCGGCAACGACCCGGACAAGCTGCCGGGGATGAAGGCGAACTACATGTACGTGCGCGGCGGCGAGAACACCTTCATGCCCGACACCGACGACCCGCAGATGCCGGGCAAGGCGGGGCTGGCGGCGATCGGCGGCATCGTGCATCACCTGCGCGCGCTGACCGCGATCGGCTGCTCGACGGTCAACTCCTACCGGCGGCTCTGGGACACGGGCTTCTGGGCGCCGGTGTTCGCCGACTGGGGCTTCCAGAACCGCACCACCGGCCTGCGCGTCTCGGCGCCCGGGCGGTTCGAGTACCGCTCGGTCGACTCGATGGTGAACCCCTACCTGATGGGCTCGACCATCCTCGCCGCCGCCGACGACGGCATCGACAACAACCTCGACCCGGGCAAGCCCGAGGAGCGCAACATCTACGAGGCGATGGAGGCCGGCAAGGAGGTCAAGAAGCTGCCGATGTCGCTCGGCGAGGCGCTCCAGGCGCTCGAGAACGACGAGGTCGTGCAGCGCGGCCTGCCGGGCGAGATGTACCGCCTCTACCACGAGTACAAGTCGGACGAGTGGGCGCGCTTCATGTCCACCGTCACCGACTGGGACAAGGACTCCTACATGGAGTGCCTGCCGTAAGGCCGCCGCCCGCCGCGGGGGCACGGGGTCTGCCCGTCCCCCCGCCTGACGCAAGCACGAAGGAGCCACGCGCGATGTGTGGGATTGCAGGACTGATCCACCGGGGCCAGAGCTCCGACGTGGGCGCCGAGATGACCAAGATGCTTCAGGCGCTGAAGCACCGCGGTCCCGACTCGACCGGCTTCGCGGTCTACGGCGAGCCGGTGGAAGGGCAGTTCGTCATGCGCTTCAAGGTCGCCGAGCGCGAGGACATGGAGCGCAAGGCAGGCCGCGAGTTCGACATCAACGACAAGATCGCCGAGCGCATCGACAAGGTCGAGAAGCGGCTCGCGCAGCACGGCGCCGAGATCGTCGAGCGCGAGAACGCGACGCCCTACGCGCTCCGCTACATCATCCGCCACGAGGGCGAGACCGAGGAGATGGCCCGCGACATCGAGAGCGTCGAGGGCTGCGAGATCCTCTCGCTGGGCAACGCGCTCGAGCTGATCAAGGACCTCGGCGATGCCGGCGACGTCGCCGGCGACTACAAGCTCGAGGGTTTCCGGGGCACCCACGGCATCGGCCACACCCGGATGGCGACCGAGTCGGACGTCGACATCCGCTCGGCCCATCCCTACTGGGCCTTCCCCTACAACGACGTCAGCGTCGTCCATAACGGGCAGCTCACGAACTACTGGATCATGCGCCGCGAGATGGAGCGCAAGGGCCATCGCTTCGTGTCGAACTGCGACAGCGAGCTCCTGGCCGTCTACACCGCGCACAACCTCGCGAACGGCGTGGCGCTCGAGGAGTCGCTCCGCCGCTCGATCAAGGAGATCGACGGCGTCTTCACCTATCTGGTGGCGACCAGGGACCAGCTCGGCATGGCCAAGGACACGATGGCGGCCAAGCCGCTCGTCCTCTACGAGTCGGACGACCTGATCGCCATGGCCTCCGAGGAGGTCGCGATCAGGGCGATCCTCCCCCAGGAAATCGACACCGTTGACCCCTATGACGAGGAGGTGCGGGTATGGCAGGCGTAGGCCAGCGCGCGGAGAAGTCCGAGCTGAGCGCCGAGGAACGCGCCAGGGCGAGCCAGCAGGAGGACCGTGCCCGCGAACTGGGCATGACGACCGAGCAGCTGTCCGGCCGCACCCAGCAGGTCTTCTTCGAGCCGGCGGAGGACGAGAACTTCGTCTACCCCTGGGCGCCCGACGTCGACTTCAACAAGCGGACCGAGATCGACGCCGACGGCCGCTCGGTGACCGAGGTCAACAAGGAGCTGCGCCGGCTGATGGCCGACGGCTACGGCACCGTCGTGATCCAGAACCCGCGCGGCATGCACGGCCTCGCCGTCGGCATCCTGAACCGGCTGAACCTGATCATCGAGGGCTCGTGCGGCTACTTCGCCGTCGGCCTGATCGACGGGCCGAACGTGCGCATCTCCGGCCGGGTCGGCTGGTCCTGCGGCGAGAACATGATGGCCGGCACGATCCTGGTCGAGAAGAACGCAGGCAGCACCTTCGGGGCGGCGCTCCGCGGCGGCGACCTCGTGTGCCGCGGCCACGTCGGCAGCCGCACCGGCATCGACATGAAGGGCGGCACGATCATCGTCGGCGGCGACACCGGCGCGCTCTCGGGCTTCATGATGCAGCGCGGGCGCATGGTCGTCTGCGGCAACGCCGGCAAGAACCTCGGCGACTCGATGTACGACGGCACGATCTATGTCGGCGGCGAGATCAAGTCGCTCGGTGTCGACGCGGTCGAGGCGGAGCTGGCCGAGCTGGACCGCGCCTGGCTGAAGCGCAAGCTGAACCAGTACGGGCTGCTGCCCGAGAAGGGCGTCGACCACTTCAAGAAGATCGTCGCCGGCAAGCAGCTCTGGAACTACGACAACCTCGAGCCGAACGAGAAGAAGCTGATCCTCTGACGCGCGCCGCACGTCGGAAGATCATCCCCCGCGAAGGCGGGGATCTCTGGACGAGAGCTGCCTCGGTCGGGCCGGGGCATGACGGGGAAGAGCAGAGGGCCGCGCGCCCTGGAG
>DATKCY010000061.1:0-2747 GCA_035512995.1 Thermohalobaculum sp.
ATCCCGAGGAAGGCTTTTCGGAGGCCGACGAGATCGTCGAGCTGCACCTCGAGACCGAGGCGACGCACCAGGGCTATATCGAGCCGCACGCCTGCGTCGCCTCCGTCAGCCCCGACGGCAGCGCCGAGATGTGGGTCTGCACGCAGGGCCACTTCATGGTGCGCAACACCTGCGCCGCGATGCTCGGGCTCGACTCGTCGAACCTCCGCGTCACCGCCTCCGAGATCGGCGGCGGCTTCGGCGGCAAGACGACCGTCTTCATCGAGCCGGTGGCGCTGGCGCTCAGCCGCAAGGCGAACCGCCCGGTCAAGATGCAGATGACCCGCGCCGAGGTCTTTCGGGCGACCGGCCCGACCGCGTCGACCTCGATCGACATCAAGCTCGGCGTCACCAGGGACGGGCGCATCACCGGGGCCGAGGCCGAGCTCCGCTACCAGGGCGGCGCCTTCGCGGGCGCCGGCGCCGATCTGGGCGCGATGGCGGCGTTCGCGCCCTACGACCTTCGCCATGTGAAGGCGGTCGGCTGGGACGTCGTCACGAACCGGCCGAAGCTCGCCGCATACCGCGCCCCCTCGGCGCCGATGGGCGCCTTCGCGGCCGAGAGCGCGATCGACGAGGCCGCGCGCCGGATCGGCATGGACCCGCTCGAGCTCCGCCTGAAGAACGCCGCGCGCGAGGGCACCAAGGCCGCCTACGGGCCCACCTATCCACAGATCGGCCTGACCGCCTGCCTCGAGGCGGCGAAGAGCTCCGAGCACTGGAACGCACCCCTGCCCGAGGGGCAGGGCCGCGGCATCGCCGCCGGCTTCTGGTTCAACTTCGGCGGCGAGACCTGCTCGACGCTGAACGTCAACAAGGACGGCACGGTCGGCCTCTCGGTCGGCACGCCCGACATCGGCGGCAGCCGCGCCTCGATGTGCGCGATGGCGGCCGAGGCGCTCGGCATCCCCTATGAGAAGGTGCGGACCGTCGTCGCCGACACGGCGTCCCTCGGCTACAACGACGTGACCGACGGCAGCCGCACGACCTTCGCGTCCGGCCTCGCCACGATCAGGGCTGCCGAGCAGGCCATCGAGCGCATGTGCGGCCGCGCCGCGCAGATGTGGGGCATCGACCCCGACGCGGTGATCTGGGAGGACGGCCACGCCAAGCCCGCGGGCCCGAACGCCGGCGACTTCGATCCGCTGTCGCTGGCCGAGATCGCGGCCGAGTCCGCCAACACCGGCGGCCCCATCGCCGGCCACTGCGAGGTCAACGCCGAGGGCGCCGGCGTCAGCTTCGGCGCGCATATCTGCGACGTCTCCGTCGACCGCGAGACCGGGCGCGCCTGGGTCACCCGCTACACCGCCATCCAGGACGCCGGCAAGGCCGTGAACCCCGACTACGTCGAGGGCCAGATGCAGGGCGGCTCGGTCCAGGGCATCGGCTGGGCGCTGAACGAGGGCTACATCTACGGCGAGGACGGCCGGCTGCAGAACGCGGGCTTCCTCGACTACCGCATCCCCGTCGCCTCGGACGTGCCGATGATCGACACGATCATCGTCGAGGAGCCGAACCCCGGCCACCCCTACGGGGTCAGGGGCGTCGGCGAGACCTCGATCGTGCCGCCGCTCGCGGCCGTCGCCAACGCCATCCGCGACGCGACAGGCGTGCGCCTGACGGTGACGCCGATGTCGCCGCCGGTGCTGCTCGCGGCCCTCGACGCCCAGGTCGACGACCCGGAGGGCCGGCTCCGCGGCCAGGAGCGCGACTCGCCGCCGAAGAAGGCCCGCGACGGCCTGCCCGATGACGGAACGCCCTGAGCCGGTCGAGGTCCTCGTCTGGGGCACGCTCCGCGACGCCCTCGACGGCCAGGAGCGGGTGAGCGTGCGCGCAGGCACCATCCGCGAGCTGCTCGACCGGCTGGCCGAGGATTTCCCGGCGCTCGCGCCCCAGCTCGAGACCGGCGTCTCGGTCTCGATCGACGGCGCGATCTACAACGGCTCGTGGTTCAAGCGCATCTCGCCCGCGCAGGAGATCGTCCTCCTGCCGCGCATCCGCGGCGGCTGAAGGAGGGGGCGGTAGATGGCGAGTGCCGGGCTCGAGGCTTTCATCGATGAGACGATCCGCCTGGCCCGGCTGAAGGGATACCATCCGACCGCGTTCGTTGCGATGCGTAGCCGGCGCGGGACCGTGCCTGCAATCTCGACCCTTGTGGTCAGCGGGGACATCCAGAGTGGCTTCAGGCGACTGAGGGATTTAGGGCTACTCGACTGGTCGATAGAGGCAGCCGTCTTGAAGTTCCCTGACGAGTTCAAGCGAGAGGTCCGCGAAGCCGCGGAGTGGCGACTTCGGGAAGCTTCGAGAGGATGAAGGGGAAACGACCATGAAGATCCGCACCGCCACCGACCGGCCGACCCGCGCGGGGCCCGCCGACTACTTCACCGGCACCGTCTGGATGGAGCCCGTGATCGAGGCGCCGGACCCCGCGCGCGCGAACGCCGTGATCGTCACCTTCGCCGCGGGCGCGCGCACGTTCTGGCACACCCATCCGCTCGGCCAGACGCTGCACGTCCTCTCCGGCACGGGGCGGGTGCAGCCCGAGGGCGGCCCGGTGCGCGCGATCCGCGCCGGCGACCCCGTCTGGATCCCGCCGGGCGAGAAGCACTGGCACGGGGCCGCGCCCGAGCACGCGATGACCCACCTCGCGATCCACGAGCGCCACGAGACGCAAGGCCACGTCGCCTGGCTCGAGGAGGTCGGGGAGA
>DATKCY010000062.1:0-2560 GCA_035512995.1 Thermohalobaculum sp.
CGCTGAGGCGGCCGAGCCGCGGCGCCCGGCCGCGCCACGCGCAGGGAACGGTCAGGGGCGCGTTCGCCGCGCCCCAGCGGAGGCCGCGGCCGAGGTCGTAGGCCCACTGGTCGACGAGCAGGTTGAGCCCGGCGCTCGACCCGATCTCGAGCAGCTCGAGCGCCGCGCCGGTGTCGGCCGCGACGATCTGGAGGCCGCCGAGCAGCACGCCGGAGCGCCCGATCTCGTTCGTCTGCGGCGGGCCGGAGAGCCAGCGGTCGAGCGCCGCGTCCTCCTCGGCGACGGCGCGGGCGACGGCGGCGGCAAGCTCCGCCTCCGGGGCCGCGCGCGGCGGGTAGACGGCGGCCAGCCAGGGCGCCCGTCCGCTGCGCGCGAGCGCGTGCAGGCCGCCGCAGAGGCGGAGCGGCAGCGCGTCGGCCACCGGGTCGCCCGGCCAGTCGGCGATCCGCCGCCCGGTCGCGGTCGCGGGATCGATCCCCGCGCTCGCCACGACCCGGCAGAGGCGCGCGGTGAACGGCGATCCCATGCGCCGGCACGCGACCGCCTGGCGGCGGAAGCTGTCGCGCACCTCCGCCTTCACCGCCGCCGGCCCCCGACCGGCCGCTGGCCGCCGCGCCCGACCCGGCGCAATCAGGCGGGCTCCCGCGTCAGCACGGCCTCGAAGCGCTCGAGCGCCCAGTCGACCTGGTCGGCCGTGATCACCAGCGGCGGCGCGATCCGGATCGAGTGCTCGTGCGTGTCCTTGGCGAGGATGCCGCGCCGCCGCAGCGCCTCGCAATAGGGCCGCGCGCCACCCGCGCCCGGGTCGAGCTCGACCGCCAGCATCAGGCCGCGGCCGCGGATCTCCCGGACCGCGTTCGAGCGGATGCCCGCGAGCCCCTGCATGAAGCGCTCGCCCATCGCGGCCGAGTTCTCGATCATCCCCTCCTCGACCAGCACCTTCAGCGCCGTGCGCGCGATCGCGCAGGCGAGCGGGTTGCCGCCGAAGGTGCTGCCGTGCTGCCCGGGCTGCAGCGTGCCCAGCGTCTCCGAGTTCGAGAGCACGGCCGAGACCGGGTAGAACCCGCCCGAGAGCGCCTTGCCGACCAGCGTCATGTCGGCCTCGACGCCGTCGTGCTCCTCGGCGAGCAGCTTGCCGGTCCGCCCGAGGCCGGTCTGGATCTCGTCGAGGATCATCGTGACGTTGTGTTCGTCGCAGAGCGCGCGGATGCGCGGCAGGTAGTCGGGCGGCGGGATGATCACCCCGGCCTCGCCCTGGATCGGCTCGGCCAGCACAGCGACCGTGTTCTCGTTGATCGCCGCCTCGACCGCGTCGCCGTCGCCGTAGGGCACGGTCACGAAGCCCGGCGCGAACGGCCCGAAGTTGTCGCGCGCCACGGGGTCCGAGGAGAAGCCGACGATGCCGAGCGTGCGGCCATGAAAATTGTTCTGGCAGACGACGACCTCGGCCTTGCCCGGCGCCACGCCCTTGACCTCGTAGCCCCACTTGCGCACGACCTTGATCGCCGTCTCGACCGCCTCGGCGCCCGAGTTCATCGGCAGGACCTTGTGGCTGCCGGTAAGCCGGGCGATCTCCTCGTAGAAGAGCGGAAGCTGGTCGTTCCGGTACGCGCGGGAGGTCAGGGTCAGCTTGCCCGCCTGCTCGACCATCGCCGCCAGGATCTTCGGGTGGCAGTGGCCCTGGTTCACCGCCGAGTAGGCGGCCAGGCAGTCGAGGTAGCGGTTGCCGTCGACGTCCCAGACCCAGACGCCCTCGCCGCGGGAGAGCACGACGTCGAGCGGCTTGTAGTTGTTCGCGCCGAGCCTCAGCTCGGTCGCGATCATGTCGGCGGTGCTGGGTGCGTGCTCGGTCACTCGTGCTCCTCCTCCATTCACGAATCGCCGCCCGTCCGCCGCTCCATGATCGAGCGGCCGAAGAGCGAGGCGACGAGGCCCGTCATCAGCCGCGCGGTCTGGCCGGCATGGTCGAGATACGGGTTCAGCTCGACGAGGTCGAGCGAGCCGACCAGGCCCGAGTCGGCCAGCATCTCCATCACCAGGTGCGCCTCGCGATAGGTGGCGCCGCCATCGACCGTCGTGCCGACCCCGGGCGCGATCGCGGGGTCGAGGAAGTCGACGTCGAGGCTCACATGCAGCATGGCGCCCGCCGCGGCGACGCGGTCCAGCACCGCCGCCATCGCCCGCGCCGTGCCCTGCTCGTCGATCTGGCGCATGTCGGTCACGTCGACGCCGCGGGCGCGGAGCGCCCGGCGCTCCTCGGCGTCGACCGAGCGGATGCCGAACATGTGGAACGAGGCGGGCTCGAGCGGCGACCGCTCGCAGCCTGCATAGAGGAAATCGAGCCCCGGCTCGCCGCAGAGCGCCGCGACCGGCATCCCGTGGATGTTGCCCGAGGGCGAGGTCGCGGGCGTGTTGAAGTCCGAATGCGCGTCGAGCCAGAGCACCGCCATCGGTCGTCCCGCCGCGCGCGCGGCCCGCGAGACCGCGTTGACCGAGCCTGCCGAGAGCGCGTGGTCGCCGCCGGCGAAGACGGGCACCCGGCCCGCCGCCAGCGCCTCCG
>DATKCY010000063.1:0-3417 GCA_035512995.1 Thermohalobaculum sp.
ACCAAAGCCGCACGGCGGTCCCGGGCCTGGGAGACCTGCCGGTGATCGGAGCGCTCTTCCGGCGCGACACCGACAACGCCAACCGCACGACGCTCTACTTCTTCGTCACGCCGCACATCCTGCGCGACAAGAGCTTCGCCGACCTGGCCGAGATCTCCTACAAGGTCAAGCTGGACGCTGCCGACAAGATCGGCGCCGACCGGGTGCGCGTGATCGACCCCGATTTCGGCAAGGAAGAGAGCTACTTCAAGGGCTTCGAGGTGCCGCTCTACCGCAGCCCCCAGACGGGCGAGGTGGACGCTGGCTCGGTCGGGCTCGACCCCGTGCGGCGGGCGGAGCTCCTGCGCCAGGCCCGCGGGGAGGAAGCGCAGGGGGGAGCGAGCGCGCCGCCGCGCTAGGACGAGCCCGAGGGGACCCGACTCCCGCCTGTCCTATGATGGTTCTCCCATGACCAATCTGGCCGAGATGCTCGTGGATGCGGGGCTCCCGCGCGAGCGCCTGGAGGAGTGCCGCCGCTTGGCGGCCCAGTCCGGCGACTCGCTCGACCGCATCATCCTCCAGCGCGACTACCTGCCCGAGCCCGCCCTGCTGCGGGTCTACGCCCAGCACCTGGGCTTCGAGTACCGCGACTCCCTCGAGGAGATCACGGTGCCGCCCGGGTTCGTGAACCGCGTGCCGGTCCAGTTCACGCGCAACTACAACCTGGTGGCCCTGGAGGAGGACGACGGCCTGCTCAAGGTGGCCACCTGCACGCCGCTCGACCCGCACCCGATGGACGACCTCTCGGCCCTGTACGGGAGCGACATCGAGCCGGTGCTCGCCCCGCGCAAGGAGATCACGGCGCTGATCGCGCGCGCCTACCGCCACAAGGCGGACGGGGTCGACGAGGCCCTGGCCGACGTCGCCGAGGACGGCGACATCGCGGGCCTGGCGGAGTCGATCGAGGAGACCGAGGACGTGCTCGACGTCTCCAACAAGGCGCCGATCATCAAGCTCGTCAACACGATCCTCTTCCAGGCCCTCAAGCTGCGCGCGTCGGACGTCCACTTCCAGAACTACCCCGACCGGATGCAGGTGCGCTTTCGCATCGACGGGATCCTCTACGACATGGATCCGATCCCGCGCAAGGCGCAGGAAGCGATCATCAGCCGCGTCAAGGTGATGGGCAAGATGGACATCGCCGAGCGGCGCCTGCCCCAGGACGGCCGGGCGACGATCCGCATCGGCGACGGCGAGGTCGACGTGCGCATCAGCTCGGTGCCGACGACCAACGGCGAGCGCATCGTCATGCGGCTGCTCGACAAGTCGTCCAAGCTGTACACGCTGGACGAGATCGGCTTGCAGCCCGAGAACCTGGCGATGCTGCGCGAGTACCTCGAGTGGAGCCACGGGATCATCCTGGTCACCGGTCCCACCGGCTCGGGCAAGACGACCACGCTTTACGCCGCGCTGACCGAGGTCGACACCACGCAGAAGAACGTGCTGACCATCGAGGACCCGGTCGAGTACTCCCTGCAGGGCATCAGCCAAGTGCAGGTCAACAACAAGAAGGGCCTGACCTTCGCCTCGGGGCTGCGCTCGTTCCTGCGCCAGGACCCCGACGTGATGATGGTCGGCGAGGTCCGCGACCTGGAAACCGCCGAGGTGGCGATCCGCGCGGCGCTGACCGGCCACCTGGTGTTCTCGACCGTGCACACCAACGACGCGGCGAGCACGATCACGCGCTTGATCGACCAGGGCGTCGAGGCCTACTTGGTGTCCAGCTCGATCGTGCTCGTGATCGCGCAGCGCCTGGTGCGCACGATCTGCCGGCACTGCCGCGTGCTCGCGCCGCTGACCGACGAGTGGACCGCCAAGCTGAAGAAGGTGGGCATCACGCCCGCTGACGTCGACGGCAAGATCGCCTACGGCACGGGCTGCAACGAGTGCTTCAACTCGGGCTACGCCGGCCGGACGGCGATCTACGAGTTCATGCCGATGGACGAGGTCGTGCGCACCCAGGTCATGGAGGGCGTGACCGCCTCGCAGATGAAGCGCGGCGCGGTCGAGCGCGGCATGATCACGCTGCGCTCCGACGGCGTGGAGAAGATCAAGCAGCGCCTGACGACCCCCGACGAGGTGCTGCGGGTGACCCAGCTCGACGTGGGGTAGACGCGTGCCGATCTTCGAGTACCAGGCCTTCACCAGCCGCGGCGGGACGCGCTCCGGCGTGATCGACGCGCCGACCGCGCGCGAGGCCCGCCTGCGCCTGCGCCGCGACGAGATCCTGGTCAGCGAGATCCACGAGATGCGCGGCGGCCGGCGCATCAAGGGCCAGGCCGGGAAAGCCTCCTGGCGCGAGCGCCTGCACAAGCTGCGCGGCAGCGACACGACCCCGCGCGGGGCGAACCTCGAGGTGGTCGCGGCAGCGACGCGCCAGATGGGCACGCTGCTCGGCGCCGGCATCCCGCTCACCGAGAGCCTGCGCGCCCTGATCGAGCAGGCCGACAGCCGCCGCGCCGAGACCATGTTCCGCGAGCTGCGCGAGCGCGTCAGCCAGGGATCGTCGCTGGCCGACGCCCTGGCCGAGCACCCGGGCTGGTTCGGCGACCTCTACGTCAACATGGTCCGCGCGGGACAGGCGACGGGCAACCTGGACGTGGTCTTCACCCGGCTCGCCGACTACTTGCAGACCCAGCGCGCCCTGCGCCGCAAGGTGGTCTCGGCCTTGACCTACCCGGTGATGATGATCGCGATCGGCGTGATCGTCGTCTCGATCCTGATGACGCTGGTCGTGCCCAAGATCACCGGGATGTTGGTCGACCAGGGCCAGACCCTGCCCGTGCCGACCCAGATCCTGATCGCGGTCAGCAACGGCTTCAAGGACTACTGGTGGGCGGGCATGCTCGCGATCGCCGCGGTGTCCTTCGTCTTCGAGCGCGTCTATCGCCACTCCCCCGCCGGGCGGCTCCTGATCGACAGGAGCCTGCTCCGGATGCCGGTCCTGGGGGACCTCCTGCGCAAGCAGTCGGTGGCGCGCTTCACCCACACCCTCTCGACGCTCCTGCGCAGCGGCGTGCCGGTCGTCCCCAGCCTGGAGATCACGCGCAACGTGGTCGGCAACCGGGTGGTGGCCGACGCCACCGAGCTCGTGCGCCAGCGCATCCTGGAGGGCACCGACATCGCCACGCCGCTGAAGGCGACCAACGCCTTCCCCCCGGTGGTCAGCTACATGATCGCCGTGGGCGAGCAGTCGGGGGAGCTGGAGCAGATGCTCGAGCGCATCGGCGCCGCCTACGACGAGGAGATCGAGATCTCCACCGGGCGGCTGACCGCCGTGCTCGAGCCGATCCTGATCGTGATTCTCGCGGTTGTCGTGGGGTTCATCGTCATCTCGATCGTCCTACCCATCCTGCAAGTCGGCCAGATCCAGTGAAC
>DATKCY010000064.1:0-7915 GCA_035512995.1 Thermohalobaculum sp.
GCCCTCGACCCGCACCCGGCCCGCGATCGCCGTCAGTTCCTCGTCGCGCGCCAGTGCATCGGTATAGGTCCGCTCCGCGGCCGTGTCGACGCCGCTCAGGGTCATCGCCGCGAGCCAAGCATAGCTGAACTTGACCTCGAGCCCGGTGCGCGGCGCCTTGATGTCGCAGACGTTCAGCAAGCGCGGGTGCGTCCGCACCTCGACCGCCGTCGCGGTCTCGGCCAGCCGCTCGTCCTGCCGCCGGAGCGCGGCCAGGGCCTCGATCATCGCGTGCAGCCCATGGCAGCAGGCGTGCAGCTTGTAGGTGTTCGCCTCGAACAGGAAGGGGGGCGGGCCGTCCCAGTCCCCCGCCTCCGGCGCGTCCGAGTGGGTGGCGAGGAAGCCCTGGGGCCCCGCGAGGCCGTCGTCGGCCGAAGTGAAGCCGCGGGCCGCAAGCCCCGCCGCCTCGACCCCGTTCGCCGCCGCGATCCCGGCGTTCAGCGGCTTTCCCATCGTGCCGAACTGCACCTTGAGCCCCGAGGCGCGGGTCGAGCAGAGCCCGAGCGCGTTCCGCATCTGCCGCTCGTCCAGGCCGTAGAGCCGCCCCGCCGCGACCGCGGCGCCGAAGGCGCCTGCCGTCGCCGTCTGGTGGAAGCCGCGGTCGTAGTGCGCCCGGCCGAGCGTCGTGCCGATCCTGATCGCCGCCTCGGCGCCGAGCACGAAGGCATCGCGCACCGCCGCGGCGGAGGCGCCCGTCGCCTCGCCGACCGCCAGCGCCGCCGGATAGATGCCGACGGAGAGGTGGCCGACATGACCAAAATGCGTGTCGTCGTAGTCGAGTGCGTGGCTGATCGTGCCGTTGGCGAGCGCGGCCGCCCGCGGCGGAGCCTTGTCCCCGCCCACCAGCGTGGCGACGGGCCGCCCGCCCTCGTCCAGCACGTAGTCGCGGATGATGCCGCCGAGCGGCTGGTCCGCGCCGGCAAGCGCGACCGTGATCCAGTCGCCGAGCGAGAGCGCTCCCATGCGCCGCGCGGCCGGCGTGATCCGCTCCGCCGGCAGGGCGGCGAGCGCAAGCACGTGCTCGGTGATCCCGCTCACGCGGCCCCCGGCAACAACAGCCTGGCGACGATGCCGGGCAGCGCCGCGAAGGCGCCGAAGGCGTCATCGTGCGGGATCTCATCGACCGGCGCGCGCCGGTAGCCGCCGGTGAAGAGCGCGAAGGGCACGCCCGCCGCCTCGGCCGTCCGCCCGTCCACCTCGCTGTCGCCGACATAGAGCGCAGGGCCGCCGCCGAGGTCGGCAATCGCCCGGGCGAGCGGCGCCGGGTCGGGCTTGATGACGCCCAGGCTGTCGCCGCCGACCACGGTGCCCATGTGCTCGAGCAGGCCGAAATGCGACAGCACCGCACGCGCCGGCCCCACGGGCTTGTTCGTGCAGACGCCGAGGGCGTGGTTCTTCGCCAGCGCCGCCAGCGTCTCGGCAACCGCCGGGTAGAGCGTCGAGCGCGCGGCCGGCGCGGCGCCGTAGTGGGCGAGGAAACGGTCGAGCAGCGCAGCGTGCCGCTCCATGTCGGCGCCCGTCGCCCGCATCAGCCGCTCGACCAGCTTCGGCATTCCGTCGCCGATGAAGGAGCGCGTCTGCTCCGGACCGACCGGCGGCAGCCCCGCCTCCGCGAGGGTCGCGAGCGCGGCCGCGTGGATGTCGGGCAGGCTGTCGACCAGCGTGCCGTCGAGGTCGAAGACGACGACGCTCATGCCGCGCGGCGGGCGCCCTCGGCCGCCTCCCGGATCGCGCGGATGTTGCGCCCGTAGACCTCCGGCTCCTCGACCGAGCCGCCGCGGAAGACGGCGGAGCCTGCAACCAGCACGTTGGCGCCCGCCGCGGCGACCAGCGGCGCGGTCCCGGCGTCGATGCCGCCGTCGACCTCGAGGTGGATCGGCCGCTCGCCGATGAGGCGCCGGGCCTGCGCGACCTTGTCGACGAGCGCCGGCACGAATTTCTGGCCGCCGAAGCCCGGGTTGATCGTCATGACCAGGATCAGGTCGACCGCGTCGAGGATGTGCTCGAGGTGCCCGAGCGGCGTCGTCATGTTGAGCGCCACCCCCGCCTTCGCGCCGGCGTCGCGCACCGCCTGCAGCGTCCGGTGCAGGTGCGGCCCGGCCTCCGCGTGCACGGTGATCAGGTCGGCGCCGGCCCTGGCGAAGGCGGCGACGTAGGGATCGACCGGCGCGATCATCAGGTGGACGTCCATGAAGGTCGTGACGTGCGGGCGGATCGCCGCGACCACGCCCGGGCCGACGGTGATGTTCGGCACGAAGTGCCCGTCCATCGGATCGACGTGGATCCAGTCCGCGCCCTGTCCCTCGACCGCCGCGATCTCGGCGCCGAGCCGCGCGAAGTCGGCGGACAGGATCGACGGGGCGATCCTGATCGAGCGGTCGAAGGCCATCCTGCTCTCCCGGTCGGCGGGCTTCCGGGCCCCGGCTAGGCCGACCGCGCCCGCGCGTCAAGCCGCCGCGCGCGCGCCGCGCTTTCCCGCCGCGGCCCGAGCCGCTACATCGGGAGGAACGGCGCACGGCCAGCCAGGAACTCGATGGAGCGCTTCGTCCCGCCGACGGTGGACCCGCCTCGCAAGCCGCTCGGCGTGCTCGCCTCGGTGCGCGCGGTCCGGCGAAACGTGCTCGGCGTGCTGCCCGGCATTTCCTTCACGCAGCCGATCGTCAGCGGCACCACCGGCGGTGCCCGCTGGCACATGGTGCAGGGGCCCGAGGGGCTGAAGCGCATCTTCCTCGACAACGTCGCCAACTATCCGAAGTCCGAGGTGATGATCCGGATGCTGCGCTCGGCGGTCGGCGCCAGCCTGTTCACGTCCGAGGGCGCGCACTGGCGCTGGCAGCGCCGGGCGATCGCGCCGGTGTTCTCGTCCCGCAACGTCGTGTCGCTCGCGCCGGTGATGACCGAGACGGCGGAGCGCGCCTCGGCCCGCCTCGCGGCCAGCGCCGGCCCGGCCGAGATGGTGCGCGAGATGCTGTCCGCCACCTTCGACGTGATCTGCGAGGTTGCCCTCTCGGGCCGCGAGCACTTCGACGCCGAGGCCTACGGCGCCGCGATCACGCGCTATTTCGTGACCGTCGGCAAGGCCTCGCTGCTCGACTTCCTCGACGCCCCGGACTGGGTGCCCCGGCCGGGCGAGATCCTGGGCCGGGGCGCCGTCAGGACCATGCACGGCATGGTCGCCCGCGCGATCGAGGCGCGGCGGCGCGAGGGCCCCGGCGGCGCCGAGGACCTGCTCGACTACATGATCCGCGCCGAGGACCCCGACACCGGCCGGCGCATGACGCCGGAAGACCTGCTGCACAACATGCAGTTCTTCATCGTGGCCGGCCACGAGACGACGGCGCTGGCGCTCTCGTGGTCGCTGCTGCTTCTCGCGCACGACCCGGGCGTGCAGGAGCGCGCGCGCGACGAGGCGCGGGGCGTGCTGGGCGCCCGGGCGGCCGGCGCGGAGGACCTGGCGCAGATGCCCTTTGTCGAGAGCGTCGTCGACGAGGCGATGCGCCTCTATCCGCCGGTCGGGTTCCTGGCGCGGAACGTGCTCGACGATGACCGGCTCCACGACCGCGACATTCATCCTCGGGAGACGGTGTTCCTGAACATCTACGCGCTCCACCGCCACCGGCTGCTCTGGGAGGAACCGGACCTGTTCGATCCGGAGCATTTCGCGCCGGAACGGAAGGCGGCGATGGACCGCTACCAGTATCTCCCGTTCGGCGCCGGCCCGCGCATCTGCGTCGGCGCGAACTTCGCCATGATGCAGGCGCAGATCATCCTCTCGACGCTCCTCGCCCGCTTCCGCTTCGAGCCTGCGGGTCCGCTGCCCACCCCGGTCATGCACATGACGGTCCGCCCGGTCCCCGGCGTCACGCTCCGCGCCACCCCGCTCTGAGCCGGGCGGCCAGCGCCCTCGCCGAGGTGCCGCAGCCGGGCGCACGCGTTCAGCCGCGGACGAAGGGGTCGACCGGGGCGACCGGTGGGTGCGCTGTCTCGATCACGGCGCCCGCGTCGAGCAGCAGGTCTTCGCGAAAGCGCCCGGCGACGAGCTGCACGCCCATCGGCCGGCCGGGCCTGCCCGTCGCCACCGTCAGCCCCGGCAGGCCCAGCGCCGGCAGCCCGGCCTGGATCGTCTGCGCCTCGAAGACGCGCGCGAAGCTGTCGCCGCCCGCGACGTCCAGGTGGTCGGGGAACGGCGGCTCGGCCGAGACCGGGCAGAGCAGCACCGGCCATTCCTCGAGGAAGACCTGCCAGCGGCGCAGCAGCGCGGCGCGCTCGCGGAGCGCCGTCTCGGGGTCCGGTCCCCGTTCGGCGATCGCCATCAGCTCGCGCGCGACGACGAGGGCGTCGGGGTCGCCCTCCCGATCCAGCATCGGCAGGCCGACGGCGCGGAAGTCCGCCATCCAGAGCGCCGCGTTGATCGCTGCCGCCTCGCGGATCGACGGCGGCTCGACCTCCTCGACCGTCCAGCCGGTCGCACTCAGCGCCGAGGCCGCGCCGCGGACCGCGTGAACCACATCGTGGTGGAGCGTCATGCCCTCGGGCGCGACGCAGAATGCGGCGCGGCGCGGGGGCCGCGGCTGCTCGAGCGGCGCCGGCGTCCACCACGGGTCGCGCGCATCCCGCGCCGCCATGGCGCCGAGCGCCAGCCGGATATCGTCGATCCGCCGGGCGAGCGGGCCCGAGACGGCGGTGAGCTGCGCGCCGATCGTGCGGTCCCTGCCCGTGAAGTTCGCGGCCGGGACGCGGCCGAGCGTGGGCCGGAGCCCGTGGATGTTGCAGGCATAGGCCGGATAGCGGATCGAGCCCGCGATGTCGGTGCCGTGGCCGATGGCGCCGATCCCGGCCGCCGTCGCCGCCGCGGCACCGCCCGACGAGCCGCCCGGGGTCAGGCCGCGGTCGTGCGGGTTCAGCGTGCCCCCGTGCAGGCGGTTGCGCGTGAACCAGCGGAGCGAGAAGGCCGGCGTGTTCGTGCGCCCGATCACCACGGCGCCGGCGCGGCGGAGATTGGCGACCACCGGGCTGTCGCTCTCCGCCACCAGGTCCTTCTGCAGGCCGAGCCCGTTCGTCGTCGCCCGCCCGGCGACGTCGACATTGACCTTGACTGTCACCGGCACGCCCGCGAGCGGCCCCGGGTCCCGGGCGCGGGCGAGCGCGTGGTCGATCCCTGCCGCCTCGGCCAGCGCCTGCTCCGGCAGCGGATCGACGACCGCGTTGATGGCCGGATTGGCCGCCTGCATTCGCGCGAGCGCGCTCTTCGCGACCTCGACGGCCGAGACCTCGCGCGCGCGGACCAGGGCCGCGACGGCAGTCGCCGGAAGCTGCCAGAGCTCGGTCATCGGTCCTCCCCTCGCGCGGCTCCGGCCAGGGCCGCCGCGGCAGCCGATAGAAAGCGGCTGGCGCCGACCTGTCAACGCGCCCTCCGTTGACGGGGCCGCCGGCCGGCGCCACCCTCGGGCCTTCGAGGCCGAGCAGGTGAATTCCGTGATGAAGCCGCCGCACCGATGACCGACGCCGCCGAGGCCATGCCCGACGAGCGGGCCGCAGCCGACATCGTGGCGGAGGTCGACCGCGGCTTCGACGAGCAGCTCGCCTTCACCCGGGCGCTCGTCCGCCATCCGTCGCTCCGGGGTCGGGAGCACACTGCGCAGGAGGCAGTGCACGAGGCCCTGCGGGCACGCGGCTATGTCCTCGACCGCTGGCGCATCGACGTGGACGAGATCAGCGCCCATCCCGGCTTCTCCCCCGTCGACGTCTCCTACGAGACGGCGATCAATGTCGTCGCCACCCACACGCCCCGCCGGGCGCAAGGCCGCTCGCTGATCCTGAACGGGCATGTCGACGTCGTGCCGCCGGGCCCGCGCGGCATGTGGGCGCGACCGCCCTGGGAGGCGGAGGTCGAGGGCGACTGGCTCTACGGCCGCGGCGCCGGCGACATGAAGGCGGGGCTGGTGGCCAACATCTTCGCGCTCGACGCGATCCGCCGCGCAGGCTTCGAGCCGGCCGCCACCGTCTACCTGCAGTCGGTGACGGAGGAGGAGTGCACCGGCAACGGCGCGCTCGCGGCCCTCGTCCGCGGCTACCGCGCCGACGCGGCGCTGATCCCGGAGCCGTCGGGACACGCGCTCGTGCGCGGCAATGTCGGCGTCCTCTGGTTCCGCGTCCGCGTCAGCGGCCACCCCGTGCACGTGCGCGAAGCCGGCGCCGGCGCCAACGCGATCGAGGCAGGCTTCGGCGTCGTGCAGGCGCTCCGCGCCCTCGAGGCCGGGCTCAACGCCGAGAAGGACCGCCACCCCGGCTGGGAGGAGGTGGACCATCCGATCAACCTCAACATCGGGAGGATCGCCGGCGGCGACTGGGCCTCGAGCGTGCCGGCCTGGTGCGACATGGATTTCCGCCTCGCGGTCTATCCCGACGACGATCCCGCCCGCGTCGCCCGGCTGGTGGAGGAGCGCATCTCGGCTGCCGCGCGAGACCACCCGTATCTCTCGAACAACCCGCCGGAGGTCACGTGGAACGGCTTCTTCGCGCGCGGCTACCGGCTGGACGAGGGCAGCGAGGCGGAGGCGACGCTGGCCGCGGCGCACCGCGCCGTCCACGGCACCGGGCTCGGGGCCGAGATGGCAACCGCCTATCTCGATGCCCGCGTCTTCATGCTCTACGACGACTGTCCGGCGCTGGTCTACGGACCCCGGGCCGAGAACATCCACGGGTTCGACGAGCGCGTGAGCCTCGCCTCCGTCCGCGAGGTCACCCGGACCATCGCCCTCTTCACCGCCCGCTGGTGCGGCCTGAACCGCCTCTGAGCGCCCCCGGCGGTGCGATCTTCTGTCCGGGTGGCAAGCCGCGCCGCTCCACCATCATTGAGCGGCACGGCCGCCGAGGGGAGCAGACCATGCCGAACCCGAATCCCATGAGAACCCTGAGTCGCGAGGTGCGACCGCAAACCTTCAGCCGGCTCGCGGACATCGCATGATCTGGCTCGAGCTCGCCGCCGGCCTCCTGCTCCTCCTCGGCGGGGGCGAGGCGCTCGTGCGCGGCAGCGTCGCCGTCGCGACCCGGCTCGGCATCTCGCCCCTCGTGATCGGGCTCACGCTCGTCGGCTTCGGCACCAGCACGCCCGAGCTCGTCGCCTGCATCGAAGCTGCGCTGATCGGCGCGCCGGGGATCGCCGTCGGCAACATCGTCGGCAGCAACATCGCGAACATCCTCCTGATCCTCGGCATCTCCGCCCTGATCGTTCCCGTCGCCACGACGAAAGAGGCGTTCCGCCGCGACGGCGCGGTGCTGGTCGCGGCGACGGTCGCGTTCGTGGCGGTGACCGTGCTCGCGGGCGCGATCGGCCGCGTGACCGGCCTCGCCTTCCTCGCCGCTCTCGTGGCCTATCTCGTCTGGACCTACTGGAGCGAGCGCCGCGCCCCCGACGCGGCCGCCGCGCGCTACGCGGACGAGGCCGAGGAGGTCATGCCGAAGAAGCTGCCACTCTGGGCCGCGATCGCGATCGCTGTCGCCGGCATCGGCGCCGTCGTCTGGGGGGCCGACCTGCTGGTGCGCGGCGCGATCGTCATCGCCCGCGACTTCGGCCTCTCCGAGGCCGTCATCGGCCTGACGCTGGTCGCGCTCGGCACCTCGCTGCCCGAGCTCGCGACCGCGATCGTGGCGGCGGCCCGGCGCCACACCGATGTCGCCTTCGGCAACGTCGTCGGCAGCAACATCTTCAACGTTCTCGGGATCGCCGGCGCGCCGGCGCTGGTGACCCCGATCGGCGTGCCGGCCCAGATCGTCCGGCTCGACATCTGGGTCATGCTCGCGACCGTCGTCGTGCTCGTGGCCTTCGCCGTCACGGGCTGGCGGGTCAACCGCTGGGAGGGCGCGGTGATGCTCG
>DATKCY010000065.1:0-5161 GCA_035512995.1 Thermohalobaculum sp.
CGCGGCACGCGCGGGCACGGGAACTATCGACGGTCGCCGACGATAGTCCTGGTAGATGCGTTCCTCCCTGACAGAACTGGTGACACGATGACCGCTCTCCCCCTGAAGCTCCGCAGAACCGCTAGCCTCGCCTGCCTCGCGTTGGCGTTCCCCTTGGCTGCCGGAGCGCAGGAGGCGGGATCGCCGGGGGCGGAGCAGATGTGGGAGAACTTCCTGAACGGCCGCCAGCCGGCCGTCGCCGCGCCCCGGCAGCCCGTGATCGAGCAGCGGCGCGCCCCCTCCCGCCCCGCCGCCGCAAGCGAGCGGCGGGCGGGCGCGCCCGCCCCCGCGGCCACCGAGGCGCCTACGTCCCGGCCGGATGAGGAGGAGCTGGCCGCCGCCGCCGCGGCGCGCGTGAAGGCCGAGGCGGAGAAGACCCCGATCGCGCTCGAGCCCGACCGGCTCGCCGCCGCCGACGCCCTCTGGACCGACGCCGGCAAGCCGAGCGCGGCCGCCGAGGCGCTGATCGACGCGCTGGTTGCGGCGCCCTCGCACGCGCTGCCGGCGGCGCGCTACCGGGCGGACGAGCTTTCGATGATGGCGATCGCCCTCCGCGACGGCACGGCCGGCGCGGACGAGCGGTCCGAGTTCGCCCGCGCGATGACGCGGGCGCTGCTCGCCTACGGCCGCGACATCTCCTCGGGCGCGCTCGAGCCGCGCGAGGTCTCGAACCAGATCAAGGTGACGCCCGAGCGGCCGGAGCAGCAGGCGCTGGTCGACGGGATCGCGCGCGCCGCCGATCCGGCCGCCTGGCTGGCCGGGCTCGCCCCCGACGGCGAGGAGTACGAGACGCTCCGCGGCGCGCTGGCCGAGATGCAGGACGTCGCGAAGAACGGCGGCTGGGGCGCGCCGGTGCCGGACGGTCCGACGCTCCGCCCCGGCAACAGCGGCCAGCGGGTCGAGGCGCTGCGCGCCCGGCTGATCGCGATGGGCGACCTCGCGCCCGGCGCCGGGCCGGGCGACGGCGCCGCGATCGCGCGGAACGAGGTCGCGAACGACGCGGCGCAGCCGGTCGCGCTCAGCGACCCCTGGATCTACGACGAGACCCTCGTCGATGGGGTCAAGCGGTTCCAGGCGCGCCACGGGCTCAACACCGACGGGCTGGTCGGGCCGGCGACGCTCACCGCCCTCAACACCGGCGCCGAGGAGCGGCTCGGCCAGATCGCGGTCAATCTCGAGCGGCTGCGCTGGCTCAACCGCGACCTCGGCGAGCGCCACGTCATGGTCAACATCGCCGGCTTCTCCATGGCGCTGGTCGAGGACGGGCGCGAGACTTTCACGAGCCGCGTGGTGGTCGGCACGCCGTCCAACCCGACGCCCGAGTTCTCCGACGAGATGGAGCACATGGTCGTCAACCCGAGCTGGAACGTACCCCGCTCGATCGCGACCGAGGAGATCCTGCCGAAGCTCCGCCAGGACCCGGGCTATCTCGAGCGCAACAACATGAGCCTGGTCGGCGGCCCGAGCCCACGGGCGGTCGACTGGTGGAGCGTCACGCCGTCCACCTTCCCCGGGCGGATCAAGCAGAACCCGGGCCCGGGCAACGCGCTCGGCCGCGTCAAGTTCATGTTCCCGAACGACAACGCGATCTACCTGCACGACACGCCGTCGCGCTCGCTGTTCGCCCACGACACCCGCGCCTACAGCCACGGCTGCGTCCGGGTCGAGAAGCCGATCGAGTTCGCCGAGATCCTGCTCAGGAGCCAGGAGAGCGACCCGGCCGGCGCGTTCGACGCGATGCAGCGCGGGGGCCGCGAGCGCTGGGTGCAGCTCGACGAGCACCTGCCGGTGCACCTCGGCTACCGCACCGCCTGGATCGATGCGGACGGGACGCCCCGGTTCCGTGCCGACATCTACGGCCGCGACAAGGCGGTGATGGCGGCGCTGAGCCGCGCCGGCCTGTCCCTCTAGGAGCCGTCCCGCCCGGCGCCTCTCCCGCGGGAAGGGCGCCGGGCGCGGTCGTGTCCGTCCGATCCGCATTGCCGGGGCGGAGCGAGCCGCCTGCTGGGATGGCGCCCCGGTTCGGCGGGAATGCGGCGCCGGCGCTTGGCAGCCGGCCGCGCCTTCGCTACGAGGGGCGCTCTGCCTTCCCCAAGCGGCCGGGTACGGCTTCATGAGCCACAGCATCGAAGCGATCGCGCGGGCGACGGGGCTCGCCGCCGAGGGCGACCTGACGCTCGCCGTCGGCCGCACGGCGGCACCGGCCGAGGCCGGGCCGGACGATCTGGCGATGGCGATGGACCCACGCTACGCCGAGGCGCTGGAGCGGTCGGCGGCGCGGGCCGCCGTGCTCTGGCGCGGTGCCGACTGGCGGGCGCTGGGGCTCGAGGCCGCGCTCTTCGCGCCGCGCCCGCGGCTTGCCATGGCCGCCGTCAACGCGCTGTTCGAGCCGCCCCCCGACCTCGCCCCGGGCGTGCACCCGAGCGCGGTCGTCGATCCGTCGGCGCGGATCGGCGCGGACGTGTGGATCGGGCCGCTGATGGTCGTCGGCGCCGGGGCCGAGATCGGCGACGGCGCCCGCATCCTCGGCCAGGGCACGATCGGGCGGGGCGCCCGCCTCGGCGCGCGGGCGCTGATCCACCCCGGCGTCCGGATCGGCGCCGGCGTCTGCATCGGCGCCCGCTTCATCGCCCAGCCGAACGCGGTGATCGGCGGCGACGGCTTCTCCTTCGTGACCCCCGAGGCGGGCTCGGCCGAGACCGCGAAGGAGGGCGGCGCCGTTCGGCAGGGGCAGAACGCCGAGCTCCGCCGCATCGCGTCCCTCGGCGCCGTCACGATCGGCGACGACGTCGAGATCGGGGCGGGCACGACCATCGACCGCGGCACCGTCTCCGACACGCGGATCGGCAACGGCACCAAGATCGACAACCTCGTGCAGATCGGCCACAACGTGGCGGTCGGGGAGACCTGCCTGATCTGCGGCCAGACGGGCATCGGCGGCAGCACCCGCATCGGCGACCGGGTCGTGCTGGGCGGGCGCTGCGGCATCGCCGACAATGTCAGGATCGGCTCCGACGCCGTGCTCGCCGGCGGCACGCTTGTCGGCGCCAACGTGCCGGCGCGCACCGTGATGATGGGTGCCCCGGCGCAGCCGCGCGAGCGGTTCCTCGAGCAGGTGGCGGCGCTCCGGCGCCTGCCCCGCGTGCTCCGCGAGCTTCGTGACCTCCGGGCGAAGCTTGGACTGTAACCGCCCGGCCGATATGCTAGAGAGGGCCCGGGCCGGCCGCGAGAGGGAGGCGGAGATGAGCGATGAGGTGATCGAGCGCGTCCGCCGGATCGTGGCCGAGCAGGCCATGGTGGAGCCCGAGGAGATCAAGCCGGAGACGACGCCCGAGGAGCTGGGGCTCGACAGCCTCGGCCTCGTCGAGGTGGTGTTCGGGATCGAGGAGGCGTTCGACGTCGCCATCCCCTACAATGCCAACGACCCCTCCCAGTCGGATTTCGACATCAGCAACTTCGGGGCGATGGCCGAAGGCGTGAGACGCCTGGTGGCCGAGCGCGCCTCCGCCACGTGAGCTCAGGCGGCCGCCGCGTCGTCGTCACCGGCCTCGGCGTCGTCTCGGCGCTCGGGGCCGACCGCGAGACGCATCTGGAAGGCCTGCGCGAGGGGCGCTCGGGCATCGGCCCGATCGTGCTGATCCCGACCGAGCGGCTGTCGGTCAGGATCGCCGCCGAGGCGCGCGACTTCAGCCCCGAGGGCCGCTTCGGGCGGCAGGAGCTGGCGCTCTACGACCGGGTCACGCAGATCGGGCTCGCGGCCGCGGCCGAGGCGGTCGACCAGAGCGGGATCGGGTTCGAGGGCGAGGCGGCCCTGCGCGCGGCGACCATCATCGGCTGCGCCATGGGCGGGCTGCACACGCTCGACGACGGCTTCGACACGCTCTACGCGCAGCAGAAGAACCGGCTGCACCCGTTCACCATCCCGCGGGTGATGGCGAACGCGACCGCGAGCCACATCTCGATGCGGCACGGCCTCAAGGGCCCGGCCTGGACGGTCTCGACCGCCTGCTCCTCGGCCAACCACGCGATCGGGCAGGCCTTCCACCTGATCCGCTCGGGCGTCAGCGACCGGGCGCTGACGGGCGGCACCGAATCGATGCTGAGCTTCGGCGGCATGAAGTCGTGGGAGGGCCTGCGCGTGATGTCGCGGACCGCCTGCCGGCCGTTCTCGAGGAACCGCGACGGCATGGTCGTGGGCGAGGGCGCGGCGATCCTGGTGCTCGAGGAGCTCGAGGGCGCGAAGGCCCGGGGCGCCCCGATCCTGGGCGAGATCGTCGGCCACGGCGCCAGCGCCGATGCCGGCGACATCGTCGCGCCGTCGGTCGACGGTGCGTCCCGCGCGATGGCGATGGCGCTGGACGACGCCGGGCTGGCGCCGGACGCGATCGGCTACATCAACGCCCATGGCACGGCGACGGCCGCGAACGACCGCACCGAGGCCGCGGCGATCCTGGCCGTGTTCGGCGAGCACGGCCGGCGGATCCCGGTCTCCTCGACCAAGTCGATGCACGGCCACCCGCTGGGCGCCGCCGGCGCGCTCGAGGCGGCGGCGGTGCTGATGGCGCTCGGGGAGGGCGTCGTGCCGCCGACGATCAACCACGAGGAGGCGGACCCCGACATCCCGCTCGACGTCGTGCCGAACCAGGCGCGCGAGGTGCGGGTCGAGGCGGCGCTCTCGAACTCCGTCGCCTTCGGCGGTCTCAACGCCGTGGTCGCCTTCCGCCGCTTCGACGGCTGAAGGCCGGGCGCTCGGGCGAGGCTCCGAGGCACGCCATGATCGCCTCGGCGGACTCGCCCGCTCCCGCCGGCGGCCGCTTCAGGCGGAGGCCTTGCCGCCCGCGGGCTTCGGGACCTTTGCCAGCAGCGCGCGCGCCTCGACCACGTCTCCGGCCTCCGGGCTCTTCCGGAACGGCGCGAGGCTGTCGCGGAGGCGGGCCGCGGCCTCGTCGTGGTCCTCGCCGGTCTTGAGCGCGAGCCGGAGCAGGTCGCGGGCGGCGCGGAGCGCGACCAGCCGGTGGCCGCCGGCCTCCGCCGCGCCGTGGCAGCGGGTCAGCGCCGCCGCCGTCGCCTGCGGGTCCGCGCCGCCGTTGCCCTCGAGCTCGCAGGCCGCGGCCTGGCGCGC
>DATKCY010000066.1:0-16517 GCA_035512995.1 Thermohalobaculum sp.
CGTCCGAAATCCGGACGGCCTCAAGGAGCGTGAAGCTTAAAATCGCATAGTCGCCCGGCAAAGTTTGGGTCGGGGTGCCGTCCACGGCCATGAGGGCATCAAGGATCGCGCGGCAGCAGTCGCGCGGATCGTCGGGCAGCGCATCGTCGTCGACGGCGTGCGGGTACGTTTTCGCTTCGGTCATAAGCATCTCCAGCATGTTGGGCTGGAGGATGGCGCGGCCTAGGAAATTCCCGTAAGTCTTTGATGTACAAGGGCAAGTGGCGGAGAGGATGGGATTCGAACCCACGAGGCCCTTTTGGGGCCTACTCCCTTAGCAGGGGAGCGCCTTCGACCGCTCGGCCACCTCTCCGCCAGCGGGGATATCGGCGGGGTGGGGAGGTGTCAAGGCGAGCGGCTCGGGGTCGGCAGGGCTATCGGCCGCGCAGGCCTTCTCGTCGTCGTCGAGGTAGACGAAGGCGTCGAGGCCTTGCGCCTGCCAGCGCGCGATGCGACCGGCCCAGGCCGCGAGCGCGTCGTCGTCGTAGGAGCCCCGGGAGACGGCGCCGGGGCCGTGCAGGACGAACCACGTCGCGGAGAGCGATCAGGACATGCACTACCTCATCCAGCCCCGGAGCAGGGGGTTCACGTTCAGGATGGTGACGCCTGCCGAGCTGATCGGCAGCACCAATCCGTGGACCGGAAAGCTATTCGGCAGTGAGAGGTGGTCCCCGTCCGAGGCAGCAGCAGGGCGGATACGCTACCCCCCGCGCTGGAGCACGACATCGACTGTGCGGCGCCGGCCGTCGCGCTCGAGGGTCAGCGTGACGGTCTCGCCGACCTCGTGCTCCTCGAGCGCGTCGGCCAGTTCCGTGACGCTCGTGACCTGCCGCTCGCCGATGGCGACGACGGTGTCGCCGAGGACGATCTCTCCGCGCCCGCCGATGCGGGTCGGCCGGAGTCCGGCGCGTTCGGCCGCGGAGCCCGGCTCGACGCCCAGCACGACGACGCCCGCGATCCCCAGCCGCTCGCCCAGCGCGCGGTTGAGCGCGGCGTCGGTGCGGATGCCGAGCGAGGGCGGCGCGTAGCGGCCCCGGGCGATGAGCTGCGGAACGACCCGGTTCACGGCATCGACCGGCACCGCGAAGCCGACGCCGGCGCTGCCGCCGGACGGGCTGTAGATCGCGGTGTTGACCCCGATCAGCCGCCCGGCGCTGTCGAGGAGCGGCCCGCCCGAGTTGCCCGGGTTGATCGCGGCGTCGGTCTGGATCAGCTCGTCGATCAGCTGGCCCGCGTCGCCGCGGAGCTCGCGCCCCAGCGCCGAGACGACCCCGGTCGTGAGGCTCCAGTCGAGCCCGAACGGGTTGCCGATCGCGAACGCCTTCTGCCCGACCTCGAGCGCCCCGCTCTCGCCGATCGGCAGGGGGTCTGGCCGGGGCGGCGTCACGGGGATGCGGAGCACCGCGAGGTCGTGGGCGGGGCTCTGCCCGATCAGCGTCGCCTCGTAGGCGCGCCCGTCGGCGAGGCGCACCGTCGCGGTCGACGAGCCAGCGACCACGTGGGCGTTGGTGACCACGTGGCCGAGCGAATCCCAGAGGAAGCCCGAGCCGGTGCCGCGCGGCACCTCGAAGGCGTTGCGCGTCCAGTAGTCGACCACGCGCGCCGAGGTGGCGATCGAGACGACCGAGTCCTTCGCGTTCTCGAACAGCGCGATCGTCGCCTGCTCGTCGTCCGCGAGGTCGCCACGCGGCGTCACCACGCGCGGCTCGGCCTGCCAGCCGAGCAGCGTCGCCCGGATCGTCGGCAGCGTCTGCCAGACGCTCGCGACCAGGAGCGCCGCGAGGGTGATCCAGAACAGACGGCCGAGAAAGGTCCTGTTGTCGGACATCGTCTTTCCGCTGCACCGGGATCCTTGTCGCGCGACGATTGAGAAACCATCGCGAATCGCAACTTGAAGAAGATCGGCGCCAGCGCACCTCACCTTCAACGGGGGATGTGTGATCCGCGAGGAAAAGGAGCAACCCGATGTCGGTCAAATCGCTGGACGACCTGTTCGTCCACACTCTGAAGGACGTCCTCTACGCCGAGAAGCAGATCCTGAAGGCTTTGCCGAAGATGGAGAAGAAGGCGTCCTCGGACGCCTTGAAGACGCTGTTCGGCGAGCACCGCAAGGAGACCGAGGAGCATGTCGAGCGCCTGAGCAAGGTGTTCGAGCAGATCGGCAAGAAGCCGGGCACCGAGAAGTGCGACGCCATCCTCGGGATCATCGAGGAGGCCGAGGAGCTGATGGGCGAGATCGAGGACGGCGAGACGCTGGATGCCGGCATGATCGCCGCCGCCCAGGCGGTCGAGCACTACGAGATCGCCCGCTACGGCACGCTCTGCGCCTGGGCGAAGGAGCTCGGGCACACCGAGGCGGCAAGCATCCTCGAGAAGACCCTCAAGGAGGAGAAGGCCGCCGACGAGAAGCTGAGCGGCATTGCTGAGAGCCGCCTGAACAAGCGCGCGGCCTGATCGGACGCCGGCACGAAGGACAATGGCGGCCCCGGAACCTCTCCGGGGCCGCTTCCATGCGCGCGCTCAGCCGGCGGGGCGGCGGCCCCTGAAATGGTGCGGGCAGTGCTCGCCCGTATCCAGCACCACCGTCATGCGCTGCCAGGTCTGGATCTGGTGGGCGATGTCGTCGGCGCCGACCAGCGCCTCGAACTCCGCCCGCTCCGGTCCCTCGAGGCGGGCGAGCTCGGCCCGGGCCTGCTCGCGGTACCACGGGTTCCGGTCGACGAGCCGAACCTCCTCGAAGCCCGCGCCCTCGAGCGCCTTGCGGTAGCGGCCGGGCGAGGCCAGGGCGAAGTCGAGGTCCTCGGACTCGATGTAGGAGGCCATCTCGGGCGAGGGTGCGCCGTCGTGCGCGATCAGCCAGTCGGAGGCGGCGAACCAGCCGCCGGGGCGGAGCACGCGGAACGCCTCGGCCGCCAGGACCTCCTTGTCGGGGATGTGGACGATCGAGTCCTTGCTGAAGACGATGTCGACGCTCCGGTCGGGCAGGGGCAGGGGGCCGGGCTCGACCTGCAGGATCTCGATCCGGTCGCCCAGGCCCGCCTCCTCGACGTGGCGGCGGGCGACGGCGCAGACGCCGGCCTCGACGTCGAGACCGATCACCCGGGTCGCGTTGAGCTGGCGGACGATGTCGATCGCGACGCCGCCGGCGCCGCAGCCGATGTCGACGAGCGTCCTGCCCGCGACGTCGAGGCCGTCGAGGACCCGCGCGACCTCCTCCCACCCGCCGGGGGAGAGGTAGCCCTTGCCCCACAGGCGCTCGAGAAAGACGATCGAGGCGTCGTCGTAGAGGTCGCGGTCGTGGCTCATGGGCGGGCTCCTGTCTCGGGGGTCGGGGGCCGGCGATCAGCCGAAGCGGTCGCTTGGCGGGAGCGGGGCGTTGCGGATCAGCCGGCTGTCGGCCACCGCGGCCTGTCGGTGCGGCACGGCCTCGCGCTGATAGTCCGGGTCGGTGACCATCGCGAGGAACGCGCCGGCGCTCGGATAGCCGGCGACGAAGGCGATGTCCCAGCGCTCCCCGGCCGGGCCGATCAGCGTGAGCCGCGGTGCCCCGCGCCAGAGGATGCGGCCGCCGACGCGCGCGAGCACGGGGGCCGAGCGGGCGCCGTATTCGGCATAGGCCGCGGCCCCCGTCGCGGCCCGGCCGTCGGGGTAGCGGGCGTGCTCGCGCAGGCGGATCAGGTTCAGCATCTCGACCGGCTCGTCCCGGTCGAGCGCCTTGAAGGCGTCGAAGGCCGTGCGCCCGGGGTCGACATGCGTCATCGGCGGGGCCCCGGCCGGGCAGGCGGCGGCCCAGGATGTCCGGTGTGCCCAGCGTGTCCCGGCTCTCCCGCGCCTGCGTTCGTCACCATCGCTTCCCCCTCGGTTCGCCGCCACTGAAGCACGGGCCGGGGCGAGGCGCAAAGCCGCGCGGGCAAGCCGCCGAAAATCTTTGTGCGCCAAAGGCGGGCGGCGCTAGTCTCGCCCCGGGACAGGGCTGGAGGTCGGGCATGGCAGAGGCGGGGCGCTACGACGCGATCGTCGCGGGGGCTGGGCACAACGGGCTCACGACCGCCTGCTATCTCGCCCGCGCCGGCCTGAAGACCCTCGTGGTCGAGCGGAGCGACCGGGTCGGCGGCGCCGCCGTCAGCCGCGAGCTGAACCCCGGCTGGACCTATTCGAACTGCTCCTATGTCTGCTCGCTGCTCAGGCCCGAGATCGTGCGGGACTTGGACCTGCCCGCCCACGGGCTGCAGGTGATCCCCTACCAGGGGGGTGCGAGCTTCACGCGCGAAGGCGATTGCTTCGCCTACTATTCCGACCACCACGCGCTGACGCGCGAGATCGCGCGTCATGCCCCGCGCGACGTCGAGGGCTACGAGCGGTTCAGCCGCGCGGTCATGCGCCAGTGCCGCTTCATCCGGCCGCTGCTGCTGCGCACGCCGCCCGACCCGGCCTCGGCGCGGCCGCGCGACGCGGCCGAGCTGCTGTTCCTGCTCCGGCGCTTCAACGACCTCGGCGCGCGCGAGATGGGCGAGGCGATCCGCTTCTGGACCATGTCGATCGGCGACTATCTGGACGAGTTCTTCGAGAGCGGGCTCATCAAGGCGCATCTGGCGGGCAGCGGCATCATCGGCACCGGGCTCGGCGTCTACTCGCCCGGCACGGCCTATGTCCTGCTGCACCACTACATGGGCGAGGTCGACGGCGCGGTCGGCGCCTGGGGGTTCGCGCGCGGGGGCATGGGCGCGGTCAGCCGGGCGCTGGCCGGCGCGTTCGAGGCGCTGGGAGGCGAGATCCGGACAGACGCGCCGGTCGAGCGCTTCCTGGTCGAGGACGGACGCGTGGCCGGCGTCGTGATCGAGGGCGGGGATGAATACCGCGCGCCGATCGTCGCCTCGAACATGGACGTGAAACGGACCTTCCTGCGCCATGTGGACCCCGAGGAGCTGCCGGACGACTTCCTGGCCGGGGTCCGCCGGTTCCAGATCCGCGGCTCGAGCGGCAAGATCAACATCTCGCTCGACGGCATGCCGCGCTTTCCGGCCGTGCCGGAGGACTCGCCGGTCCTCTCGGGCGACCTCCACGTCTCGGAGAGCCTGGCCGAGATCGAGGGCGCCTTTGACGACTGGAAGGCCGGGCGCTGGTCGGCGAAGCCCTACCTGGACATGCTGATCCCGAGCCGGATCGACCCAACCATGGCGCCGGCGGGCAAGCACATGATGACGCTGTTCATCCAGTACGCGCCCTACGATCTGGAGAAGGGCGGCACCCGCTCGCCCGACAACTGGGACGATGCCGCGCGGCAAGCCTTCGCCGACACCGTGTTCGACCGGATCGAGGCGGTGGCGCCGGGGTTCCGCGACCTGATCGTGCATGCCGAGGTGCGGAGCCCCGCCGATCTGGAGCGCGAGGTGGGGCTGACCGAGGGCAACATCTTCCAGGGGGAGCTGACCTTCGAGCAGCTCCTGTTCAACCGCCCGGTGCCGGGGTGGGCGCAGTACCGCTCGCCGGTCCGGGGGCTCTATCTGGTCGGCTCGTCCGCGCATCCGGGCGGCGGCGTTATGGGCGCGCCCGGCGCCAACGCGGCGCGGGAGATCCTGAGCGACGCGCGCAGGCTCCGCCGGGACGCGCGCGCGTTCCGGGCAGCGTGAGGGGCTGACAATGGCGCTCGACCAGGGGAGCCGGATCGAGACGGTCGTCATCGGTGCCGGGCACAACGGCCTGGTGGCCGCCGCGGCGCTGGCGGGGCAGGGCGCGCGGGTCACGGTGCTGGAGCAGGCGGACGCGCCCGGCGGCATGATGGCGGCGGGGCACCTGATCTGGAACCTGCACCCGGCGGCGATGGAGGCGCTGGGGACGGAGGCGCAGGCGCTCGGCCTCGACGGGCCGGCGCTGCCGACGACAGCCCTCGACCCCGGCGGCCGGCACGTGGTGATCGAGGGCGACGACGCGCGCCTTGCGGGCGGCGAGCCGCACCCGCAGGCAGCGGTCTACCGGACGCTCTGCGAGCGCTTCCGCCGCTTCGCCGGCGTGCTGGCGCCGCTGACCCTCGGGCCCCCGCCCCGGCTCGGCGAGGGCTGGCTGACGGGCCCGGGCCTCGCGGAGCTCCGCGGCCTCGGCCGGCTCGGGCTCGACATCCGCCGCCTCGGGCGCCGGGAGATGCAGGAATTCCTGCGGGTCGCCTATTCGAACGTCGCCGACGTGCTGCTCGCGGAGATGCCGGACGGCCCGCTCGCCGCCAGCCTCGCCTTCGACGGCGTGCTGGGCGCCAGGATGGGGCCGCGCTCGCCCGGCACCGTGCTGACGCTGCTCTACCGCCATCTCGGCGGGAGCGGGCGGCGGCGGCCCGAGGGCGGCATGGCGACGCTTGCCCGGCGGATGGCCGAGGCGGCGGAGGCGCGCGGCGCGTCGATCCGCTACGGGGCGCGGGCGAGCGGCCTGCTGATCGCAGGCGACCGCGTGCTCGGCGTCGGCGTCGAGGGGCAGGAGTCGATCCCGGCGCACGCCGTCTTCTCGAGCCTCGGCGCCGGCCCGACGCTCGCGCTGGCGGGGGTCGAGCACTTCGACGCCGAGGTCTGCCGGCGGGTCCGCAACCTGCGCGCCGAGGGCGTGACGGCGCGGCTCGACCTGACGCTCTCCGACATGCCACGGATCGAGGGCCTGGACGCGCGCCACACGCAGGGCCGGCTGCTGCTCGCGCCATCGGTCGCGGCGATGGAGGCGAGCTTCGACCCGGTCAAGTACGGCCGGATGCCCGATGCCCCGGCGGTCGAGGCGCTGGTCGAGCCGGTCGAGGGCGGCGCCCGGCTGTCCGCGCTGATCCAGCCGGTGCCGAACGCGCCCGGGGGCGGCTGGAGCGACGGGGCGCGGGGCGCGGCGATCGAGACCGTGGTGGCGCTGATCGACCGGGCGCTGCCGGGGCTCGCGGACACCGTCACCGGGGCGGCGCTGGACACGCCCTCGGACATCGAGGCCCGGACGGCGGCGCCGGGGGGCCACTGGCACCACGGCGAGTTCGCCGTCGACCAGATGCTGATGCTGCGCCCGGTGAACGGCATGGGGCACTACCGGACGGGGCTGCCGGGGCTCTGGCTCTGCGGCGCGGGCGCGCATCCGGGCGGCGACGTCACCGGCCTGCCGGGCCGCAACGCCGCGCTCGCCGCGCTGGCCGAGGGGGTCCGGCGATGAACCGCGCCGAGCGTCCGCGCGCGAGCGCCGCCCCTCCGGTCCCCCGCGGGCTGGTCGGCACGCCGTTCGAGCCGCGGCTTCGCGACCTGTCCGTCGCCCATGCGTGGGCGGACTGGTCGGGCCGGCTGTCGCCGAGCGTGCTGGTCGAGGTCGAGGCCGAATATTTCTCGATCCGCAACCAGGCGTCGCTGTTCGACATCTCGCCGATGCGGAAATACCGGATCAGCGGGCCGGACGCGGCCCGCGTCGCCGACCGGCTGGTCACGCGCAGCGTGGGCGGGCTGGAGCCGGGGCGGGTCGCCTATGTCCTCTGGTGCGACGAGGACGGCATGGTGATCGACGACGGGACGCTGTTCCGGCTGGGGGACGACGACTTCCGCCTCTGCTGCCAGGAGCGCCAGCTCGGCTGGCTCTGCGACGTTGCCTGGGGATTCGACGCGCGCATCGGTGACGAGACCGACGACATCGCGGCGCTTGCGCTGCAGGGGCCGACCGCGTTCGCGGTGCTGGAGGCCGCGGGCCTCGACGTCCCGTCCCTCCGCCCGTTCGACTTCGCCGAGCCCGAGCCGGGCCTCACCGTTTCCCGCACCGGCTTCACCGGTGACCTCGGCTACGAGCTCTGGGTGCGGCCGGATGCGGCGCTCGCGCTCTGGGACCGGCTCTGGTCGGCGGGGGAGACCTTCGGCCTCCGCGCCATCGGCTCGGCCGCGCTCGAGATCGCGCGGATCGAGGCGGGGTTCATTCAGACCGGCGTCGACTTCCAGTCGATCCACGCCGTCGAGCGGGCCAGCCGCGGGCGCACGCCGTTCGAGCTCGGCCTCGGCCGGCTGGTCGACTTCCGCAAGGGGCACTTCAACGGCAGGCGGGCGCTCGCGCGCCATGCCGTGGCCGGGCCGAGGCGCCGGCTGGTCATGCTCGACATCGACGGCTCGAAGCCGGCGCGGGACGCGCTCGTCCATGTCGGCGCCCGGCGCGAGGCGGGGCACGTGACCTCCGCCGTCTGGGCGCCGACCGCCAAGCGCAGCATCGCGTTCGCCGAACTCGCCGCGGCCCATGCCGCGAGCGACGCGCTGCGCGCCGAGATATACCTGCAGAAGGAAGGCAAGTGGGAGCGGCGCTGGGTCCGCGCCACCGTGACCGACCGCGCCGTCTGGCGCCCGGCCCGCGCGCGCCGGACCCCGCCGGACCGCCGCTGAGCCCCGAGTGTCTTTCGCGACACGCTCCGGCCCGAATGTCACGGAATGCAACCGATCCGGCACGCGCGCGTTAGCTTGATCGAGGGGGAGATCGAGCAGCAGCCGTGCCATTGACCACTGGAGGCGGCCACCGACCACTGGAGGCGACAGAGATGTTTCAGGAGCAGGTTCGCGCGCTGATCGAGCGGCAGTGCAGACTGCTGCACGACCAGGCGAACCGCCTGGGGTGGATCCTGGCAGACGCTGACCCGGACGATCCGGCGTCGCCTGCTCTCGACGTCTCCGCCGCGCGCCGCGCCTGCGCGCGCGTGCTGCATCGGGCGGAAACGCTCGGCCTCGACACCGTCCACGAGCGCGCGACGACGCTCGACGCATCGCTCGCGGCCCTCGAGCGGCACCAGGAGGTCCGGTCGTGGCACATGTGCGACCTGATGGGCCAGCACGCCGCTCTCGCGAACGCGGTCGACGAGGTCGAGGCCGAGGATACCACCCTCTACTCCGACTGCGCCTCGGCGTCCGCGGTGGCGCCGCCGCCTGCCTTCATCTGACTTGCGCGCCGCGCCCGCTCCGGTGCAGGCTCGCGTGGCGCCCGCGCCGGTGCCGGAGACGTGCAGCCGATGGACGAGATCGAGCTTAAGCTGACGCTCGACGAGGCGGGCGAGCGCCGCCTCCGCACCAGCCGCACGCTTCGCGCCATGACGCGCGGGCGGGCGACGACGGACCGGCTCGAGACCCTCTACTTCGACACCGCCGACTGGCGGCTGCGCGACGCAGGCATCGCGTTCCGCCTGCGCCGCAAGAACGGCGAGTGGATCCAGACGGTCAAGGCCGGGCGCGAGATGCGCGGCGGCCTCAGCCACGCGCGCGAGGTCGAGGTGGCGCTGGACGAGCCCGTGCCGGCGATCGAGAAGGTCAGCGACGAGGGCTTGCGCGAGACGATCCGCGGGGCCGTCGGCAATGCCGAGCTCGCGTCCCGCGCCGAGACGGTGATCCGGCGCCAGAAGCGGATGCTCGAGCACGGCGGCTCGCTGATCGAGTTCGCGCTCGACAGCGGCGAGGTCGTGGCCGGCGACCGCAGCGAGCCGCTCCGCGAGGCCGAGTTCGAGCTGATCGAGGGCGATCCGCCGGCGCTGTTCGAGGCGGCGGCGGCGATCTTCGACCGCGGCCCGGTCCAATTCTCCGGCGACAGCAAGGGCGAGCGCGGCTATCGGCTGGCGACGCAGGGAACGAGCCAGCTGCCGCTCCGGCCGCGCAAGGCCTTCTCCGTCGACCTCGACGCGGCGATGTCGACCGAGGAGGCGCTGCGCGCGATCCTGGCGGAGTGCCTCGAGCAGATCACGACCAATGCGGCGGTGGTGGTCGAGGCGGACGACCCGGAAGGCCCGCATCAGCTCCGCATCGGCCTCCGCCGCCTCCGCGCCGCGCTGCGCCTGGTGCCGAAGAGCGACTCCCCGCCGCCTTTCGCGCATCTGCGCGACGAGGCGCGCCGCCTGGGCCAGGCGGCGGCGGCGGTGCGCGACATCGACGTCTTGCGGGGCGAGATGCTGGCGCGGGCGGGCGGGCTGCCGGAGGAGGGCACGGCCGCCCTCGACCGGGCGCTCGCCGAACGCGCCGGGACCGCGCGGAGCGCGCTCCGCCGGACGCTCGCGGCGGCGGAGACCCAGAGCTTCCTGTTCGAGGTGGCCTCGGCCGTCGCTGCCGGCGTTCCCCGGCGGCGGGCCGGGGACCTGGGCGTCGACCTCCTGGGGCGGACGATCTGCGACACGATGGGAGAGGCGCTCGACCGGCGCTGGAAGAGCGTCCGCGGCCACGCCAAAGGCATCGCCGGGCTGACGGTCGAGGGGCGCCACGCGCTGCGGAAGGAGCTCAAGGCGCTGCGCTACACGGTCGAGTTCGCCGAGCCGCTCTGGAGTGGTGGCCGGCTCAAGGAATTCCTGAAGGATCTGAAGACGCTGCAGGACGTATTCGGCAGCCTGAACGATGTCGCGATGGCCGAGGCGGTGCTGATGGGCGACGATCCGCCTGCGGCCCGGCACGGCGAGGCGCGGCTTGCGGCCGGGCTGCTGATCGGCGCCGAGCGGCCGCGGGCCGAGCGCGACTGGGCCGGCGCCAAGGCCGCCTGGAAGGCGCTGAAGAAGGACGGTCCGTTCTGGGAGCGGCCGCCCCGCGGGGCGGGCTGATACCGGCGCCCGCGGACGACGGCCCGTCCGACCCATGCCGTCATCGCCCGGCCCGACCCGGGCGACCTACCCGACCTTGCCGCGCCGGCTCAGCTCTCGTGGCCGAGCCGCGAAGCGACGCGCTGGCGGGCCAGGCCGACCTCCCTGTCCTCGACATAGAGGAGCCCCGCGAGCCGGCGCATGAGCGCGGTCTCGTGCGTCTCGCGCAGGCCGTCGGCGTAGATGACCTCCCAGAGCGCCTCGACCACGCCGACGCGCTCGTCGTGCGGCACGGTCGCCTTGATGGCGCGGGTGAAGCGGACGATGTCGCTCGCCTCGGCCTGCAGGGCCTCGCCCTCCTGTCGCGCCTCCGCCGCCTGGTCCTCGCCGATCCCGAACCGCCGCGCGAGCACGCGGTCGATGGTGTTGCGCTCGCTGACCTCGTAGTGGCCGTCGGCGCGCGCGGCCTCGACCAGGATCGCGGCGACCGCGACCTGGGCGTCGGCCTCGTCCAGCGTCTCGGGCGCGTCCTCGGGGCCTTCGAGCAGTTTGCGGAGATGGTGCAGCATCCGGCCCCATATAAGCCGCCGGGGCGCGCCGTCACCCGCCCGCCCGGCCGCTTGCCTCGGGCGCCGCTTTCTGGTCTTGCTCGGGCCCCGGCGGCGGCAGGCGGAGGTATCGGGCATGGCGGCAGCGGAGACGGTGACGGTCGGCGACGTCGCCTTTGGCGGCGGCGGCCCGTTCGCGCTGATCGCCGGCCCCTGCCAGGCGGAGGGGGTGCAGCACTCGGTCGATATCGCGGGCGCGCTGGCCGGGATCTGTGCCGAGCGCGGGATCGGCTTCGTCTTCAAGGCATCCTACGACAAGGCGAACCGCTCGTCGCTGTCCGGCCGGCGGGGCCTCGGGCTCGACGAGGGGCTGAAGGCGCTGGCCGAGGTGCGCCGCGCGGTCGGCGTCCCAGTGCTGACCGACGTGCACGAGCCGGGCCACTGCCCGCAAGCGGCCGAGGTGGCCGACATCCTGCAGATCCCGGCCTTCCTCTGCCGGCAGACCGACCTGCTGCTGGCGGCGGGCCGGACGGGGCGCGCGGTCAACGTGAAGAAGGGCCAGTTCCTCGCGCCGTGGGATATCGGCAATGTCGCGGAGAAGGTCGCCTCGACCGGCAACCGCCGCATCCTGCTGACCGAGCGGGGGGTGAGCTTCGGCTACAACACGCTGGTGACCGACATGCGCGGCCTCGTGCAGATGGCGCGCACAGGCTACCCGGTCGTCTTCGACGCGACCCACTCGGTGCAGCAGCCCGGAGGTCTCGGCGGCGCGAGCGGCGGGCAGCGGGAGTTCGTGGCCCCGCTCGCGCGCGCGGCCGTCGCGGTCGGCGTCGCCGGGCTCTTCATCGAGACGCATCCCGATCCCGACCGGGCGCCCTCGGACGGGCCGAACATGTTGCCGCTCGGGCAGATGGCGGAGCTTCTTGACGTGCTGCTCGAGCTCGACCGGGTGGCCAGGGCGCATCCGGTCGAGGCCTCCTGATGGCGGCGGAGCGGGGGGACGGGCCAGTCCCCCGGACCGAGGTCGAGGTAAACACCGGCCCGAGCCTGACCGTGCCGATGATCAGGCCCACGGGCTTTCGCGAATACGACGTCCGGTGGCGCTACCCGCAGGAGATCAACCTCTGCGGCATGCAGGCGGTCGGCCTCGGCCTCGCGACCCAGCTGCACGAGGCGGGCGGGCCGGCGACGATCGCGGTCGGCAACGACTACCGCTCCTATTCGCTCGCCATCAAGCAGGCGCTGATGCTGGGGCTGATGGAGGGAGGCGCGGAGGTGCACGACATCGGGCTTGCCTTGAGCCCCATGGCCTATTTCGCGCAGATCCATCTGCGGACCCAGGGGGTGGCGATGGTGACGGCCAGCCACAACCCGAATGGCTGGACCGGGGTCAAGATGGGGATGGAGGCGCCGCTGACGCACGGGCCGGACGAGATGGCGCGGCTCCGCGACATCGTCCTCGGGGGCGAGGGGCGGCCGCGCGCGGGCGGGCGCCTGATCCGGGCGCCGGACGTGCGGGCGGCCTATCTGGACGACCTGGCCGGCGACTTCCGCCTCGACCGGCCGCTGAAGGTCGTGGTCGCGACCGGCAACGGCACCGCCGGCGCCTTCGCGCCCGAGCTGCTTCGCCGCATCGGCGCCGAGGTCGTGCCGCTGCACGACCGGCTCGACTACACGTTTCCGAACTACAACCCGAACCCCGAGGCGATGGAGATGCTGCACGACATGGCGCGCGCGGTGCGCGCCGCGGGCGCCGACCTCGCGCTCGGCTTCGACGGCGACGGCGACCGCTGCGGCGTCGTCGACGACGAGGGCGAGGAGATCTTTTCCGACAAGGTGGGCGTGATCCTGGCGCGCGACATGATCGCCCGCCACCCCGGCGCCACCTTCGTCGCGGACGTGAAGTCCACGGGCCTCTTCGCCTCCGACCCCGTGCTGGCCGAGGGGGGCGCGAAGGTCGACTACTGGAAGACCGGGCACAGCCACATGAAGCGGCGGATCAGGGAGCTGGGGGCGCTGGCGGGGTTCGAGAAGTCGGGCCACTACTTCCTGGCGGAGCCGATCGGGCGCGGCTACGACGACGGCCTGCGCGCCGCGGTCGAGGTCTGCCGGCTGCTCGACCGGCATCCGGACAGGCGCCTCTCCGACCTCCGCCGCGCGCTGCCGCACACTTTTGCGACGCCGACCATGTCGCCCTTCTGTCCGGACGAGGAGAAATACGCGGTCGCCGCCCGCCTGACCGAGCGGCTGTGCCGTATGGCCGAGGAGGGCGCGCGCCTCGGCCCCCTCGCGATCGAGCGGGTGGTCACTGTCAACGGCGCCCGCGTGATGCTGGAAGGCGGCGCCTGGGCGCTGGTCCGCCCGTCGTCGAACACCCCGAACCTCGTCGTCGTCTGCGAGAGCACCCGCTCCGAGGAGGAGCTGCGCGCGATCTTCGCGGCGCTCGACGCGATCATCCGCGAGGAGCCGTCGGTCGGCGATTACGACCAGACGTTCTGAACGGCTCGGAGGTGACGCCCCTCCGTGCTACGATGCACGGGAGGGAGCGCGGGTCGGGGCGGAGGCAGCGATGCTGAGCCAGAGCGTGGCCGGGGGCGGCGGAACGGCGATCCACGTCGCCGAGACGGGCGACCCGGGCGGACCCCCGATCCTCTTCATCCACGGATGGTCGCAGGCGCATCTCTGCTGGCGCCACCAGTTCGAAGGCAGCGAGCTCGGGCGTTTCCGACTGGTCGCGATGGACCTGCGCGGCCACGGAATGTCGGGCCGGCCCGACCGGGCCGAGGACTACGCCGACGGCGCGCTCTGGGCGGACGACGTGGCCGCGGTGATCGACGGCCTGCGGCTCCCGCGCCCCGTCCTCGTCGCCTGGTCCTACGGGGGCGTCGTGGTCGGGGACTATCTTTCGAAGTACGGCGCAGACGCGATCGGGGGCGTGAACCTGGTCGGGGGAGCGGTGGTGCTCGGCCCGGACGCGTTCGGGAGCCTGATCGGCCCCGGCTTCCTCGAGCACGCCCCCACCGCCTGCAGCCCGGACCTGGCCGAGAGCATCGGCGCCGTCCGTGCGCTTCTGCGCGCCTGCACGGCGGAGGAGATGACGCCGGACGACTTCGAGACCTGCCTCGCCTTCACCATGGTCGTGCCGCCGAGCGTGCGCGGCTTCCTGCTCGCGCGCAGCTTGGACTTGCGGCCGATGTACGAGGCTGCCCGGACGCGGCTGCTCGTCAGCCATGGCAGGGCCGACACTTTCGTCCTGCCGGCGATGGCCGAGGCGGTCGCGGCCCGCTGCCCGTGGGCGGAGACGGCCTGGTACGACGGCGTCGGACACGCGCCGTTCATCGAGGCCCCCGCGCGCTTCAACAGCGATCTCGCCCGCTTCGCGTCGGCCGCCTGAAACACCTACCCGGCTGCCGGCCGGCGCTCCGCCACCTCGCGCAGGAAGGCCCCGAGCTCGTCGCGGAACTCGTCGCGCTTGAGCGCGAATGCGACGGTGGCCTTGAGGAAGCCCGCCTTCGAGCCGCAGTCGTAGCGGTGGCCGTCGAAGCGGAAGCCGTGGACCGGGTGGCCGGCCTCGATCTGCTCGGCGATGGCGTCGGTGAGCTGGATCTCGCCGCCGGCGCCCTTCTTGCCCTTGTCGAGGCTGGTCAGCACCTCGGGGGTCAGGATGTAGCGGCCGATCACGGCCATGGTCGAGGGCGCGTCCTCGGGCGCGGGCTTTTCGACCATTGCGCGGACGGGGAGCAGGCGGTTCTGCTCGGCATCGTGCTCGAGGATGCCGTAGGAGGCGGTCTGCTCGCGCGGGACATCGACCGCGGCCATCATGCAGCCGTCCGCATAGGCGTCGACCATCTGCTTCAGGCACGGCGTCTCGCCCGCGTGCACGTCGTCGGGCAGGATCACGGCGAAGGGCTCGTCGCCGATCAGCCGGCGCGCGCACCAGACGGCGTGGCCGAGGCCGAGCGCCTCCTGCTGGCGGACATAGGCGATGGCGCCCGAGGGCATCGTGCTGTCGCGCACCTCGGCCAGCAGGTCGTCCTTGCCCTTGGCCTCGAGCTCGCGCTCGAGCTCGGACGCGCTGTCGAAATAGTCCTCGAGCGCCGACTTGCCGCGGGCGGTGACGAAGATGAACTCGGTGATCCCGGCGGCGCGGGCCTCGTCGATGCCGTACTGGATAAGCGGGCGGTCGACCAGCGGCAGCATCTCCTTCGGGATCGACTTGGTCGCGGGCAGGAAGCGGGTGCCGAGGCCGGCCACGGGGAAAATCGCCTTCGAAACTGTCTTCGTCATCCTCTTCCTTTCTTGCGCCCGCCGGGGCGCCGAGCCAGCCCTCACGGCAGGGCGCGCTCGGCCAGCACCGCCTCGACGCGGGCGACGTCCTCGGGGTTGTTCAGCTCCCAGAAATGGGCGCCGCGCGCGTCCACCTCGACGCAGTGTACCGCAATCCCGTGCTCGAGGAAGCGGAGCTGCTCGAGCCCCTCCCACGCCTCGAGGGGCCCCGGCGCGAGCGCCGGGTAGCGCGCGAGCGCCCGGGGCCGGTAGGCGTAGACGCCGACATGGTGGAAGACGGGGCAGGTCTCGCCCGGGTCGAGCGCGCGGCCGGTGAAGGGCAGCACCTCCTTCGAGAAGTAGAGCGCGCGGCCCGCCGCATCGAAGACGGCGGTGGTGGCACCGACGCGCCCCGCCTGCCGGTCGGCCTTGAAGCTCTCGAGCGCGCGGGCGTCGGCGCGGAGCACCGGGGTCGCGACCGCGATGGCGGGGTCCGCGCGCATGGCGGCGATCAGCGCCTCGATGAACCAGGGCGGGGTCAGCGGTGCGTCGCCCTGGAGGTTGACGATGATCTCCGGCGCAGGCGTCGCGGCGGCGACGGCCTCGGCGCAGCGCTCGGTGCCGTTGGCGCAGTCGGGCGAGGTCATCGCGACCTCGGCGCCGAATCCCTTGGCCTCGTCGGCGATGCGCGCGTCGTCGGTGGCGATCACGAGCCGGTCGGCGCCCTCGACGGCGCGGCCCGCGTCCCAGGTGCGGCGGATCAGGCTTCGCGCCTCGCCCGTCGCGCCGCGGAGCGGGACGAGCGGCTTGGCCGGAAAGCGCGACGAGGCGTAGCGTGCCGGGATGACGACGGTGACGGTCAAGCGCCGGTGTCCACCAGCCGGACGCCGGGGCTGCGGGCCAGGAAGAACGGGTTCGCGAAGCCGGGCTTGCCGTAGCGGAGGGGCTGGTGCGTGTCGAAGTCCAGCACCTCGCCCCCGGCGGCGGCGAGGACGGCGTGCCCCGCGGCCGTGTCCCACTCCATCGTCCGGCCGAGGCGCGGGTAGAAGTCGGCCTCGCCGGCGGCGATGAGGCAGAGCTTGAGCGACGATCCGGCGCTCCTGAAGTCGGCGACCGAGTAGCGGGCGATGTAGTCGTCGGTC